>JBEKKH010000223.1:0-10706 GCA_050010815.1 Streptosporangiaceae bacterium | reverse complement strand
ACCGAGCTGAGAACCGCTGGCCTTCACCAGCATCCGGTCCGGGTCGGTGCGGATCGAGGTGTTGCCCTCGGCCAGGATGACCAGATCCCGGCTCGGTTCACCCAGGGTGCGCGACAACTCCACCAGGGTGCGTAGTTCAGATGCCATGCCGGGCTCCGGATGCTGCTTGGTCGACGTCGGGGTGATAGGTGACGGGCCGGGCGCTTGGGTCAGCGCAGGAAAGCGGCGGGGACCCCGCTGTCCACCGGGATGTGCAGGCCGGTCGTGTGCTCGAGCTCTCCGGCGGTCAGGGCCAGGACGGCGGCCGCGACGTGCTCGGGCAGCACCTCGCGCTTGAGCAGGGTACGGCCTGCGTAGTAGGCGCCCAGGTCCTCCTCGGCGACCCCGTAGACGGCGGCCCGCTGTGCGCCCCAGCCGCTGGCGAAGATGCCGGAGCCGCGGACGACACCGTCGGGGTTGATTCCGTTGACCCTGATCCCGAAGGCGCCGAGCTCGGCCGCCAGGAGCCGCACCTGATGGGCCTGGTCGGCCTTGGCCGCGCCGTAGGCGACGTTGTTCGGGCCGGCGAAGACGGAGTTCTTCGACGAGATGTAGACGATGTCGCCGCCGAGGCCCTGGTCGATCAGCACCCGGGCCGCAGCCTGGGCGACCAGGAAGGAACCCTTGGCCATAACATCGTGCTGGATGTCCCAGTCGGCCTCGGTAGTCTCAAGCAACGTCTTGGAGAGCGACAACCCGGCGTTGTTGACCACCAGGTCCACACCGCCGAAGGCGAGCGCCGCGGCCTGGATCGCCGCGCCGACGGCGGCGGAGTCGGTGACATCGGCCTGGACCCAGGTGGCGATGTCGGGGCCGCCGATTCCGGCGGCGACCTGGCTCGCGCGGCCGGGGTCCCGGTCCGCCACTACGACGCAGGCACCCTCGGTGGCCAGCCGTCGCGCGATCGCCGCGCCGATGCCGGAGCCGCCGCCGGTGACGAAGGCGATCCGGCCGGCCAGCGGCTTGGGCCTCGGCAACCGCTGCAGCTTGGCCTCTTCCAGCGACCAGTATTCGATCCGGAACTTCTCCGACTCGGGGATCGGGGCGTAGCTGGAGACCGCCTCGGCCCCCCGCATCACGTTGATCGCGTTCAGGTAGAACTCGCTGGCGACCCGGGCCGTCTGCTTGTTCGCGCCGAAACTGAACATTCCTACTCCGGGCACGAGCACGATCGCCGGGTCGGCGCCCCGCATCGCCGGGGAGTCTGGTGCGGCGTAGCTCTCGTAGTACTTCTGGTAGTCCTCCCGGTAGGCCACGTGCAGTTCGCGCAGCCGGGTGAGCTGATCGCCGAGAGGTACCGACGGGGGCAGGTCGAGGACCATCGGACGGACCTTGGTCCGCAGGAAGTGGTCGGGGCACGAGGTGCCGAGGGCGGCCAGCCGCCGGTGCTCGGCCCGGGAGAGGAAGTCCAGGACCCGGGCGTCGTCGGTGAAGTGCCCGACCTGACGGCGATCGGTAGAGGCGAGCCCGCGCAGGACCGGGAACAGCTGGGCGGCGCGGGCCCGGCGCTCGCCCGCGTCCAGCGGCTGGTAACCCTCCATTTGAGGACCGAACGGCTCCGCCCGCCCGTGCTCGTCGAGATATGCCTGGCAGGCGGTGATGATATCCAGCGAGCTGGCCTCCGCCGCGGCGCTGGTCTCCCCCCAGGCGGTGATGCCGTGGCCGCCGAGGATGACGCCGATCGCGTCCGGGTTGGCCGCGCGGATCGCGGCGATGTCCAGGCCGAGCTGGAAGCCGGGACGCCGCCAGGGCACCCAGGCAACCCGGGTACCGAAGCACGCTCGGGTGAGAGCCTCACCGTCGACGGCCGCGGCGAAGGCGATCCCGGCGTCCGGGTGCAGGTGATCGACATGCGCGGCCGGGACAAGCCCGTGCATCGCGGTGTCGATGGACGGCGCGGCGCCGCCGCGGCCGTGCAGGCAGAAGTCGAAGGCGGCCACCATCTCGTCCTCGCGCTCTACCCCCGGGTAAACCTCCGTCAGTGCGCGCAGCCGGTCCAGCCGCAGGACGGCCAGGCCAGGCTCGGTCAGCGTGCCGAGGTCACCGCCGGAGCCCTTCACCCAGAGCAGTTCGACGGGTTGGCCGGTCACCGGGTCGATGGCGGTGCCCTTCGCTGAGGTGTTGCCACCGGCGTAGTTGGTGTTCCGCGGGTCTGAGCCCAGGCGGTTGCTGCGACCGATCAGGTCGCTTACGGGGCCGGAATCGGCCACGGCGTCGTCACCTCACTGCCACGAACCTCTGTTGTATTTTGTGAATTTAGCATCAAATTACACTTGAAACAATAGCTAGCGCACCCACGGCCAGGTACATTAAGGGCCAGGTATTGACCGACCGGTTGACAACAGGGAACCGTTGATGAGCCTGGACGGATCGCTCGCGGCCGAAGAGCGGCGGCGGGCCCTGCTGGATCTGCTGCGTGAATCCGGCCGGGTGGACATCACCGGCGCCGCCGGTCAGCTGGGGGTCCACCACATGACCATCCGGCGCGACCTCAAGGGCCTGGAACGCGAAGGCAGCGCTCGCCTGGTGCGCGGCGGTGCGATCTTCGTGGGTACCGAGGAGTTCGAGATCCGCCAGTCCAGGGCGCTGAGCGCCAAGCGGCGGATCGCGGAGAAACTTGCGCCGCTTGTGCTCAAGCACGAATCCGTCGCGATCGACGCCTCTACGACGCTATACCAGTTCGTCGAGGATCTGCCCCCCGTCGATCATCTCCTGGTCGTCACCTACGGCATCCCGGCGTTCCAGGCCCTGCAGTCGCGGACCGACGTCCGGGCCTTCCTGTCTGGCGGCGAGGTCGACCGCCGGACCGGCAGCCTGGTCGGGCCGGTGGCTCAGCGGACCCTCGAAAGCTTTTCCCTCTCCTGCTGTTTCCTGTCCGCGACCGCGCTCGACCCGGAGTTGGGCACGATGGAGCCGACCGTCGAGGAAGTCGAGATGAAGCAGGCGATGGTCCGCGCTTCGCGGGACGTGGTGCTCGCGGTGGACGCTACGAAGCTGAGCCAGCGCTCGGCCGTCCGCGCGCTGAACCTCGATCAGATCCAGACCGTGGTAACCGAACTCGACCCGGCCGACTCGAGGCTAGACCCCTACCGCGACCGGGTTCTGCTGCTCTGACGGGCGTCGGCCTAGATCGCCGTGTAACCACCGTCGATCACGATCGACTGTCCCGTCAGGTAGCTGGAGGCCGACGAGCAGAGCAGGACGACCAGGCCGTCGAGATCCGCGGGCTCACCCATCCGGCCGACCGGGATCAGCCCGCGCCACTGCCCGGCAAGTTCCGGGTTCGCCGCGGTGAACTGGCGGGTCATGTCGGAGAGGATGTAGCCGGGCGCCACGGCATTGACCCGGATCCCGAGCGGCGCCCACTCCACGGCCAGCGCTTTGGTCACCATGTCCACGCCGGCCTTGGACGCGTGATAGCTGACCTGGTGCTGCGGGATATTGACCACCGTCGAGGACATCGATGAGACGTTCACGATCGCGCCGCCGTGACCGGCGTCCCGGCAGGCCCGGCCGAATGCCTGGCAGGTCAGGTACGTCCCGGTCAGGTTTACCTCGATCACCTTCGACCAGGAGGCCTTGGTGCCCTCGAGGCTGTCCTCCCAGGTGGTGATCCCGGCTGCATTGATCAAGATGGTGGGCGAGCCAAGTTCCCGGCTGACCTCGCCGAAGGCCGTGGCCAGGGCATCCTCGCTGGTCACGTCCACTTTGAGCCCAAGGGTCTCTACCTCGGACAGCGCCAGGGCCCTGGCGCTGTCCGCGACGGCGGCCAGCATGTCAAGAAGTGCGACGCGGACGCCCAGCCGGGCCAGGGCGCCGGCCATCGAGAAGCCGAGCCCCCTGGCCCCACCGGTGACCACGGCGACCTGGCCGTTGAGATCCTCAAGCATTACGGGCCCCCTTGAACCAAACCGTGAATGTTATATTCTGCGAGTTTCACACAATCACGGCAATCCAAGCTAGGGGATGGCGAAGTCATCCCCTAGCTTGGCGCACTCCATGGGGGTGACGGGACAACACGTGCGTGCCTGGGGTGGAGCGAGCCTTCCCGGTAGGCGGGCTGGGATGGGCAGCCCGGGCCGCAGTTCAATATCCGTCAGCTGACCGATGTCTTGCATTGCAAGTTGCACCAACATTTGCGATGCAACGAGCGCCGAGTAGGTCAGCTGAGGAGCCGTACAGACATGATGGCACCGCCCCTTCCCACCGAGTTGCCCCAGCGTCGCTTTCGGCTGACTAGGGAACCACCTGCGGCGGCCGAAGCCCGCAGGCAGGTTCGCGCGGCCCTCTGCGCCTGGCAGGTCCCTGTCGATCCAGACATCGCGATCCTGCTCACCAGCGATTTGGTCACCAGTGCCATCATGCACGGGGACGGCACGACTGTCACGCTTGTGATCAGATGCTCCTGCGGCCATCTGCGCGTCGACGTCTTCTACGACACGGTGCCATACCCGCCGATGGCGGTGGACGAGCCAGCCGTGACGGAGGCCGGACACGGACTGATGCTGGTCGCCGCCCTGTCAACCGGATGGGGCTCTTTCCGGACCCCTGAGGGCACGGTTGCGTACTTCACGCTGGTGTTCCCGTCCGTTTCCCGCTAGTTGCACATTCGGAAGATACCCAACCAGTGAAGAGGTGACGTGAAAAGCATGTCGCTCAAGAATCCGTACGAACGGCTGAGTCCAGGCCGTTCCTGGATTAAGAGTTCCCTAAGTTACGCCAACGGCAATTGCGTCGAGGTGGCGAGCCTGCCCGGTGGCGATGTCGGCGTGCGCAACAGCAGGGACTGCGCCGGGCTGGTCCTCCACTTCACGCCGGACGAGTGGCATGCCTTTCTCGGCGGCGTGCGGAACGGAGAATTCGACCGTTTCGGCAGATAGTGACCGCATCTCGGACTGTCTCTGCGACCTGCGTCAGGCATCCGCCGCGGATGCGGGCGAGCGGATGCGGGCCGTTATCCTTGCCCCCCAATTTCGCCAAACGCGAGATTTGTGAGCTACTCCGCCAATAACGTGACGATAACGGCATCCCTCACATCGGTCCTCCGAGCTAACGGATGATACCGATGTGACTCGATGGGCTACCCGTGCCTCGAGCTACAGAATAAGTAACTCGCTGTCGTTACGGGCTGTTAGCCGTGGCCGAAGTTACCTAGCTTTCCGAAAGAGCCTAGAAAAATGATGGCAGGACGTCAGGCCGGCCAGTTCCGGCTTCCTGGCCAGTCGGTATACCCAAGCAGCAGCACGCGTAATAAATAATGGCACCCGTATACGAAAGCAGCGCTAAGCACTGCATTAACACTAATCACAAAGTGAACCTGCCATCGCTGCAGCATGCACTGATAAACCGGAATTACGCAAAGCTGTGGTACGGCCAGGCCGCGTCCGCGGTCGGGGACAGCGTTTTCGGCACCACGCTCGTGCTGTGGGTGTCGCAGGTTCTGGCTAGCGGCCGGGCCTGGGCCCCCGCTGCGGTCAGCGGGATCCTCATCGCCGCGGCCGCCGCATTTGCCCTGGTCGGACCCTTCGCTGGGGTCTTCGTGGACCGGTGGAACCGGAAGTCGACGATGATGCGGACCGAGGTGATCCGCGCGGCGATGGTCGCGGGTCTCATCGGACTGTCGTTCGTCCCGGTCCGCGACCTCCCCGTCGGACTCTGGCTTGCCGCCGTGTACCTGGTCGTGTTCGTCCTGAACGCGGCCGGCCAGTTCTTCAGCCCCGCCAGGTTCGCGACAACAGGCGACGTGGTGCACGGCGAGGAGGACCGGGCGCGGGCGGCCGGGCTCGCCGAGGCCACCACGTCGGCGGCCTGGGTCATCGGGCCGCCGATCGCGGCCCCGTTGCTGTTCACGGTCGGCTTGCGGTGGGCGCTGGCCGTCAACGCCGCCTCCTACGTCGTGTCCTATCTGGCCATCCGCTTTCTGCGGGTGACGCCCGAACCTCGCCCGCACCCCCCGGCCAGATCAAGCGAGACCAGCGTGCACGCTGAGTTCTCTCTTGGCCTGCGGCTCTTCGCGCGCAACCGGTTCCTGGTGACCCTCCTGTCGGTCACGATGATCTGCCAGTGCGGCACCGGTGCGATCAACACGCTGAACGTGTTCTTCGTGACCCGCGATCTGCACGCGTCGTCCCATCTGTTCGGCGTCGCGGAGACGGCGATAGGGGCTGGCTTCATTGTCGGCGCGCTCGCGGCGGGCCGCATCGTGCGGCGGATCGGTGCCCGCGCGCTCACCTGCTCAGGTCTGCTGGCCACCGGCGTCTTGGCGGTCGGTTACGCGCTGCAGCGCAGCTTCCCCGCAGGCCTGGTCATGCTGGCGATCTACGCCGTGCCGATCGCCATGCTGAACACCGCGGTGGCGCCGCTGCTCCTGGATGCGGCGCCGCGCGAATACGTGGGCCGGGTGATGGCGGTGTTCAATCCGCTGAACCAGCTCGCGTCCATGGTTTCCGTGATTATCTGCGGCTGGCTGACGAGCACTGTCCTGCGGAGCTTCCGCTTCTCCTTCGCCGGCGTCACCTTCAACTCGGTCAGCCTGATCTTCATCATCGCCGGCGCACTGATCTTCGTCTCCGGCATACGGGCGCTCGCGGCCCTGCCCGCCGTTTCGGTACCCCCGGCAGGCTCCAGGCGGACCGCCCCGGCCGATCAGGAATCGAGAAGCGCCGGTCACCGGGCGCAACTAGCATGACCGCCATGGGCGTCACCACACAGATGAAGACATGAGCATGGCCACGAGGACGGACACGCAGTCGCGTGCACCGCATGCCGGAGACAGCCACGACGTGATCCGCGTGCACGGCGCGCGCGTGAACAATCTCAAGGATGTCAGCGTCGAGCTCCCGAAGCGCCGGCTGACGGTGTTCACCGGCGTCTCCGGCTCCGGCAAGAGCTCCCTGGTGTTCGGCACGATCGCCGCGGAGTCACAGCGGCTGATCAACGAGACCTACAGTGCGTTCGTGCAGGGCTTCATGCCGAGCCTGGCCCGGCCCGAGGTTGACGTGCTCGAAGGGCTGACGACCGCGATCATCGTCGACCAGCAGCGGATGGGTGCTGATCCCCGCTCCACGGTCGGCACCGCCACCGACGCCAACGCGATGCTGCGCATCCTGTACAGCCGACTCGGGCAGCCGCACCTCGGCTCGCCCCAGGCGTTCTCCTTCAATGTCGCTTCCATCAGCGGAGCGGGTGCGGTCACGCTCGAGCGTGGCGGGAAGACCGTGAAGGAGCGGCGCAGTTTCAGCATCACCGGCGGCATGTGCCCGCGCTGCGAGGGCCGGGGTACGGTCTCCGACATCGACCTGGCACAGCTGTACGACGAGAGCAAGTCGCTCCACGAGGGCGCGATCACCGTCCCCGGCTATACCGGGGGCGGCTGGAACTCCCGGCTCTACAGCGAGTCGGGCTTCTCCGACCCGGACAAGCCGATCAGCAAGTACACCAAGAAGGAGCTGCACGACTTCCTCCACCACGAGCCGGTCAGGATGAAGATCGCGGGCATCAACATGACCTATGAGGGGCTGATCCCGCGGGTTAAGAAGTCGATGCTGTCCAAGGACGCCGACGCGATGCAGCCGCACGTCCGTGCGTTCGTGGAGCGTGCGGTTACCTTCACCGTGTGTCCCGAGTGCGGCGGGACCCGGCTCAGCGAGGCGGCCCGGTCCTCGCGGATCAAGGGAATCAGTATCGCTGACGCGAGCGCTATGCAGATCAGCGACCTGGCCGGATGGGTCCGTGATCTCGACGAGCCCTCGGTCGGGCCGCTGCTCGCGACGCTGCAGCAGACTCTCGACTCGTTCGCGGAGATCGGGCTGGGCTACCTCTCGCTCGACCGGCCTTCGGGCACGCTGTCCGGCGGAGAGGCGCAGCGCACCAAGATGATCCGCCAGCTCGGGTCGTCGCTCACCGACGTCACCTACGTCTTCGACGAGCCCACCACGGGCCTGCATCCCCATGACATCCAGCAGATGAATGCCCTGCTGCTGCGGCTGCGCGACAAGGGCAACACCGTGCTCGTGGTAGAGCACGAGCCGGAGACGATCGAGATCGCCGACCACGTGGTCGACCTCGGCCCGGGCGCCGGCATCAAGGGCGGCGAGGTGGTGTTCGAGGGCACCGTGGGAGACCTGCGGGGGAGCGGCACCGTTACCGGCCGGCACCTGGACGATCGCGCCGCCTTGAAACCATCGCTGCGGACGCCGTCGGGAGTGCTGGAGGTTCGTGGCGCCAGCGCGCACAACCTCCAGGACGTCGACGTTGACATCCCGCTCGGCGTGCTTGTTGTCGTCACCGGGGTGGCGGGCTCGGGCAAGAGCTCGCTGATCCGCGGCTCGGTGTCCGGGCGGGACGGGGTAGTGGCGGTCGACCAGACGCCGATTCGCGGCTCGCGACGGAGTAACCCGGCGACGTACACCGGGCTGCTCGACCCGATCCGCAAGGCGTTCGCGAAGGCTAACGACGTGAAGCCGGCCCTGTTCAGCGCCAACTCCGAGGGCGCCTGCCCCAACTGCAACGGCGCCGGCGTCATCTACACCGACCTGGCGATGATGGCGGGCGTGGCTACCACCTGCGAGGAGTGCGAAGGAAAGCGGTTCGAGCCATCGGTGCTTGATTACCACCTCGGCGGCCGCGACATCAGCGAGGTGCTCGCGATGCCGGTGACCGAGGCCGCGGAGTTCTTCGGCTCCGGCGAGGCGGGCACGCCGGCCGCGCACGCCATCCTCGGCCGGCTCGCCGACGTCGGGCTCGGCTACCTCAGTCTCGGCCAGCCGCTCACGACCCTGTCCGGCGGCGAGCGGCAGCGGCTCAAGCTGGCCACCCACATGGGGGAGAGGGGCAACGTCTACGTCCTCGACGAGCCGACCAGCGGCCTTCACCTCGCCGACGTCGAGCAGCTGCTCGGCCTGCTCGACCGGCTCGTCGACTCCGGCAAGTCGGTCATCGTCATCGAGCACCATCAGGCGGTCATGGCGCACGCCGACTGGATCATCGACCTCGGCCCCGGTGCCGGCCACGACGGCGGCCGGATCGTCTTCGAGGGCACTCCCGCCGACCTCGTCACCGCCCGCTCCACCCTCACGGGCGAGCACCTCGCGGCCTACGTCGGCGCCTGACCGAGGTCGGCGAGGTCCAGGCCGGCGCTACGGTAGGTTCGGGATCAGCGCCCGACGGTGAGATCGTCTGAGCGTCCGGCATCGAGCCGCGGCCACTGGACGCTCTCGTCGTACGGACCCTGGCAGAACGTCGCGTAGGTGATGTCGCGGGAATGCAGATAAGACAGCTCCCTGACCTGCGAGGTGTAGAACGTGCACCCCTCGCGCTGCTTGGCCGCGGGGTGTCCGGGGTCCCACATGAAGTAGTAGGCGACGAGCTGCCGGCGTCCTTCGAACGCGTCGAGCAGGGTGAGCGGTCCATGAGGTCCGGTCAGCGGGAGGCTGGCGTCGATCTCGGTCATGGGCAGGCGCCGCCGGGCCGCGGCGATCGCGTCGCCTTCCCGGGTGTGTGCCTTCTCCCGGGACCGCAACCGGTCCAGTTCGCCCTCGAAGGCGGCCCGGTCGACGGCCGGGGGCAGGCCCGGGTCGCCGGTGGCGACGGCCGCCGGGCCGCCGTGGTGTGCTGCTTTATCCGTCATGACGGTCTCCTCCGCTCTTGTTGCTTTCTGCGTGCGCGGTTTCGGCGAGCCGTTTGATGGCGGCCAGTCGCCGGTCCCATTGCGCGGCGAGGTCAGCCATGGCCCGGGCGGCCTGGTCGAGGCGGCCGGCGTCGACCTGGTAAAGCACTTCCCGGCCCTGTTTGCGCCGGCTGATCAGCCCGGTCCGCTCAAGCACGACCAGATGCTTGGAGACGGCTTGGCGGGAGAAGGACACGTGGCCGGCCAGCCAGCTGGCGCTGACGTCGCCATTGCTGACCAGGAGGTCGAGAACCTGGCGACGAGACGGGTCGGCGATGGCGGACCATAGCTCGTCATCGGCCTGCGCCATCATCCCGGTTGGCCCTTCCCGAGCAACGTGGCGAGGCGGTCCAGGTACTCGACCCAGCCGCCTCGGTGCTCGTCGGCATAGCGTTCTTTTTCCGCGTCGGGCCAGGCGAGCAGCTCGTGGCCGCTTTCGACCACCCGAAGGCGAGTCCGCTCGTCGCCCTCTGGCGTCAGCGTGAACTCGACAAGCATCGAGTTGCCGGCCACCGGTTCCTCCCCGGGCGGGTAGTTCCAGCGGAACGAGAAGCGAGTTGGCCGGTCAACAGCCTCCACCACGACGGGGCCGCCCTGGTCTCCGAACTCCATGAAGCCATGGGCGCCCGGTTCGATGACGAGCTCCACCCGGTCGGCGAACCACTGGCTCATCTGATCGGGCTCGGTGATCGTGCGCCACACCACCTCCACCGGCGCCTCGATCAGAACGTCCCGGTCGATCATGAGTCCTGGCATCAGTATTCACTCCCTGCCGCAACGCCCGGCGATCATCGCCGCCCGCTGAATCGCCAGCATGGCGGCACTTGCCGCTCTCCGCATCTATGTATCTATATCTGCAACCTACGGTAGCACGTTGGAGGACAACCTGCAACCAATAATTGCAAGTTGTCCATCCGCGCTGAGGCACTCCGGGGGCGGGACTCGTGCTATCTCGTCCCGCTTCCAGCCACAGTGGAACCCTTAGCCTGACCACGGCGAT
>JBEKKH010000222.1:0-13745 GCA_050010815.1 Streptosporangiaceae bacterium | reverse complement strand
TCCCGCTCCCCGAGCTTGTCAGTGCTGGCCCGGGGGGACGACCCCCCCAGACCCCCCCGTTCAGTGCTGGCCCGGGGGGACGACCCCCCCAAACCCCCCCGCCAAATCCTGGGAGGACCCGCTGAGCGACCAGGTGCGGCTGGTCTTGTGGCGCCACGGCCAGACGGCCTGGAACGCCGAGCGCCGGTTCCAGGGGCAGAGCGACATCCCGCTTGATCCGACCGGTCAGGCGCAAGCCGAGCGTGCGGCCCCGCTGCTGGCCGCACTGCGCCCCGACCTGATCGTCTCTTCGGACCTGATCCGGGCCACGAGCACCGCGGCTCCGCTGGCCCGGCTGACAGGGCTGGACGTGGTCCTCGACAAGGACCTGCGCGAGCGGCACGGCGGTGCCTGGGAGGGCCTGACCGACGCGGACATCCGCGAGCGCTACCCCGCCGAGCACATGAGCTGGACTCCGCCCGACGGCGAGCCGTCGAGCGTGGTGGCCGACCGGGTCGCGGCCGCGCTGCTCCGGCTGGCCACGGCGGTCGGCGGAGACGGCCCGGCGGGCGGCCTCGCCGTCGTGGTCAGCCACGGCGCCGCGCTGCGACTCGGGATGTCACGGCTGCTCGGCTTGCCCGACGAGACCTCCGGCGCGCTCGGCCCGCTGTCCAACTGCTCGTGGTCGGTGCTGGGCCAGCGGCACGGCCGGTGGCGGCTGCTCGAGCACAACGCGGGCACCCTGCCCGAGCCCATCGTTCTCAGCGACGACCGTTAACGTCAGAACATGACAGACAATCATGCCGAACGGCCCGGCCCTCACGCATCCATCACCTGGTACGGCCAGTCGGGTTTCCGCCTCGCGGCGGGTGATAGCCGGGTACTGATCGACCCGTTCCTGACCGACCGGGACGACCGCCGCTACCCGCCTCCCGCCACCGCGGCCGGCTTCGCCGACATCACGCTCGTGCTCTGCACCCACGAGCACGTAGATCATCTGGACCTGCCGTTCCTGCGGAAATTCTGCGCGGTCAACGCCAGCGCCCGGATCGTGATGCCCGCGCCGGTGATCGAGATCGCGGTCGGCGGCGGGCTGGCCGCCGACCGCCTGCTTGGCGCGGTGCCGGGAGAGGAGCTGACCGACGGGGACGTGACCGTGCACCCGGTGCCCGCGCTGCACGGCCTCGGCGGTGACAAGCCGGTGGTGTACGAGTTCGCGCCGGACGGCGGCCCGGTCCGGTTCCTCGGCTACGCGGTGGACATCGGCGGCGTCCGGTTTTTCCACGCCGGAGACGGCCTGGTCTACCCCGAGCTTCCCGGTGCCGTGTCCGCCCTCGCCCCCGACGTGCTGATGATCCCGATCAACGGCCGCGACCACATGCGCGAGGCGAACGGCATGGTCGGCAACATGAACGAGACCGAGGCCGCCTGGCTGTGCTCCCAGGTCGACCCGGCCTACGTCATCCCCATGCACTACGACGCGATCGCCAGCAACACCGGCGACCCCGGCCACTTCACCTCGCTGGTCCGCGAGTCCGGCGCCAGCAGCACCGTGCTCGTCCCGGCGCGGGCGACCCCCCTCACCGTGACGCTGTCCTAAATGACGCGAGGCTCAGACGGCTGACTCGGCCGGCGCCACCGTAGCGCCGTCCTGGCCTGAGCGCCGCAGCGCGTCGCCGATGAATCCGGTGGCTTTCAGCTCTTCGATGGTCGCGGCGAGAAACCGGATGGTGCCGGGCGCGCGGGTCCTGCCGGTGCCGAGGGCCTGCCTGATCTGCATGAACCGCTCATCGATCAGGCGGAACCCGGGATGGCGGGCGACGAAGCCCTCGACCGACTGCCTGATGCCGGCGCCGGCCTCCAGGTCCTGCTCGCGGAACAGGCCGAGCCCGTCCGGCCCGCGCACCAGGTGAGCCCGCTGCAGGGTCCGGGACAGAAACAAGTCATACGCCGACCCTTCGTTCACGCCGATACGCACGTGTTCGCGATCGACGTCGGCGAGCGTGGTGATGCCGGAGTCCTCGGGAACCACGAACACCCCCTCGATCACCGCGTACGGCGCGGTGAAGGCGACCTCGGCCGCCCGGGCTGGCTCGATGGCCAGAAAGCAGATGTCGGCGCGACCCCGCACCAGCGCCTCGAAGCTCTCCCGGGCGGCGTCAAAGCAGACGAGGTCCACCGGGACCCCGAGCCGCGCGCCAAGCTCGCGGGCGATGTCCACCGTCACCCCGGCCGGGGCCGCGGCGGTACCCGTGGCCAGGACCGGGTTACCCAGGTTGATCGCGGCGCGCAGCACGCCGCCAGGCACCAGATCCCTGGTCAGCTCGTCCCGGCCACCGCTCACGACGGCCACAGTACCAACCGCCACGGCCCGGCCGCCGCCCACCGGGCCACGCGCGCTACGGCAGAAGGTGCCGGGTGAAGAAGCGCTCGGAGTCCTCCAGCTCGAACCCGGGTACCTCCGCGTGGCGGCCGGGGTTGGCGTGCAGCGTCTTCTCGCCGGAGCCGAAGGCGCCGAACAGCGCGAGTCCCGCGTCGCGCGGTACCAGTTCGTCGTCCCACTGCAGCAAGAACTGGACCGGGACGCGCACCCGGGCCGCCGCCTCGGTCAGGGTCTCGTGGCCCGCCAGGCCAAACACGGCGGCGGTGATCCGCGGCTCGGCCGCGACCAGCGGGATGCCGAGCGCGCTGCCCAGCGAGACGCCCCAGTAGCCCACCGGGCCGCCGGGACCGACGGGGTCAAGCTCGGCCAGGGCGTCCAGGGTGGCCTGCCACTCGGGGACCGCCTGCGCCGCCAGCACCGCGTTGTAGCGGGCGACGTGCGGCCCGATGGGCTCGCCGGCCGCCGCCCGGGCCCTGATGCCCGCGATGAACTGCTCGTCCCGTTCGGTTTTGGGCCGGTCGCCGAACCCCGGGGCATCGATGGCCGCCACCGCGAAGCCGCAGTCGGCCACGTAACGCCGGGCCCGGGCGACCCCGCCCGGCGCCTTCTTGTGCCCACGGCCACCGCCGTGTCCGAGCAGCACCAGCGGCCGTCGGCCGGTCGCGCCGACGGGTGACCAGAACACGCCGGTGATGTCGCCAAGGGTAAACAGGCGTTCGGAGACACCGTCCGAGGTCGTCTCGGATTCCAGGCGCAAAGATGTGACATGCATAGGTACGTTGCCTTTCGGGATGCCGGCGGGCACTCCCATGGCCACCTACGTCAGCTGAACCGCACCGGTCAGCCGAACCGCACCGGGAGGTAGGGAGCACCCATGTCTGATACCGCGATAATGGGTCTCACCTCGGCAACTTACTTGTCATTGCGATTAATGGCATTTACTGTGACCCGGTGGCCGGATCGGACGACGCAGGAGCAGAAAGCAGGCCAACGCGTCCGGCTGTCGGCGTAGCCAGCGCGGGCTACCGCTGGTACCTGGCCTCGCAGGTGCTGTCCCTGTTCGGCACGATGATGAGCTATACCGCGCTGTTCTGGCTCGCGCTGCACATCAGGTACGGCGGCGCTCCGGCGCTGGCGGCCATCGACGCGGCGCAGTGCCTGCCGATGCTGCTGTTCAGCCGCCGGGCCGGGACCATCGTGGCCCGGCACCGGGCCGCCCGGGTCGCGATGACGACCCAGGGCCTGCAGGCCGCTGGGGCGCTGGCCATCGGCCTTCCGCTGCTCGCCGGCTGGATGACGACCTGGTACCTGGTGCCGCTCTCGTTCGCAATCGGCTGCGTCCAGTGCGTGGACCTGCCGGCCCGCCAGACGTTCATGCTGGACCTGGTCGGCCCGGGCGAGCTGCGCCGGGGCAGCTCCCTGTTCGCCACCGTCACCGGGCTGGCCAGGATCGCCGGTCCGGGCGTGGCCGGGATCATCATCGCCGTCAGCGGCGAGACCGCGGTGTTCTTCCTCGACGCCGCCTCGTTCCTCGGCGTGATCGCGGTCCTGGCCAGGCTGTCCGGGCGGATGAAGCCAGGCGCGGCCGCTGACCCCGAAGCCTCTCGGGCCCAGCGCTTCCGCTGGCTGCTCGACCTGCCGCCCGGGGTCCAGGCCGCGGTGGCGATGGCGCTGCTCGTCGGCGGCTTCGGCCTCCAGTTCGCGGTGACAAATCCGCTGATGGCCGGCAAGGTCTTCCACCTCGGCGCGGTCGGCTTCGGGCTGTTCGGCACGTTCATGGGGGTCGGCGGGATCGCCGGGAACTACTACTCCTCGCGGCGCAAGGACCCCGGCCCGCTGGAGTTCATCGCCTGGTCCCTAGCCTTCGGCGTCGCCGAATGCGTGGCCGCGGTGATGCCCGTGGCGTGGGCCTACGACATGATCATGGTCGCGCTCGGCGCGGCCACCCAGCTCTTCGCGGCCAGCGCGACCGTCTACGTTATGCAGGCCACCCCGGCCGCCCAGCGCGGGCACGCGCTCAGCGCCTACAACGCGGGTTTCATCGGCTTCGTCCCGGCCGGCGCGTTCGTCGTGGCCGCGATCGCCGCCACCGCCGGGACCCGCTGGGCGCTGATCGGCCCCGGCCTGGCCATCGCGGTCGGCGCCGTCGCCCTGGCTGCCCTCACCCAGCCCGCCGCCCGCACCCAGCCCGAGTCCCGGCCGTCCTTACTCCGGCGGCGGCCCGAACATCGCGACCGGATTCTCCCAGCAGACCGCGCGCAGCCACGCGTCGCCCAAGCCGAGCCGCTCGAGCCCCGCGATCTGCCGAACGTAGGGATAGGGGATATTCGGGAAATCGCTGCCCAGCAGGATCTTGCCGCCCAGCCCGAGCTCGCGTGCCAGCGGCAGGGCGGTGGCGGGGAACGGGGCCAGCTTGTCGAAGAACTCGGTGAAGATCATGGTGGTGTCCAGGGCCACGCGCTCGTAGTCCGCGGCCAGCCGCAGGAACGCCTCGTAGTCCGGTGCGCCCATATGCGCCACGATGGCGGTCAGCCGCCGGTGGCGGGCCAGCAGCGAGCCGAACGGCCCGGGCCCGGTGTGCTCGGTCCCGACCGGTGCGTGTCCCGCGTGCACGACCACCGGCACCCCGGCCTCCGCGAGCAGGCCCCAGACCGGTTCGAGCTGCGGGTCGTCGGCCGGGAAGCCGCCAACCTGCAGGTGGATCTTGAAGATGCGCGCCCCAGCGTCCAGCGCCTGGCCCACGTACCGCGCGACCCCGGGTTCGGGATAGAACGTCGCCGACGGCAGGCACCCCGGCGTGGCCTGCCCGAACGCCAGCGTCCACGCGTTCAGGTCGGCGGCCATGTCCGGCCGGTGGGCGTAGGCCAGCGCGCTGAACATCCGCACGCCCATGCTCCGCAGGTGAGCCACCCGCTCCTCGTCACTCCACTTGTACCGGATCGGCCAGCTCACGCCGACCAGCGGCCCGGCCGCGTCAAAGTACTCCCAGACCCGCCGCAGCATCCGCGGCGGCAGGAAGTGCGTGTGGATATCGGCCAGCCCGGGCAGCCTCAGCGCCCGGCAGAAGGCCGAGACATCCGCGTCTTCCTCCGGCGGCAGCATGTCATCCATCCCCCGATTCAACCCCCAATCCCCGCCGAGCCCCCCACCGGGCCGGACTTAACCCGCGTTCTGCGTGTATATCCGGGGGGAAGCAGTGGCCCTTGGGCCGCGGTTCTGGCTGGATCGCGGGGATCGCCGGCTCCCGCATCGACGCCTGCTACATGATCGGTAAGAACCGGGAGTTCCGCGATAACCCGGCCGTGACCCCGGATGATCACCCTGGGACATCAACCGGGGCCAGCGCCCGGTCTACAGCGCCCACCGGCCCGAGGTGCACAACGTGCTGCGGCGCTGGCGGCGGATCGCCGAGGACTACGATCCGCCCCGGCTGCTGCTCGGGGCCACCTGGGTGCCTGAGCCCCGGGTCTACGGTCGCGGCGGCAAGATCATGACCACCGCTTCGGCGGGCCAGCTGGTCGGCCGACTGGTGATCGGTGCGATTTCGGTTAGCCGTGAGCGTCGGCCAGCTGGCCGTCCTGCTCGTCGTGCTGGTGGCGGGCTTGGTAGTCGGCGTTGGCGAAGCTGGTGTAGATGGCGTAGTCCAGGTCGAGCTTCTCGCCGTACCAGGGCGGGATGATGGTGTCCGGGGTGATGCCGGCGTCGTGGCAGTCCCCGATGGTCCCGTCCGGGTCCGGGAGCGGGGGACTGTCCGGGAGCGGGGTGCCGTCGGGCCGGTAGAACGTGAACGCCCCGCCGGGTTGTACGGCGATGAGGTAGCCGCGGTCGTGGAGGAGCATGTGGTGGGCGGGGCACAGGTTGATCAGGTTGTCCAGGTCGGTGGGTCCGCCGTTGGCCCAGTACTGGATGTGGTGCAGGTCGGTGCGGCGGGCTTCGCAGCCGGGGAAGCGGCAGCGGTTGTGGTCGCGGTCGCGGGCGGCGCGGCGTTGCGCGGAGGTGGGGCGGCGGCGGCGCCGTCCGGCGCGCAGGGCGGTGCCGTCGCGGTCGTGCAGGAGCCATCTGAGTGCGGCGGTGCAGGTGATCATCTGGGCGGTGGTGATGCTGATCGCGGGTCCGTCCTCGACGTGGCAGCGGGCCGGGTCGGCGGGGTGACCGGGCGTGCGGGGGGCCGGGGACGTCTCCGCGGAGACGCCGGCTTCGCCGCCACCCGGATCGTCGTGGTCGTGGTCGTGGTCGAGGTGGCCCAGGTCGGCGGCGGCGGCGCGGAGGGCTTTGAGCAGGACGGCGCCGGCCAGCGGGGGGAGCCGGAACGTGCCGGCCAGGGAGCCGTCGTCGTCGAACCGCCAGGTGAGCCGCCGCCGGATCCGGGCGGTGGTGTCGTCGGCGTGGGTGACCTGGCGGTGGGCGCGGGCGAACCGTTCCAGCTGGTTCCCGGTCATCGGCCCGGCGATCTCGGCCAGGCCGGCTTCGGTGGCCGGGGTCGCGATCCGGGTCAGCGCCCGGATCTTGGCGTAGGACAGCCGCCCGGCGCCGAACTCGGCCCGCAGTACCGGCAGGTCCCGCAGTGCCCGGGCGACCCGGACGTGCTCCCGAGCGGTCCCGGAGCCCATCTGGCACTTCCAGGACAGCCACTGGGCGCAGCTGTTCATGTCCCAGCTGGCCCAGCCGCGGCGGGCGTCGAAGTCGCCGAGCAGGATCAGGAACCGGCAGGTGGCCGCGGCCAGGTGCCCGGCCAGCTCGCAGATCTGCGCTTCCACCCGTTCCAGCGGCACCTCCGCGGCCGGGTCCGGCGGATCGAGGTCAGGGTCGGGGTCGGCAGGGGCGATGGTAAGAGTGCCAGATTCGCTACCCTGTTGTGGTTTGTCGAACATGTATTTGATGATAGTGCCCTGGTGTGACATTTCCGCGGAACCAGGAGCGGACGGGGATGCACGCCTGGAGCAGCATCGGCGGGAAGCCGACCAGGTCGCGGGATGGCGGGGCTGAGTAGGTGCTGGTGCGGGGCCGCTCCTGCAAGGTACATGGCTCCGGTGTGTCCCAGGTTCTCGCGGGTGAAGAGCGGGTCGATACCTGCCTTGATGCCCATGCTCTCCCCGCCGACCTCATGGAATGGAGCGATAGCGGAGCTCGCCGTCTTGGCGCGTCCAGGCCTGCCGTGCTCAGCCGGGCCAGACCTTCGGTAAGTACGATGTCCTGGCCGCCAGCGGCCGAATCGAGCACTAGCCACCTGCGGGTTGCGGCGTAGGTTCCGTACCTTCTGGGTGGCCGGCATCGAGAAGATGAGTATTTCGGGATCGTGCCAGCAGAACCACACAGGGACATGATGCGGACGGGCGTCCCGGGTCGTCGTCCCAAGCCAGACGATAGGCTCGGCAGTCAGCCGGGCGTGGGTGTGAGCATCGTCGGGCCGGCTCCGGTCCAGCAGGGGCGCAGCCACGGGATCATTTTATGCCGCCGCGGTGCGCGCTCGCGGGAATCGTGCGGGCGGATCGGCTCAGGCGCGGGTGGGCCGCCGGTCCCCGCTGTCACGCCATCACCGCGGCGAAGCGCTCCTTGACCGTCGCGGCGGTCTGGTCCGGAGGCGCGTCCCAGATGCCGGCGTTGAAGATCTCCACCTCGACGTAACCGCGGTAACCGGCCGCGGTCACGCTGGCCGTGATGGGTCCGAAGTCGATCGCGCCGTCGCCGAGGTGGCCGCGGCCGAGGAGCATGTCCGGCGGCAGCGGGAGCACCCAGTCCGCCAGCTGGTAGCTGACGATCCGCGGGCCCGCCCGGGCGATCTGCTCGGCCAGCCGGGCGTCCCACCAGACGTGGTAGGTGTCCACCACCACGCCCACGGCGTCCGCGGGAAACGTCAGGGCCAGGTCGAGCGCCTCGCCCAGCGAGCTGATCACGCACCGGTCGGCGCAGAACATCGGGTGCAGCGCCTCGATCCCGAGCCGGACGCCCAGCCGCTGCGCGTCCGGCACGAGCTCGCCGAGCGCGTCCGCGACCATCCGCCGGGCCAGCCCGAGGTCCCGCGACCTGGGCACCAGGCCGCCGCACACCAGCACCAGCGTGTCCGCGCCGAGCTCGGCCGCCTCGGCGATGGCCGCCCGGTTGTCCGCGAGCGCGGCCCGCCGGCCGTCGGCGTCGGCCCGGGTCAGGAAACCGCCACGGCACAGGCTGGAGACGTGCAGTCCGGCCGCCCGGACCACGGCTGCGGCCCGCGCCAGTCCGATCTCCGCGAGCGGCCCCCGCCACAGCCCGATCGCCGGGATCTCGTGCCGCACGCACAGCGCCACCGCGTCCTCGCACCCCAAATGCTTGACCGTCGCCTGGTTCAGCGACAGCCGGCCCACCGGCGACGGCCGGCCCACCGGCGACGGCCGGCCCAGGTCGGCGGAGGTCAAACCCGCTCCGGTCCGGCCAGCCGGGCCAGCAAGCGGTTCATCCGCTCGACGGCCAGGTCCGGATCTCGCAGGGCGCGGGCCTCGGCGGCCCGCTCGAACACCCGGAGCAGGTGCGTGGCGGGCCGTTGCCGCTGCATTCCGGCCAGCATCGTGAACTGAGGCTGCCAGCCGTTCAGCCAGGCCAGGAAGGCCACGCCGACCTTGTAGCGCGAGGTCGGCGGTTCGAAGATCAGCCGGCTGAGCGGCACCGTCGGCCCCATCGCCGCGTCGTAGGAGGCCAGGTCGCCCCGGTCCAGGGCGGCCAGCGCCGCGGCGGCCGGGGCGGTGATCGCGGCGAACGCCCCCAAGAGCGCGTCGCTGTACCCGGCCGCGTCCCCCCGGATCAGCCCGGCGTAGTTGAAGTCGTCCCCGGTGTACAGGCGGACGCCCGCGGGCAGCCGGCGCCGCAGCGCCACCTCCCGGCCCGCGTCGAGCACGGACAGCTTGACCCCGTCGACCCGGCCCCCGGCCCGCTCGATCAGCTCCAGGACGGTGTTCGCCGCGGTGTCGAAGTCGGTGCTGCCCCAGTACCCGCGCAGCGCCGGGTCGAAGGCCTCGCCCAGCCAGTGCAGGATCACCGGGCGCTCGGCCTGGTCGAGCAGCTCCCCGTACACCTCCAGGTAATCCCGGGCGCTGCGGGCGCTGGCGGCCAGCGCACGGCTCGCCATCACGATCACCCCGGCCCCCGCCGACTGCACGAACGCCAGCTGCTCGGCGTAGGCGCCGATGATCGCGGCGAGCGGATGGCTGTCGCCGGCGGTCAGCTGGTCGGTGCCTACCCCGCAGGCCAGCGAGACTGCCGTCCCGGCCGCGCGGTGCTCGGCCGCCCGGGCCGCCGACCGGGTGATCAGCTCCCTGGCCTGGTCCCAGGACAGCCCCAGGCCCCGCTGCGAGGTGTCCATCGCCTCGGCCACGCCGAACCCGTGCGCCCACAGATGGTCACGGAAGCCGATCGTGGCCTCCCAGTCGATGGCCACCTCGCCACCGCTCGCGCGCCCCGCTACGTGAGCGGCCACGTGGGCCGCCGCGAAGACCCGCCGGCTGGCCGGGGGCGCAAACCCGGCCGCCCAGCCCGGTTCGGGGATGACCAGCGGTTCGTCCCGGCCGGGCAGCCGGATCCGGGTGGACACCTCAGATGGCCAGATCCGGCACGTCGAGCCGCCGGCCTTCGGCCGAGGACTGCAGCGCCAGGTCGGCCAGCTGCACTCCCTTGGCGCCCTCGACCAGATCCCAGGCGAACGGCCGGCCGTCGGCGGCGCACTTGAGGAACAGTTCCCACTCCACCTTGAACCCGTTGCCGAACATCATGTTGTCCGGGACGTCGGACCACAGGGCCTGGTATTCGATGGGGTCGGGCAGGTCCGGGTTCCAGACCGGCATCGGCGTGGACACCCGGTGCTGCACGGCGCAGTCCCGCAAGCCGGCCACCGCGCTGGCCACGGTGCCGTCGACCTGGAGCTCGAGGAGCTCACGCCGGTTGACCCGGACCGTCCAGGAGGAGTTCACCGAGGCGAACGCCCCGCTGGCGAACTCGAGCACTGCGTAGGATGCGTCGTCGGCGTCGGCCGCGTACGGCTGGCCCGACTCGTCCCAGCGCCGCGGGATGTGCGTGGTGTTCCTGGCGTACAGCGCGGTGATCGGGCCGAACAGGTCGGTGAGCAGGTACTGCCAGTGCGGGAACATGTCGAGCACGATCCCGCCGCCCGCGTCGGCCCGGTAATTCCACGAGGGCCGCTGCGCCGGGATCTCGTCTCCCTCGAACACCCAGTAGCCGAATTCCAGCCGGACGGAAAGCACCCGGCCGAAGAAACCCTCGTTCATCAGCCGGTGCAGCTTGATCACGCCGGGCAGGAACAGCTTGTCGTGCACGACGCCGTGGGTGATGCCCGCGGCCTTGCCGTGTAGACGTGCTTGCCCGCCTCGATCGCCTTCATCAGGGTGGCCTCGCGGGCGCTGGTGACCTGGGTATCGAAGTACACGTCGACCGCGGGGTCGGCCAGCACCTCGTCCACGTTGGTGGTCCAGCGCTCCAGCCCGTGCCGTTCGGCGATGGCCCGCAGCCGCTCCTCGCTGCGCCCGACCAGGATCGGCTCGGGGTACAAGGTGGTGCCGTCCTCGAGCTGGACGCCGCCCTGCTCCCTGATGCTGAGCAGCGACCGCACCAGGTGCTGCCGGTACCCCATCCGCCCGGTAACACCGTTCAGGGCGACGTTGATGACCTTGCGCGTCATGGTGTGAGCCTTCGTTCGGCAGCGGAGCGATGCTAACTTACTACCGCGGGAAAGTGCTTTCCAGATTAGGCTGATGGCAGATAATGGGTCAAGCGCGACGGCAAGGGAGGGTCCGTGAGCCAGGCCCGTCCGGAACCGGCCCGGCCGCGGTCCAAGGTAACGCTGCAGGACGTGGCCGACCGGGCCGGCGTCTCGCTCACCACGGCCTCCCGGGTGCTGAACGAAGGCTCCCGGCGAGTCGGGCCTGAGCTGGCCGGCCGGGTCAACCAGGCGGTCGCCGAGCTCGGCTACCTGGCCAACCTGCAGGCCCGGGCGGTCGCCACCGGGCAGAGCACGATGGTCGGCGTGGTCGTGCACGACATCGCCGACCCGTATTTCGCCGCCATCGCGGCCGGCCTCATCGAGGTCGCCGACGCCCAGCAGCTGCTGGTCTGCATGTCACCCGCCTCGGCCGGCGAGGCCGCCGAGCGCGCGTACGTCGCGCTGATGCGCGCCCAGCGGGCCCGCGCGGTGATCCTGATCGGCAGCCGGTCCGACGACGTCGCGGCCAGGGACGCGCTGCGCGCCGAGCTCGCCGCCTTCACCCGGTCCGGCGGCCGGGCCGGGTGCGTCGGGCAGCACCTGCTTGACGTGGACACGATCTTGCCGGAGAACGCCGCGGGTGCGCAGGCCCTGGCCCAGGCCATGGTCGGGCTGGGGCACCGTCGCTTCGCGGTGCTGGCCGGACCGCCCGGCCTGCTGACCGCCCGGGACCGGCTGGACGGATTCCGGGCCGGGCTCGCCGCCTGGTCGGTGCCGCTCGACGCGGCCCGGGTCGTCCACGGCCCGTTCACCAGGGACGGCGGTTACCAGGCGATGAGCACGATCCTGGCCGCGGGGGAGCCCTGGCCGGATTGCGTGTTCGCGGTCACCGACATGATGGCGCTGGGTGCGCTGTCCCGACTCCGGGCCGGCGGCCTGCAGGTGCCGGCCGACATCGCCCTGGCCGGGTTCGACGACATCGCCACCCTCCGCGACGTCTACCCGCCGCTGACCACGGTGCGGCTCCCGCTCAAGCGGATGGGAGAGCTGGCCGCCGGCCTGGTCCTGGCCCAGCCCGCCCACGCATCCCAGGAAACCCCGCGCGTCATCCCCGTCCCGGGCGAGGTCATCCTGCGAGACAGCACCGCCCCCCGCCCGCCCCGCCGCTGAGCTCAGGTCCGCCGTCGTGCGCCCGAGCCGCAGGTCAACCCTGCCCGGCCGGAGGCCGCATCCCCACCTGGGCTAGCCCTTGCGCACCCGGGCGCGCATCAGGTACGTTTCGCAGAAATCGGAAAGCGCTTGCCAATGGGGGCGAAGGCTGACCATCGTCGGCGGTCAGTGCGTGTGGTTTGGGCGGCAGTTCAGGCGGTGATTCCAACATCGAGGAATTTACCGAACGGCGCTGGTTGACCGTGAGCCCAGGCTCTGCGCATTATCCCTACTAAATCAGTACCAACCATCAGCCCAGCTGGCCCCTTGAGGGAGTGTGCATATGAGCGAAGCGGCACGAATTCCGTTTTCGGAGACGAAGGCGCCTGAGTCCGCGGAGCGGCTGCACCGCGGTGCCCTCGGGCTGATCGACATCTCCGCGTCGACGATGGCCAACATCGGCCCGGCCTACAGCTTCTACTTCGGCTTCGCCGGGATCGTGATCATGGCCGGCATCGGCGCGCCGCTGGTGCTCGTCGCGGCCATCATCGCCATCGCGTTGCTGGGCAACACGCTGGCGCAGTTCTCCCGGGCCCACCCGAGCACCGGCGGCTTCATCACGTTCGTGGGCAAGACGTTCGGCGGCACCAGCGCGGTGACCACGGCGCTGATGTGCGGCGCCGGGTACATCATCGCGATCGCGTCGGTGCTGGTCATCTCGGGCGGGTTCCTGTCGATGATGATCACGTTCTATCTGAACGTGAACATTCCGTGGATCATCTTCTCCGCCGCCTTCACCGCCGGCGCCATGGTGATGATGTTCCGTGGCGTGGCCGTGTCGACCAAGCTGGCCGGTTTCTTCTTCAGCTTCGAACTGCTTGTGCTGCTCGTGGTGGCGGTGGCCGCGCTGATCAAGAACGGCGGCCACCTGTCCGCCGTGCCGTTCGAGCCGCACTACATCACCCACGGCTTCAGCGGCCTGGCGGCCGCCTTCCCGCTGGGCATCTACCTGTTCATCGGCTGGGAGAATTCCGCGGCGCTGGCCGAGGAGACGAACAACCCGCGGCGCAACGTACCACGGGCCGTGTTCATGTCCATCGCCCTGATGGCGGCCACCTACCTGCTGGTGGCCTACGCCACCGTGTCCGGCTTCCGCTACAACGAAACGGCCCTGACCGCCGCGGGCATCCCGTTCATCAGCGTGGCCCACAGCGTGGCGGCCTGGCTGGCCTTCATCGCCTACATAGCCGGGCTGACCTCGACCCTGGGCGTGCTCATAGCCGCGGTGAACTCACAGTGCCGGCTGATCTTCAACGCCGGCCGCGAGGGCCTGCTGCCGCGCTGGATCGGGAGGGTACACCCGCTCCGGCGCACCCCGGTCAACGCCATCATCACCTTCGTCGCCGTCGCCAGCGCGATCACCCTGATCTGGGCGATCGGCCACTGGATCGGCGGGCACGGCAACAGCCTGAGCGCGCTGAACTTCTTCTTCGAGTCCAGCACGATGGGCACACTGCTGATCCTGGTCGTGTACTTCGTGGCCAACCTGGC
>JBEKKH010000221.1:0-10757 GCA_050010815.1 Streptosporangiaceae bacterium | reverse complement strand
TCGTGACCACGATGGTCGACCACGACACGCCGCCCGTCCCCGCCGCGCGCCCAGAGACCACGGACGACCTGGCCTCGCTGCACCGCGAGCTCGCGGCCAACATTCCCTGGGGCGCCGCGGCCCTGGCCGGCGACGCCAGCGACAGGAACGTGGCACTGCGGGTCATCCCGCCGTTCCCGCTCGGGCGCCTGCCCGGCGGGTAGCCGAGGGCCGCTCAGGTGTGGCAGGGCCGCTCAGGTGTGGCGGGGATGGCGGAGCTTGGCCCGCAGGCGGGACAGGTCCCCGGCGCTGAAACCGTGGTCCGCCAGCCACCGGGCGACCCCGCCGTAGCGGGCTTCCATCTGCTCGAGGAACGCCGCCATCGTCTCCGGCCGGACCCGGTACGATTCCGCCGGCTTACGGTCAGTGTCCCGGACGTAGGTCGGGGACCTGCGCAAGCGGGCCACGATGGCCTCGGCGCGGTCCCCCGACGCGGCGTAGTCGTCCACCACCGCCTGCGGGCTGACGCCCGCCACGACAAGCGCGAGCGCCACCACGACGCCGGTCCTGTCTTTGCCCGCCGCGCAGTGGACCAGCGCGGCGCCTTCGGAGATCGCGATGCTGCGCAGCGCGGCCACCACCTGATCGGGGCGGTCCTCCAGGTAACCCAGGTAGTGCCCGCAGACAGGATCGCCGGGGTACCGGGACTGATCGCGATCGCCCCGGCTCAGCAGCGCGCCCGCGATCACGTCGGTATTGGTGCCCAGCTCGGCCAGCACCGGATGATGGGCATGACGCACTTCCGGCACGGTGTCCAGCGGCGCCGGACCCTCCAGTTTCACCTCGTTCGAGCTACGCAGGTCCACCACGGTGGTCACGCCGATGTCGCGGACCAGCTTGATGACGTCGGCCGGCGACAGCTCCTGGAGGTTGTCCGCTCGCAGCAGCTGGGCGGCCGCGGTGAACTGACCATCGGCGGTAGGCAGGCCGCCCAGGTCACGCACGTTGACCGCACCCTCAAGCTCAATCCACGCCATGACTACACCTTGGCAGACCCGGATATGAGCCTGGCAAGGTGCACGGCGTGTGATGTTGTACCTGGCCGGCTAAAGTGGGGCATACTTAGGGCAACCAAGCCGCCCAGAATCCTGCGGCCCGCTGTTACGTCGATGCTGGCCCCGCACTTTCTCGGATTATGACAGGAAGAGGCCTACTGACAGCATCCGGCTGAAGCCACTAGCCGCCGCTGCTGAATGGGAGTCCTCATGATGAGGCTTGGTTCCACTCATCATCCCCTTGTCCGCCTCCGTTCCGTTCCCAGCCTGCTTCTTCGCCAGCAGCCTTATACCCTCCGGGGTGATCGGGTCGAGATCACGGTGGACTCAGGCCCGGGGACAACCACGGTGTTCATCAGCGGCGAGCTGGATCTGGTGACGATGCCGTTCCTGGCCGAGCACCTGACCCGGGTGCTGGAACGAAGGCCCAGGCGGCTGGTGCTCGACCTGACCCGAACGGAATTCCTTGACTGCGGCTCGGCCCGGCTGATCGGCGCGACGGGCCGGTCGTTGCCGCCGGGCCAGCGCCTGGTCCTCCGGCGGCCGTCTCCCGGCGTCCTCAGGGTCTGCCAGCTCACCGGTCTTGACGCCAGTTGCGACATCGAGGGCTGACTCGTGGGTAAGATCCGGACCGGCGCCTCGCAGGCCGGGCACGTTATGCGGCCAGCGCCGCACGCAGGCCAAGGACCTTTTCCGGAAGCGGGCAGATGAGCGTCTCGATGCAGGATGTACGCCAGGCGTTGAGCGAGCTTGGCCGGCTGCGCTTCGGCGAGATGCGGGTCGAAGACGCCATGCATCAGGTCGTGCACACCACGCACGCGATCTTCTCGGTAGACGGCGCATGCCTCATGCTGGCGAACGCCGACCACCATCTGCTGAACGCCGCGGTGTCCGACGCCCGGATGAAGCACCTGGAGGAACTGCAGATCCGTCACCGCGAGGGTCCGTGTATCTCGGCCTTCGAGGACAAGCAGCTCGTCCGCGCCGAGGACTTGTCGCAGGAGAGGCGCTGGCCCTCGTTCAGCCAGCATGCGGTCGCCCGCGGGGTACGGGCCGTGCTCGCTAGTCCCATCCCGTATAACCAGGACGCGGTGGGCGTGGTCGCGGTGATGTCAGAAACGAGCCGTCCCTGGTCAGCTGAGGCCGAGCTCGCGCTGCTGGCGTTCACCGATCTCGCCGCGCTGCTGATCGCCACGATGCTGATGGGCGAGCAGCAGACCGAGCTGGCCGGGCAACTGCAGTCGGCGCTGAATTCGCGGGCCATCATCGAGCAAGCCAAGGGCGTCCTCATAGGCCGCCAGGGAGTCTCTGCCCATGCCGCCTACCAGCAGCTACGGGCTCAGGCCCGGTCCGAGCGGCGCAAGCTGGCCGTCGTCTCCGCCGACCTGGTCCGCAGCGCCGTCCGCCAGGCGGACGGATCCGCATAAAGCCAGGAGGTTTATCCCGGCGATCTGCGGGATAGAAGGTATTGCATTACCAAGGCCGCCCAGAGCCCCGCGGTTACCAACGAAGCCGATGCTCGTCATCGCCTTATGACCGCGTGTGCGCCTCACGACACCGCGTCGGCCGGGGCCATCTGACCGCATCGGCGGAATTAAGGGCTTGCCCAGCGGCATAGGAGAAACTCGTGATCGCCATCCTGCTCGGCTCGCTCGGCCACGCCATCGGCGGCCGCAGGCACTATTGGTAAACGCAGCTAGTGGGGGCGCGGCGGCCCTGTCAAGGTACGCCGCGCCCCCGCCAAAGGCCCACGGTTCTGGGTCGGGCCCGGGGTTAGCGCCGCCGTACCCAGGCGGTGCCGATGCCGGCCTGATGCAAAGCCAGGCACGCTAGCCCGCGGTAAATGGGTCAGTCACCCCACACGCTGCGGGCGGTCTCCACGATGAGGCGGAGCTTAGCCACCTGCTGGTCGTAGGTCAGCGCGTTGCCCTCCACCGTGGAGGAGAACCCGCACTGCCCGGACAGGCAGATCTGGTCCAGCGGCACGTACTTGGCGGCCTCGTCGATGCGCCGCTTGAGGTCATCGGCGGACTCAAGCTCGGGGCGCTTGGTGGTGACCAGGCCGAGCACGACCAGCTTGCCCTTCGGGACGAACCGCAGCGGCTCGAAACCGCCGGACCGCTCGTCGTCGTATTCGAGGAAGAACCCGTCCACGTCCAGCTCGGAGAACAGGGCCTCGGCCACGAAATCATATCCGCCGGAGGCGGCCCAGGAGGACCGGAAGTTGCCCCGGCACATGTGGGTGGTGATCGCCATCCCGGCCGGCTTGTCCTTGACCGCCGCGTTGATCTGCTTGATGTACCGCAGGTGCAGGTGCTCGGCATCCTCGCCGCGCTCGCTGATCTCGGCCCGCTGGGCCGGGTCGTTCAGGTACGCCAGGCTGGTGTCGTCGAACTGCAGGTAGGTGCAGCCCAGCTCGCCCAGCCGCCGGACCTCCTCCGCGTAGGCCGCGGCCAGATCCGCCCAGAACCCTTCGAGATCCGGATAGACGTCGGGATCGAGCATGGCCGGGCCGCCCCGGTAGTGCACCATGTTCGGTGACGGGATCGTCTGCTTGGGCACCGCCGCGGCGACGTGGGACTTCAGGAACGTGAAGTCCTCGCCGAAAATGGTGTAGTCAAGCTCGACCTTGCTGCCGATGTGCAGCGCGGCCGGCGTCCATTCGATGTTTCCCGACGGGTTCGTGAACTTCACCGCCAGGTTACCCGGCGCCTTCGAGACGCCGCCGAGAGCGTAGATGAAGTCCATGTGCCACGACGCCCGGCGGAACTCCCCGTCGGTGGCCGACTGCAGGCCTACCTCCTCCTGCATCCGGATCGCCTTGACGATCTCCTCGTCTTCCACGGTCCGGAGCTCGCCCGCCGTGATCTGGCCAGCCGCGAAGTCATCGCGCGCCTCGAGCAGCCGCCGCGGCCGCAGCAGGCTGCCGACGTGGTCGGCCCGGAACGGAGGCGTGGTTCTGCGGGACATCGTGGACCTCTCTTCTTCGGGTGTCTAACACTTAGCAGATCGGGCGGGTTTGTAAACGGACGGCTCCTAGCTCATCCCAGTCGTGTCTCGGTTCCTTGCGCGCCGCAACTATCAATGGCAGTGTTCGGTAGATGATCTCTGCCTTCACGAAAAGAAGAGCGCCCCTGGTCGCTCTGCTTGCCCTAGCGTGCACCGGCCTGGCCGCCGGATGCAGCGGCAGCTCGTCAAGTTCGGCCGCTACCTCGACCTCGAGCACACCGCCCGCCAGCTCGGGCTCCAGCGCACCTACGGCGTCCGGCTCGGTCAGCATCGCCTACGCGTCCTCCCTTGAGTACCTCAACGCTAATGTCACCGACCCGGCCTTCAAGACGGCTACCGGCTACTCGTTCACCGGGCGCGCCGGAGCCTCCGGCGACCTGGAAACGGACATCGCCTCCGGCGAGATCAGCCCGAACGTCTTCGAGAGCGTCGGCGGCGACAACATCACACCGCTCGAGCCCAAGTACACCAGCTGGTACATCCCGTACGCGGGCACCTCCATGGTCATCGCCTACAACCCGAAGAGCAAGTACGCCAGCCAGTTCAAGGCCTACGCCGACGGCAGCAAGTCGCTGTCGAGCCTGTTTACCCTGCTGGAGACGCCCGGCCTGAAGATCGGCCGGACCGACCCCAACATCGACCCGCAGGGCCGGGACTTCATCTACATGCTTGAGCTCGCGCAGGCGTACTACCACCTGCCGTCGGACACCGTCACGAAGATCCTCGGCGGGCCGCTCGCCTCGGCCAAGTCGTCGCAGATCTACGACGAGGCCACGCTGCCCTCCACCCTGCAGTCCGGCCAGCTTGACGCGTCAAGCGCCTTCATCACCCAGGCGATCGAGCTGCACCTGGACTACATCCCGCTGCCGGCCGCCATCAACCTCAGCAGCCAGGGAAACGCCGCGGCGGACGCCAAGGCGACGATCAAGCTCAACAACGGCAAGACCAAGTCCGGCTCGCCGCAGGTCATCGATATCACCATCGTCGGCACGCCGACCCCGGCCGCGATCGCGTTCGTCAAGTACACGCTGTCGCCGGCGGGCCTGGCCCAGTACAAGGCGGGCGGGTTCACCCTGATCCCGCCGACGGTGACCGGGTCGGCCAGCTCAGTTCCGTCAGCGATCTCGAGTGAGCTGGGCAGCTAGCCCCGCAGCGGCCGCTGGCGGCGCGGTCCAGGGGGATGATCCCTCCGGACCGCGCCGTCCGGCGGGATGGGGGCGGATCACGGGAGGGTCGCTGCGGCTCCGCTCGGCATCGGCGTTCGTGTCGGTGGCCGGGGCGGGCATCATCTGGCTCGCGCTGCTCGGTCCCGTGATCGCCTTGCTCGCCCACCTGTCCGGGGGCGCCGTCGTGAAGTCCCTGACGGCCCAGGGGGCGCTGGATCCGCTGGAGATCTCGGTCAAGTCCGGGCTCGTGACCCTGGCGGTCCTGTTCGGTGTCTGCACCCCGCTGGCCTGGATGCTGGCGCGGGGAAAGCTCCCGTTCCCGCGGGTATGGGAAACCGGCGTGCTGTGCAGCCTGCTGCTGCCGCCGCTGGTCATCGGCTTGCTGCTGGTCTTCATGGTCGGCCCGTACACGCCGATCGGCGGTCTTCTCACCCACCTGCACCAGTCCGCGACCAATACCTTCCTCGCCCTGGTCATCGCGGAGGTCTACGAGTCGGCGCCCTACTACGTGCTCGGCGCGCAGTCGGCCTTCGCGAGCGTCGAACCGCGGCTCGAGCAGCAGGCCGGACTGCTCGGCGACCGGCCGTGGCGGGTATTCCGGCGGGTGACGCTGCCGCTGGCCGCACCCGGGCTGGCCATGTCCCTGTCCATCGCCTGGGCCAGGGCGATGGGCGCTTTCGGCGCGGTCATCATCATCGCGTACAACCCGATGGGGATACCGTTGCAGATATACACCACGCTGCAGGAGACCGGCCTGGCCTCTGCGTTGCCCTATGCCCTGGTCTTGCTGGTGGTCGCGCTGCCGCTGCCGCTCGCCGCCTACATCTGGAGCGCCCGTGCTGGACGCCGACGTCGAGGTTGACCGCCGGGACTTCACTGTGCGTGTCGCCCTGCAGGTGGCCCCGGGCGAGCGGCTCGCGCTTTTCGGGCCCTCAGGAGCCGGGAAGACCACGTACCTCGAAGCCATCGCCGGGCTGGTCCCGCCGCGCCACGGCCGCATTGAACTCGGCGGTCGCGTCCTCACCTCGACCGTCCCCCCGATCCGGGCCGTACCACCCTGGCAGCGTCGCGTCGGGCTGCTGCGGCAGGACCCGGGCCTGTTCCCGCACCTGTCGGTGCGGGCCAACCTGTGCTACGCGCCTTCGGCGACGCCTTCCGGCGAGGAGCTTTCCTCGCTTGCCTCGGTGCTGGGGATCGAGACCTTGCTGGCCGTGATGCCTGCCCGGCTGTCCGGCGGCCAGGCGCACCGGGTGGCACTGGGCCGCCTGCTCCTGGCCCGCTGCGACACGCTGCTCCTCGACGAGCCCTACACCGGCCTGGACGCCAGCCTGCGCCGCACGCTCACCGACCTGGTCGGCACGCTGGTCAAGGACCGGTCCATCCCCGCCATCCTGGTCACCCACGAGCTCGGCGACGCCCAGGCCTTCGCCGACCGGCTGGCCGTGCTGGACCGCGGCGAGCTGCTGCAGGCCGGCGCGCCCGACGAGGTGGTCCTGCGGCCGGGCTCGCGGCGGGTGGCGGAACTGGTCGGCTACCTCGGCTTCGTCCCCGCCGGGAACACGGTCGCCGGGGTGCATCCGGAACGGGTCATCGCCGGGGCCTTCGGTGATCGAGGGCTCGTCCTCACCGGGGTGGTGACGGCCAGCCGGCCAGCCGGAGCCGGCTGGGAAGCCGACATGCGGATCGGTGCGACGGCCATCACCTGCCACCTGCCCGACAAGCCTCCGGCCCCGGGCGGTGAGCTCACCGTTACGGTCCTTGAGCCGCCCTACTTCGGGGCTGCCGGCAGAGCCGCTGGACAGGCGCGGAGCCAGGCGGCATGGTAGTCCGGGTGACCACTCCCCCTGGCTCGCTGCCAGGCCACCTGCCGTGGTACGCCCATCCCGGTGCCCGGGCCTGGACGTGTGCTCCGGCCCCGGCCAGTGTCCAGGCCTTCCACGCCGGGCTGCCCGGTTACGCGCCCACTCCCCTGACCGAGGTACCGGCCATCGCGGCCGAGCTTGGGGTCGGACGGGTGTTCGTCAAGGACGAATCCGTCCGGATGGGCCTGGCCGCGTTCAAGGTGCTCGGCGCGTCCTGGGCGGTTCATCAGGTGCTCCTGCGCCGGCCGGCCGGGGACGAGCTGCTGTTCGTCACCGCCTCCGACGGCAATCATGGCCGGGCGGTCGCCCGGGTGGCGCGTGTGTCCGGGCACCGGGCGCACGTCTTCGTGCCCGGCGGTGTGCACCCGGTGGCCGTGGCGGCCATCGCGGCGGAAGGGGCGCGGGTCACGGAGATCCCGGGACCGTATGACGAGGCGGTGCGGCTGGCGGCCCAGGCCGCCAGCGAGCCGTCCGCCGTGCTCGTGCAGGACACCGCGTGGCCCGGCTACGAGCAGGTACCTGGCTGGATCGCCGAAGGTTACTCCACCTTGTTCACCGAGATCGACGCGCAGCTGGCGCAGGCGGGCGCGTCCGGACCCGGGCTGGTGGTGATACCGGTGGGAGTGGGCTCGCTGGCTCAGGCCGCCGTCACTTACTATCGCAGCCGCCCGGATGGCGGCGGTCCGGACGGCGGCGGTCCGGTTGGATCAGCCGCGGCGCTGCTGTCGGTCGAGCCCGAGTCCGCCCCTTGCCTCCTGTCCAGCCTGGTCAAGGGCGAACTGGTCACCGTACCGACCGGCACGACGGTCATGGCCGGGCTGAATTGCGGCACCCCGTCTCTGCTGGCCTGGCGGTGCCTGCGCGACGGCCTGGATGCGGCGGTCGCGGTGACCGATGCCGCCAGTGTGGCCTCGGCTCACCGGCTGGCCGCCTGCGGGATTCCCGCCGGTCCCTGCGGTGCGGCCTCGCTGGCGGGCGCTCGTGCCGCGCTGGCCGGCGACGGAGCGGCCCGGCGGCGGACCGCGCTCGGCCTCGGCCCGGCCGCGACGATGGTCCTGCTGAGCACGGAAGGCACGGCGGCCAACCCGGTGCCGGCTGCGCCGTAGAACGCACTACCCATAGGTTGAGGTCCATGGTTGAAGACGAGGCCAGCGAATCTGCTGAGACCAGCGAGTCAATTGGGGCACAGCTACGCCATCGCGAGGTCAGCTGGGAGGATCCGCTTGTCAGCGCCGCGCAGGCCATGGAGCTGAGCGGACTGGACTTCCTGCGCGCGATCATGGCGGGGCGTATCCCGCCGGCACCGATCGCGGTCCTGGTCGGGATGAGCATTCAGGCGGCCGAACCGGGCCGGGTCACGTTCGGTCTCGACGTGGGTGAGCACCTGTACAACCCGATCGGCTCGGTTCACGGCGGTGCCTTCTGCACCCTCCTGGACTCCGCCATGGGCTGCGCCGTGCACTCCTCGCTGGACCAGGGCCAGGCTTACACCACCCTTGAGCTGAAGGTGAACATCGTCAGGGCGCTCACCGCCACGACACCGAGCGTCGTGGCCACCGGGCAGGTGGTCAGCGCGGGCCGGCGCGTGGTCACCGCGTCCGGCCAGATCACCGGGCCCGACGGAACCTTGTACGCGCACGGCACGACGACGTGCCTGGTGCTGGCCCCCCGGGGCGCCCAGGGCCAGGAACCGCGAGAGAAAGGAGACCGCGATGGACGCTGAAGCCAGCCCGGCGACGGTCGGGCCCGCGACGGCACCAAGCCTTGCGGCGGGGTCCCTGCAGCTCGGCGCGGAGCACCACACGCCCTGGGGCATCGTGCACGGAGGCGTCTACACGACCGCGATCGAGAGCGCGGCGAGCATCGGAGCCAGCACCCTCAACCAGGGCCGCACCCAGCAGCTGTGGCAGGTCAACCTCACCGACGAGGCCGGCCGGCTCATCGCCCACGGCGGAGCTGCGGCGAGCGCTCGATTTCGTGCTCGATTTCGTCGGTCAGGCCGGCCCGGTAGAGCGGTTCGACTCGGGCGGCAAGCCCAGCGCGCTGCTGTCCGCCGCCGGGGAGCGAGGGGATTTCCGCGTCATCCTCAACGCTCACCTGGACGTCGTGCCGGCGCCGCCTGAGCAGTTCCGGCCGCGCCGCGACGGCAACCGCCTGTTCGCCCGCGGCGCCCAGGACATGAAGGTCTCGGCGCTGGTGGCCGCCCAGGTTTTCCGGGAGATGGCCGGGCAGCTGCCCTATCCGGTCGCGCTGCAGCTCGTCACCGACGAGGAGGTCGGCGGGCGCGACGGGACCTGGTATCAGCTTGACCGCGGTGTCCGCGGCCAGTTCGTCATCATCGGCGAGACCAGCGGCTTGCGGGTCAGGTATCCGGTCGCGACCGAGGAGGTATGGCGGACCACGCTCACCGTGGCGCGCGTCTGCACCGGGAACCTGGCCCGCAACCAGGTGCCCGCCGAGGCGGAGGCCTGGCTCGATATCAGGTACCCCGCCGGCGATACGGACTTCCATGGTCAGAGCGCCGACGAGATCACCGCCTACCTAGCCGGTTTCTGCGAGCCTGGCGTTACGGCCGTGGTGGATCGGGTCGACCCGCCGCATCACGTCGATCCCGATCATCGCGATGTGCTGCGGCTCCAGCACGCGGCCCGCGCTCAGGGTTACTCGGGGGACCTGCTCCGCAAGCACGGCGCCGGCGACGGGCGCTTCTACGGTCAGCTCGACATGGCCGCGGTGGCGTTCGGCGTCGGCGGCTCGGGCCAGCACGGCCCGCGGGAGTACGCCGACATCACGACCATCGAGCCGTATTACCGGGCGCTGAGGGAGTTTCTCGGCGCCCTGACCTAGATCACGACGTCACCATCGGAGGTTCGCCGGCCGCAGTGACCGTGCGACGGCGCAGGTCGTCGTGCACATGATGGCCGAGCTTCCTGGTTTCCCTGCCGTTGAGGAAGGCTCCCGCGGCGGCGCCGGTCAGCAGCGGTCCCAGCGAGAACGCGCTGCGGCCGGCCCGGGCGGCCAGACGCCGGCGAAGCAGCCGGGTCAGCGGGGACCCGGCCGCGAAGATGACACCGCCGGGAATCGGGGAAACCCCACGGCGATGAGCCCAGGCCGCCAGGTACGCACTCATCCGTTCCGGGAATTTGCCCGGGGCCGGCGTCCCGTACGCTTCGTGAAGCTCCGCGACCAGCTTGATCTCGATCCCGACCACGACCAGGGTCTCCGCGACCACCTCGGCCGGGAAGGCAGGCAGCACAGGCAACGCGGAAACGACACCCGCCGCTCCGCCGGCCGCGGCCGACGCCCGGGCCGCGCCTTCGATGAGCGCGTCGGCTATCTCCTCGGCAGACTTGCCAGGGAACTGCGCCCTGAGCGCCGCCTGATCGCGTACCCGCAGGCGCGGTGCCATCGCGACCACCTGAGCGGTCAGGTAGCTGGTGCCCGTCCCGGCTCGCTGCCGAGCCGCCCGCGTTCCCGATCCCGCCCCGCTCCGTACCGCCCGCGTGCCGCGACCGGCGGCGCGTGCACCCGAGCTCGCGGTTTTGGCGAACGCGCGGACCAGCCGGTGCCGTTCCTGCGGACGATCTTCTTCGCTGATGGCGGCAGCTACCTGGGCCGCCTGGAGCGAGATGTCGGTTTCCTGTTCAGACATGCCACTCCCCTACCCGTGATTGGCGCTGACCCAC
>JBEKKH010000220.1:0-10775 GCA_050010815.1 Streptosporangiaceae bacterium | reverse complement strand
CTGCCCGGGGCGGTGTGCCCGGACGGGGCGTGCAGTGAGGTCCGGGCCGTTCCCTCGGCCCCCGCGGCCGTGGTCACCTCGGCCGCCGCGATCGTCTGGTCGCCCTCCTTGACTTCGACGTGCCGGGATACGTCAGGATTGATCATGGAAGCCTCCAGGGGGTCGCTATTACCGTGCAGACCAGAACGCACCAGCCTCAGTTTCTGGCTGGGCGTAGCCCCGTTGCCTGCCTGGCACGCACAGCTGCTCTGCTGCCGCAGGTCTGGTAAAGGCCTTGCCCGGGACGGTCCAGCCTGAAACGGACCTGCCGTCGTCTAATCCAGATGAAAAAAGGTGGTCCCCGCGGCGACCCTGCGCCGGCCTCAGCTGGCCCGGCGGTAAGCACGGACCGAGAGCGGCAGGAATACGACGAAGATCCCGGCCAGCCAGACCAGGCTCTTCCACAGTTCCGGCTCAAGCGGGCCGCCCCGAGCCAGCGCGCGCATGGTGTTGATGGTGTAGGTGACAGGCTGGTTGCTGGCAAAGGCCTGCAACCATCCCGGCATGGTCGAGATCGGCACGAACGCCGAGGACAGGAACGTGACCGGGAATAGCCAGATCAGGCCGAACGCCTGCACCGATTCCTCGTCCCCGATGGCCAGGCCGGTATAGGCGGCGATGCAGCAGATGGCCAGGCCGAACACGGTAGCGAGCACGATCATGGCGATGGCGGGCACGACGCCCTCGGAGAACCGGAAACCGACCGCGTATCCCACCGCGACCAGGACCAGGATCGTCACGAGCATCCGCCCGGTGTCGGCGACCAGCCGGCCGGCCAGCACCGCCGAGCGTGCCATCGGCATCGACCGCAGCCGGTCGATCACGCCCTTCTTCAGCTCCTGCGCCAGGGCGATGGCCGTGCCGAAGGTAGCGAACGCTGCGGACTGCCCGATGATCCCGGGCATCAGGAAGTTGACGTAGCCGCCCGGAGCGTGCACCGGGATCGCGCCGCCGAAGACATACCTGAACAGCAGAACGAACATTATCGGCTGGATCACGGTGAACATCAGGTAAGCGGGCACCCGCATCCAGACCAGCAGGTTGCGCCGGGTGATGGTGAGCGTGTCGGTCACCGCCCAGCCGAACCGGATGCGCAGGCCTGGTTCGCCCGCCGGACCCGCAGCCGCCGCGGTCATGATGATGTCCTTTCTATCTCCTTGCCACCGCTCCGATGCCGGCCGCGTGGCCCGCGGCGGCGTCCCCGGGATTCCCCTTCCTCGGCGGCGTGCCCAGTCAGGGCCAGGAACACGTCGTCGAGTGAAGGCCGGCGCAACGCCAGACCGCGGGTTTCTATCCGCGCCGCGTCCAGCGCCCGCACCGCCGCGATCAGCGCCTCCGAGCCGCGGCCGCCGACCCCGATGCTGACCACGCCGGTTTCGGAGTCGGCGTGCGGCTCCCCACCCGCGTCCCCTGCCCCTTCCGCGATGCTGGCGATCGCGGTGGCGGCATCGTTGACCCGTCGGCGGTCAGGCACCGTGAACTCCACCACGTCCCCGCCGACCCGATCCTTCAGCTGCGCGGACGTGCCCGCGGCGATGACCAGGCCGTGATCGATGACCACGATCTCGTCGGCAAGTTCGTCGGCTTCGTCGAGGTACTGAGTGGTCAGCAGGAGCGTGGTCCCGTCGGCCACCAGCGATCTGATGATCTCCCACATACCCAGCCGCGCCCGGGGGTCCAGGCCGCTGGTCGGCTCGTCGAGGAACAGCACCTGCGGCTGGCCGACCAGGCTGGCGGCTAGGTCCAGGCGCCGCTGCATGCCGCCCGAGTAGTTCTTCGCGGACCGGTCCGCGGCGTCGGCCAGGCCGAACTGCTCGAGCAGTTCCGCGGCGCGACCGCGCGCCCGCGGCCAGCTCAGGTGGTAGAGCCGGCCGATGATCTCCAGGTTTTCCCGGCCCGTCAGCTCCTCCTGGATGGCGGCCGACTGCCCGGCCAGCCCGATCGTCCGGCGGACCGCAGCCGCGTCCCGCACCACGTCGTAACCCTCTACCAGAGCCCGTCCCCCGTCGGGGCGCAGCAGCGTGGTCAGGATGCGCACCGCCGTCGTCTTGCCGGCGCCGTTGGGACCGAGCACGCCGAGGACCGTCCCGCGCGGCACCGACAAGTCGATACCGCGAAGCGCCTTCACCTCTCCGAACGACTTGGTCAAGCCCTCCACGAGGATGGCTGGGCCGGTAACCTGTGGCATACGTCCCCCTTTGAACCCTGCTACCGCCCGTGCCACGAAACTACAGGGAACGCGGCGAGTCGGCGAACCTTATCGCGTCCGGGTCTACGGCATGATTGACCACAACCGCCGCGGGCAGGCACGGGGATGCCTGTCCGCTAGCGACGGCGGGCATCCCGACAAGGAAAGGGCTGAGACCATTGCCTGACGAGACTCGCCACGAGTCCGCTGATCTTGAGGATTACTCGGTGCAAGACCCGTCGGACTCGCTGACCGGCGACCCCGGCGACCCGGGTGAGGACCCTCTGGACCGGGGCGTGGCTCCGCCGGAGCGGTGGTCGGCCGGGATGAGGTTCGGCGTGACGGCGGAGGAGCAGGAGGCGGGGGAGTCCCTCGATCAGCTGCTCGCGGAAGAGGAGCCTGACCCTGCCCTAGACCTCGATGACCAGCTGCCGGAAGGCCGCGCGGAAGGCCGCAACGACGAGGACGACGACGACGAGGACGAGGCGGATGAGTACGTCGACGGGCTTTTGCTCGACGACGGCCCTGATCCCCGGGCGGGCAGGCTGGTGGCCGAGGACGAGGGAGCCCACCCGTCCGTTGAGGCCGATCTGGTCGCGCACGACGCCGGAATCGACGGCGGAGCGGCCAGCGCGGAGGAGGCGGCCGTTCACGTGGTCGAAGACGACGACACCGACATCAGGTCCGGCGACTGAGGCGGACGCAGAAGAATCAGAGAACTAAAGGACAGGGATCCTGGAGGCGGGATCTCTAGCCTGGTCGTGACGTCGTGTTCGCCTGGACAGGCGAAGCCTGGGTGAGGGGAAGTTGGTACATGCTGCCAGTTGCCGAGCTGCACATTCACATCGAGGGCACACTTGAGCCCGAGCTTCTGGTCAAGCTCGCCGCCCGGAATGGCACCTGGATGCCGGTGCTGGACGTCGAGGAACTGCGCGCCCAGTACGCCTTCGACGGCCTGCAGTCCTTTCTCGACCTGCACTATGCCAACCTGCGCGTGCTCAAGATCGAGCAGGACTTCTACGACCTGGCCAGCACCTACCTGACCCGCGCCGCGGCGGCCGGGGTGCGCCGGGCCGAGATCTTCTTCGACCCGCAGACCCACCTGGCCAACGGGGTTCCGCTGGAAGAGGTGTTCGGCGGGTTGACCGCCGCGCTGAGCGAGGGGGGCAAGGAACACGGCATTTCCGCCGACCTGATCCTGTGTTTCCTGCGTGACCTGGGGCCCGCGGCCGCCGACGCGATGCTCAGGGCCTCGCTCCCGTTCCGCGACAGCTTCATCGGCGTCGGGCTCGACTCGACCGAGCTCGGTCACCCGCCGGCCCAGTTCGCCGACGTGTACCAGATGGCCGCGGCTGAAGGGCTCCGGCTGGTGGCGCACGCGGGGGAGGAAGCCGGCCCTGACTACGTCCGCGAGGCGCTTGACCAGCTCCACGTGGAGCGCGTCGACCACGGGGTGCGGTCCATGGAAGACCCTGAGCTGGTGGCCAGGCTGCGCGACGAGCAGATTGCGCTGACCGTGTGCCCGCTGTCGAACGTGGCGCTCCGCGTGGTCCCCGATCTCCGCGAGCACATGCTGCCCGGCATGCTGGACGCCGGGTTGCTCGCCACCGTTAACAGCGACGATCCGGCGTACTTCGGCGGGTACGTGGACGACAACCTAGCTGCGGTGCAGCAGGAGTTCGGATTCCGGGACGAGCAGCTAGCCAGGCTGGCGCGCAATTCCTTTGACGCATCCTTCGCGCCCGAGGCGGACAAGCGGCGGTGGAAGGCCGAGGTCGACAGCTGGCTGGCCGGCCAAATCCTGACAAGTCCATAGCCAATTCACCCGAATGTCGGTGCCCTCCGCTAAGGTCCGGGCCATGCGATTCCTGCACACCTCGGACTGGCATCTGGGACGGTCACTGCACCGCGCTGATCTCCGGGGGGCGCAGTCGGCCTTCCTCGATCACCTGGTGGAGACGGTACGTGCGGAGAAGGTGGATGCGGTCCTGATCGCCGGGGACATCTATGACCGCGCCGTGCCGCCGGTGGACGCCGTCGAGCTTTGCGAGGACGCCCTGCTCCGGCTGCACGACGCCGGGGCCAGGATCATTCTGATCAGCGGCAATCACGATTCGGCGCGTCGGCTCGGGTTCGGCAGCGGTCTGCTCGACCAGGCGGGTGTGCACCTGCGCACCCGGCCGAGCGCGCTGGCCCGCCCTGTCCTGCTGGAAGACGCGCACGGGCCGGTGGCCGTGTACGGGATCCCGTACCTGGAGCCGGACGCCGTCCGCCACGACCTACCCCCGTTTCCCCTGGCGGAGGACCCCGCGGAGACCGCAGACGCCGGGGTGCCGCGCGGGCACGCCGGGGTACTCGGCCACGCGCTCAGCTGCATCCGCGCCGACGCCGACCGGCACCGCGTTCCCCGCCGTGTCGTCATGGCACACGGCTGGGTGGCCGGGGGAGCGGCGAGCGAATCCGAGCGCGACATCACCGTCGGCGGGCTCGGCCAGGTGCCCGCGGACCTGTTTGCCGGGTTCAGCTACGTGGCCCTCGGTCACCTGCACGGCCAGCAGACCATTGCCGGGCACCTGCGCTACAGCGGTTCGCCGCTGCCGTACTCGTTCTCCGAGGCCTCGCACCGCAAGGGCAGCTGGCTGGTCGAGCTGGACTCCGGCGGGACGGCCCGGGCCGAGCGGGTGCCCGCGCCGGCCTACCGGCGGCTGAGCGTGCTCCGCGGCCGGCTGCCCGACCTGCTCGGCTCGGCCGCCTTCGTCCCGTATGAGGATGACTTCGTGTCGGTCACCCTCACCGACCCTAGCCGTCCCGAGGGCGCCATGGACGCCCTGCGGGCCCGGTTCCCGCACGTCCTTGTGCTCACCTTCGAGCCCGAGGGTGCCGCTCCGGACCAGCGCGGATACCGGGCCCGGATCGCCGGGCGTGACGATCTGGCCATCGCGGCCGAGTTCATCACGCACGTCAGGAACGATCCGGCCTCAGCGGCCGAGCGCAAGCTCCTCGCCGAGGCGTTTCAGGCCGTCCGGATCGGGACGGAGGCAGACGCCTGATGCGCCCGCACCGGCTTCGCGTCACCGCCTTCGGCGCGTTCGGCCGCACGGTCGAGGTCTGCTTCGATGACCTGGCCTCCTCGGGCTTGTTCCTGCTGCACGGCGAGACCGGCGCGGGCAAGACCACGCTGCTCGACGCCATCGGGTTCGCCCTGTACGGCCGGGTCCCCGGTGAGCGCGGCAAGGTCAGGCGACTCCGCTCCGATCATGCCGCGCCGGGCACGCCGACCGAGGTGCAACTCGAGGCGACCCTGGGCGGGCGGCGGATGCGGATCACCCGCAAGCCGGAGCAGGAGCGGCAGAAGCTGCGCGGCCACGGCACCACCACCGAGCAGGCGAAGGTCCTGCTCGAGGAGTTCATCGGGGCTTCCTGGCAGGCCGTCTCCACCCGGGCCGGGGAGGCGGATGACGAAATCAAAGACCTGATGGGCATGTCCGCCGACCAGTTCTTCCAGGTCGTGCTGCTGCCGCAGGGGCAGTTCGCGCAGTTCCTGCACGCCGACGCCGTTGACCGGGCCAAGCTACTGCAAAAGCTGTTCGGCACGGACCGGTTTCGCGCCGTGGAGGATTGGCTGGCCGGATGGCGTCGCACCACCGCCCGCGACGTGGAAGCCGCCGAGCAGGGCATCGGCAGCCTGGTCGCCGTCGTCACGCAGGTGGCCGGCCTGGACGAGGAGCCCGCGCGGCCCGACGCGGCCTGGGCGGCCGAGGTGGCGCAGCTCGCCGTGGCCTCTGCGGTCGCGTGCGCTGGCCAGGTCCGCGCCTACCGCACCGAGCTTGACCAGGCCCAGGACCGCCAGCGCGACGCCGAGCGGCTGGCCGACCGCCAGCGCCGCCGCACCGACGCGCTGCGGACGCGCGACCAGCTCGCCCTGGCCGCCGCCGGCATCGAGGCGCTCAGCCGGGAACTGCGCGCCGCCGTCCGCGCCACCGAAGTCACCCCCACCCTGGCCGAGGCCGAGCGGACCGCCGACGCGCTGACCCAGGCCCGCGTCGCCGAAGCGCAGGCCCGCGCCGCCGCCGCGGACCCAGACGCGACCGCCGCCGGTCTGCGCGCCCGCAGCCAGGAGCATGTCACCGCCTTCGGCCGGCTGGAGGCGCTGCGCTCGGAGTCCGAGCGGGCGGACGCCGAGGACCAAACCGCCACCGCGGCCCGTGAGGCCGCAGCGGCGCTGGCCGCGAAGGTGGACTCGGCCGGGCGGCGGACCGCCGCCCAACGTGAGCAGCGTGCCGAGCTGGGCCGGCAGCGTGAGGCGGCCCGCGAAGCGAGCGAACGGCTGCCCGGCATTCAGGCGGAGGCGGAGCGGTACCGCCAGGCGGCCGACGACACCGCCAAGCTGGTCCATGCCCGCACCGACGTCGCTCGCCAGTCCGAGGCCTACGTCGTCGCGAAGATAGAACACGCCGAGCTCATGTCCGAGGCGGCCCGGCTGCGCCTGGCCCGCATCGACGGGATGCGCGCCGAGCTTGCCGCCGCCCTGGTCGACGGTGCCCCGTGCCCCGTCTGCGGCTCGCTCGATCACCCGGAGCTGTGCGAGCTCCAGGGCGAGCGGGTGACGCGCGAGCAGGAAGAGGCGGCGGATAACGCGGCGACGATCGCCTCGGACCGGGCCGAAACGATTGGGGCCCGGCTGGCCGCCGCCGACGTGCTGCTGGCTGACCTGTCGGCCCGGCTCGAAAACGCAGGGTTCACGGTCGCCGCCGACCTCGCCTCGCTGCGGGCCGACGCGAAGCGGTTCGGCGCCACCTCCGCCGAGTTCCAGGCCGAAGCCGCCCGGCTGGCCTCCATCCGGCGGACCGATCTGCAGGCCGCGCTCGAGGCCCTGGACCAGTCCATCGCCGCCGCCGACAAGCTGCTGGTCGAGCTGACCGACCAGCGCACCTACGAGCTGCGCCAGGCCGCCGACGCCGACCAGCGGGCCGCCAGGCACCGGGAGGTGCTGGCCGCCCAGCTCGGCGACGCACCCGACCTGGACTCCGCGCTGGCCCGCGAACGCGCCGTGGCCGACGCGCTGACCGCCGCCGCGCATGCCGCCGACACCGCCGCCCGTGCCCAGGCTGACGCCGAGCGGGCGGCTGGCCTGGCCGCCCGAGCCGCCGCGCAGGCCGGCTTCGCGGACACCGACGACGCCCGCCGGGCCCGCCGGGACCCCGGCTGGCGGGCCGCGAGCGACCGGGACATCCGCGACCACGAGGCCAGCATCACAGCCGTCGCCGAGTTGCTGGCCGACCCCGAACTCGACGTGCTCCTCGATCCCCCCGCCGACGTGGCCGGGACTACGGTCGCGGTCGAGGCCGCGCGCAAGCAGCACGACGACGCGGTGGCCGCCCTCGATCGCGCCCAGCACAAGGCCGAGCAACTGGCCGCTCTCGCTCCCCAGCTGGCCGCGCGCGTAGGCGAGCACGAGCCGCTCGCGGACCGGGCCGCCCGCGCTCGCAGCCTCGCCGACCTGGCCGCCGGCGGCGGCGCCAACACGCTGCGCATGACCCTGTCCTCGTTCGTGCTCGCCGCGCGGCTGGAGGAGGTCGCGGCCGCGGCCAGCGAGCGGTTGCTGAAGATGACCTCGGGCCGGTACTCGCTGGTCCATACCGACGCGCGCCGGGGGGCCGGCCGTTCCGGACTAGGCTTGCTCGCCTGCGACACCTGGACCGGAGTGGACCGGGACACCAGCACGCTGTCCGGCGGCGAGACGTTCCTGGCCAGCCTGGCCCTGGCCCTGGGCCTGGCCGATGTCGTCACCGCCGAGGCGGGCGGCACCCGGATCGAGGCGCTGTTCGTCGACGAGGGTTTCGGCAGCCTGGACGAGGACACCCTGGAAGAGGTGATGACCGTGCTGGACGGCCTGCGCGAAGGCGGCCGGATGGTCGGCATCGTCAGCCACGTCGCCGAGCTGAGACAGCGCATCCCGGCCCAGCTCCGCGTGCACAAGGGCCAATCCGGCAGCCACCTGACCGTCCGCACCCAGCGCACCTGACCAAGTACCCGGCCCTCCGCGCCCGTCCCGCCCTCCGCGCCCGTCCCGCCCTCCGCGCCCGTCCCGCGCGCTGCGCCCTCGGCGGCGAGCTGATCAAGCAGGTCAAGCACCACTCCATCGAGTCGATCCTGGCGTCGAGGTGGTCACCCCGTTCCAGGACACCCACTACGGGACCAGGGAGATGACCGTCCGTGACCCCGACGGGCGTCTGCGGAGCCTGCAGGCTCCGGCCAAGAGCTGACCACGGCGACACAGGGAGGACAGAACATCATGGCCGACGAGCAAACCGGGACGCCGGATAGCACGCCCTGGCTGCCACCGCCCACTTGCGCACCGCGGCCATCCTTACCAAGATCGGCGCAAAAAGGCGGTTGAAAAAGATAAGAATTCATATGCTTCATTACTCCCAGACACCTCATAACGGCACGATTATTACAGGTTTTTGGGATAGGCCTGGCACGAGCGATAAAAGCGGCTCGTACCCCTCGTCATGGGACCTTCGCGCGGTCTAGGATCGAACCTGTCAGTTACCATCGGCGAGCCCTGAGATACGGCTGTGGTAAGACGGATCCGTATGTCAGAGGTGGCGAACGGTAGGAATTTGGCATGACAATAGAGTCCGGTGTACGACGCATCATCGTCGGCGTCGACGGCTCCGCGGAGTCCGTAACGGCGCTTCAATGGGGGTGTCTGGAGGCGAGCCTGCGGGTCGCCGAGGTCGTCGCGGTGCTGGCCCTGGAGGCCGCCTGCCACCAAGTCGCCAGTTACGCTCTGCCAGCCCCGCGATCCGTCGGCGGAAGCTGGGGTGCGGCCCGTGACGTGCTGCGCCGGTCCGTCAGCGAGGCGATCACGCTGTTCCCTGACGTTATCTTGCGTACCGAGATCACCGAGGGCCTGGCGGCGCGTGTCCTGCTCGACCAGGCCGCCCACGCCGACCTGCTGGTGCTGGGCCGGACGGCGTACGGCCCTGACCCGTACCGCGCCGCGGGGCCGGTGATAAGGGCCTGCCTGCGCGCCTCCGCATGCCCGGTGGTCATCATCGGTTCGGACCCCATGGCCCCGAAGATCCCCCCGGACCCGAAGGACGCCGCGGACACCAAGGACGCGCCGCATCCCGCCCAGCGCGAGCCCGAGCGCTGGCAGCGCCACCTGGAAGGCACCGGAGCCGCAAGGTAACCCCCGGCCCAATCCCGGCCCATCCCGGCCCATCCGCCCCACCCGGGCTCAGTCAGGCCGGGCCATGGCCATCGGGCCCGTGCGTTGCCGGTAACCTCACCGTCATGGCATCCTCGAAGATCAGGGTGTGGCTTCCCGAGCCGGACGCGGCGGAACTGATGGGCGGCCTGCCCGAGGGCATGGTGGCCGACGTGTGGACCGGCGATGACCAGCTGCCGGATTCGGCCGACGAGGTCGAGGTGGTCGTGCTGCCGTTCGGCGTGCCGGCCTCCCGGATGCCGGTGCTGGCCAAGCTGCCCAGGTTGCGGCTGATCCAGCTGATGTCGGCTGGCGCGGAGAACGTGATTCCGTTCGTCCCGCCCGGCGTCACGTTGTGTAATGCCCGTGGCGTGCACGATCCCGCGGTCGCCGAATGGGTCCTCGCCGTGATCTTGGCACAGGTGCGGCAGTTGCCCAGGTTCCTGGCCGCTCAGCGGGCCGGGACCTGGGATCCGGTCCGAAGCGACCCGCTGGGCGGCCAGACCGTGCTGATCGTGGGCTACGGCTCGATCGGCGAGGCGGTCGAGCGCATGCTTGACCCGTTCGGCGTGACCGTGAAACGTATCGCCCGGCGCGCCCGGCCCGGCGTGGCGAGCCTGGACGAGCTGCCCGCCCTCCTGCCTGACGCCGACATCGTCATCCTGCTTGTCCCCATCACCCCGGCCACGACCGGACTGGTGGACGCGCCGTTCCTGAGCCGGATGCATGATCACGCCCTGCTGGTCAACGCGGCCCGCGGCCCGGTCGTGGACACCGGCGCGCTGCTCGCGGAGCTGCGTTCCGGGCGGCTGCGCGCCGCCCTCGACGTCACCGATCCAGAACCGCTTCCGGACGGCCATCCGCTGTGGTCCGCGCCCGGCCTGCTGCTCACGCCGCATGTGGCCGGCGCGATGAGCACCGACCAGCCGCGCGTTATGGCCGTCGTGGCGGAGCAGCTGGCTCGCTACGCCGCGGGCGAGCCGCTCCTGAACATCGTCGGCCCTCAGGGGTACTAAGGGGACTAAGGGTTACTAGCCGCGGTCCCGCGCCGGGCACCGGAGCAGGCAGTGAGACAATCGTTGCGTGTCTTCCCTGGTCGAAGTGTCCCCCCGGGTCAGCTCCGCGCTGGCGTCCGGCACTCCCGTGGTCGCCCTCGAGTCGACGATCATCTCGCACGGCCTGCCTCGCCCGGTGAACCTGGATGCCGCGCGGCAGTTCGAGGCGATCCTGGCCGACGCGGGCGTGACCGCGGCCACCATCGCGATCCTCGACGGTGTACCGAAGGTAGGCCTGGTGCCGCAGGACTTGGAGCGGATCGCGGCGGACGAG
>JBEKKH010000219.1:0-10831 GCA_050010815.1 Streptosporangiaceae bacterium | reverse complement strand
GCGGGGTTGAAGGTGTAGGTGGCCGAGCCCACCAGGGTGGTGTAGCTGCTGCCGTTGGTGGAGCCGAGCACCGAGAACGTCTGGGTCCTGGTGTTCCACGCCGACGACGGGGGCAGGTCCACGACCACGGAGGTCAGCGAGTCCGAGGCGCCGAGGTTCACCGTGAGGGTGGTGGGCCAGACGCCGTTGGTGCCCTCCCAGTAGGTGCTGGTGTTCCCGTCGTTCGCGTTGGCCGGGACGTAGTTCTGCGTGTAGCTGGACGCGGTGATGGACTGGTTCAGGGCCAGGTTGGTGCTCCCGCCGCTGCTGGTCCCGGTGCCGCTCAGGGGCACCGTGAGGGTGGAATCGGTCGCGTTGCTCGACAGCGTCACGTTTCCCGTGGCGGCGCCGGCCGTGGTGGGCGTGAACGTCACGCTCAGCGTGCAGGACGCGCCGGCCGCGATCGACGTCCCGCAGGTGTTGGTCGACGAGAACGGCCCCGTGGCCGAGATCGACGACACGCTCGCAGCCGCGCCGCCGGTGTTGGTCACCGTGACCGTCTGGGCGGTCGAGGTCGAGCCCACTGCCTCGTTGCCGAAGGACAGCGAGGTGGGGGACGCGGCCAGCGTCGCGCTGCCGCCGCCCGAGCTCGTGCCGGTTCCGGACAGGCTGACGGTGTTGGTGGTCCCGCCCGCGTTGACCGTCAGGGAGCCGGTGCGGCTGCCGGTCGCGGTCGGCGTGAATTTCACGCTGACCGTGCACGAGCCGCCTGCCGCGATCGACGAGCCGCAGGTGTTGGTCTGCGCGAAGTCTCCGCTGGCGGAGATCGACGAGACGGACGCAGCCGAACTGGTCGGGTTGGAGACCGTCACGGTCTGCGCGCTGCTCGTCGAGCCGACCGCCACCGAGCCGAAGTTCAGCGCGCTCGGCGCGACCGTCACGCCGGAGTTGGGGTACGGCGGGTAGACCGGGGCCGGCCAGCCGTTGCACTGGGTCGGAGTGATGCCGGAGTTGCCACCGCCGTCGGTGATGGTGAAGCTACTGCCCTCGCAGCTGTAGCTCGGCGCGTTGCCCGCGTTGGCCTGCGCTACGCCGGTCGCCGTGACGTTGGTGGCCGTGGCCGTGCCACCAGTCTGCTCCTGCAGGGCGAACGTCCCGGTGCCCGCGATGGTCACGTTGCTGAGACTGACCCCGCTGATCGTGCCCTCGACCCACTGGATGGCCTCGTAGGGGCTTTGCTCGATCAGTGCGTTGGTCACGTTGATCGGCCCGGTGATCGACGGCCCCTGGTCGTCGTCGAACCACAGCGCGCCCACGCCGAACAGCCAGTTCGGGTCGAGGTCACCGTCCCTGATCATCGTGTTGTTGGACACCGTGGTCAGGCCGAGCGGGGTGGAGGTGAAGCGCTGCGCCACCGTGATGCCGCCGCCCTGGGTGATGCCCGTGTCGACGACCAGGTTCCCGGTCACGGTGTTGTTGTTGCCGCCGTAGACCGCGATCCCGTTGGCGAGCTGCTGCAGCTGCACGGTGTTGTCGGAGATGGTGTCGTTGGCGTCGGCGCCGATGCTGGAGTCCGCCCACAGCGCGATGCCGTCGTCACCGGTGTTGCGGATGTCGCTGTCGGTGACCGTTGAGTTGGTGACGCCGCCGTGCAGGTTGATGCCGTCCGCGGTGGTGTCCCTAATGCGCATGCCGCTGAATTTCACGCTGTCCATCGGCCCGTCCATCCAGGCCCCGACCTTCATGTGCTCGATCCAGATGTTCGAGACGGTTGAGTCGGTCATCGCGCCGCCGATGCCGTTGACCTGGGCGCTGTCGTCGCGCTCCTGGACGTTGCCGAAGATCGCGAAGTTCTGCAGGTGCACGTTGGTGCTGGCCGGGCCGGAGTTGGTCGGTGTTCCGTTGCCGTAGAAGCCCGGCGCGGTGCCGGTGACCGTCGAGTACCACATGCCGGCCCCGGCCACCGTCACGTTGTTGACGATGATGTGGCCCGGGATGTCGTAGGTGCCCGCCGGGATCCACACCGTGCCGCCCGCGCCGGCCGCGGTGATGGCGGCGTTGAAGGCGCTGGTGGAGTCGTTGACGCCGGTCGGGTCGGCGCCCTCGCTGGTGACGGAGACCGAGCCAGCGGGCTGGGTCAGCGGCGCGGCGACCTGCTCGAAGTCGGCAAAGTCGATCGTGTAGGAGGACGCGGTGTCTTCGGAATCGATCTGCAGCTTGAAGGTTGTGCCGGCCGGATAGGTCGACGAGAACAGGCGGTGCACCTCGTCGTAGAAGTGGTGCGGGTTGCCGCTGCTCGGCGTGTTGGTGAACGGGTAGCTGCCGTAGTACCAGCTGTAGGCGTTGGTCAGCGTGAAGTCGGTCTGCTTGGTGCCGTTGATGTACAGCGACAGCGGGGCGGTGTAGACCGACCCATCCGAGCTGTCCGGGATGCTGTAGCGGAAGTCGATCGAGTTGGTCGCCACCGGCGTGGTGAACGTGACGTACTCGCCGCTGCCTTGCAGGGTCACGGCCTTGCGCCCGGACGCCTCGTCGGCCAGCTGGCCCTGGGTGTAGCTCGGGCCGATGACCGTCCCGTTGGTGGCGGAGTTCTCCGCCTGCACTTCGACGTAGGGCAGGCTCGCGCCGCTGCCACCGGTGGCAGCGGCCGACGCTGGCGGGACCGCCATGGCGGCGACGCCGGTGATAACCAGCGACGCGGTGCCGGCGGCCAAGGCGAGCGTCCGCCTCACAGCTCGGATGGACTGGAACACCTTTGCTCCTTCGATGCCGATGGCCGGATTTCCTCCGGCGGGTCCCGCGGGGCCGGTGTGACCGTGTGTAGGGGAAAGGGTGCAATGCGGGACGTGTACCAGAGACGGTAACCTTCCGGACATAACGTTGCAATATCCATACATAAATAAGGTCGATTCATACTTCGATTCGCAAGTTCCAGAGGTTCTCGTCGCAGGCGCATCCGCCAACGCGCGAGCCCACTCGCGTGCCCCTAGGCCTCAGGAGCTGCGGCGCTGATCTAGGCCCGCGCGAAAGGAGGCCGGCCGGTCGAGCCGCGGACGACGAGCTCGGGTTCGAAGAGCAGCTCTTCCGGATAGACGGCCACGTTCTCGATCTGATTCACCAGCAGCGCGACCGCGGCCTTGCCCATCGCCTCAATCGGCTGCCTGACCGTGGTCAGCGGAGGGTCGGTGCAGTTCATGAAGGCCGAGTCGTCGTACCCGACCACCGAGACGTCGCCGGGGACCGACAGGCCGGCCCGGCGGACCGCCCGGATCGCCCCGAGGGCAAGGACGTCACTGCCGCAGATCACCCCGGTGATGCCGTGCCGCAGCAGCCGGGTGGTCGCGGCCTGGCCGCCCTCCAGGGAGAACAGCGCGTGTTCCACCGGCGCCTGGGCGCCCGGCGTCCGCGCGGCCAGCTCGGTGAACGCCGCGAGCTTACGGCGCGAGGGCATGTGATCCTCCGGGCCGACGAGCAAGCCGATCTGCTGATGGCCAAGCGAGGCCAGGTGGGTATAGGCCTGCCCGGTCGCGGTCATGTCGTCGGTGGCGGCGCACGGGAAACCCAGGTTGTCGATCGCCGCGTTGAACAGCACCGCCGGGATGCCGCGGCTGCGCAGCAGCCGGTAGTGCTCGTGTGGTGAGGCCTGCTCGGCGTAGTGGCCGCCGGCGAACACCACTCCCGAGACCTGCTGGTCGAGCAGCATGCCGACGTAGTCGGCCTCGGAAAGGCCGCCGGCGGTGCGGGTACACAGCACCGGCGTGAAGCCGCGCTGGGCCAGTGCCCCGCCGACGACCTCGGCCAGGGCCGGGAAAATCGGGTTCTGCAACTCCGGCAGCACCAAGCCGATCAGCCGCGCCCGCTCGCCGCGCAACTGGGTCGGGCGCTCGTAGCCCAGCACGTCGAGCGCCGACAGCACGGCCTCCCTGGTGCTGGGCGAAACACCGGTCTTGCTGTTGAGGACCCGGCTCACCGTCGCCTCGCTGACCCCGACCTTCTTGGCCACGTCGGCCAGCCGCCGGGTAGGTACACGCGTCATGTTGCAAAGATACGGCATCTATCTGAAATTTTTGCATGGTTATCCGCAGGCTTTTACCGAAATTCTCTGCCGAAATCGACCGGCTATTTGCCTAGAACAGCGCAAGAGATGCTGGCGGGGCCGGTCAGGCTTGCGCAATTGCTTGGAAGTGATCTTGCGTTACCAAGTTGTATCCTTGCAGTTTTTCGTAGATATATTGCGTCCCAATGTCTCCATACGTAGGTTGAGGCATCGATAATTTCCATCCCAGGGAAGGATGAGCCGATGAGCAGACGGCTTCACCGTCGAGCCGGATCCGCGAGCCATCACCGGATAGCCGGTATTCCCGTCGTCGCGGCTCTGGTGCTCGGCGCCGCGGCGTGCTCAAGCAGCTCCGCGGCCCCCGGCTCGGCCAGCGGCGGCCACGTGACGATCAGCGTCGACTGCGCGCCGCCCGCGAGCTCGCCGGAGCAGCACAAGGAGTGGAACGAGGACGTCGCGCTCTTCGAGAAGCAGAACCCCACCATCACCATCAACAGCGTCTACGAGAACCCGTGCGAGGTCCCGGCCTCGTTCACCGCCATGCTCGACGCCGGCAACGAGCCGAACCTCTTCTACACCTACTTCACCGACCGGAACCAGGTCCTCGACGCGGGCCAGGCCGCCGACATCACCCCGTACGTGACCACCAAGACGGTCCCCGACCTGAACGACATCGTCCCCACCGCGCTGGCCGCGGTCACCGCGGGCAAGACCCTGTACGGGCTGCCGACGGTTAACTACACCCAGGGGCTGATCATCAACCGGACGCTGTTCACGCAGGCCGGGCTCAACCCGGACGACCCGCCGAGCACCTGGGCGCAGGTGGAGCAGGACGCCATGGCGATCACCAAGCTCGGCCACGGCATCTACGGCTACGGCGACTACAGCGCCGGCAACAACGGAGGCTGGCACTTCTCCTCCGAGATCGACGCCGAGGGCGGCCACATGGTCAACTCGGCCGGCACCGCGGCGAGCTTCGACTCGGCCCAGGGCCAGGCCGTGCTCCAGGCCCTGCACACGATGCGCTTCGTCGACCACAGCATGAGCCCCACCCAGCAGCTCGCCTGGGGCACCCTGCAGAAGCAGATGGCCTCGAACAAGCTCGGCATGTACATCGCCGCCCCGGACGACATCTACAACGTGATCGTCCCGCAGGACGGCGGCAGCATCAACGACTACGGCATGGCCCCGCTGCCCAGCACCTCCGGCACCCCGGCAGGCTCGCTGTCCGGCGGCAACGACTACATGTTCGCCAAGCACGACACCCCGGCCCAGATCGAGGCCGGCATCAAGTGGCTCGTGTTCGAGGACCTGACGCCGGGCGTCGGCCAGTTCAACTACGTCAGGCAGAAGGCCGACGGCTTCCCGGTCGGCTTCCCCGAGCCGCAGCTGTTCACCGGCGCGACCGAGGTCAAGCAGCAGCAGCTGCTTGACGCCAGCGCGACGGTCAACCCGGCCTTCTACTCGGCCTTCGCCAACGCGCACGAGCTGGCCATGGGCGAGCCGACCGACGCGCAGGCGGTCTACAAGACCCTCGATCCCGTCATGCTCGCCGTGCTGACCAACCCGACCGCGAACATCTCCCAGCTGCTGGCCACCGCGACCAGCCAGGTCAACCAGATCCTGGCCAACAGCGGCGGGTGACGTGCAGACGATCGCCACAAAGTCCGTGCCGGTCCTGGCGCCTCCCCGGGTCAGGACCGGCGTGGGCCGTAAGGTCAGGCGGCACGCATCCGCGCACGGTTTCCTGATCGGCGCCGTGCTCTGTTTCCTGTTCTTCTCCTGGTACCCGATGTGCCGGGAGATCGTGATGAGTTTCCAGAAGACCCAGCTGGGCGTGACCAGCTGGGCGGGCTGGGCGAACTACAAGCGCATCTTTCACGATCCGACCTTCTGGACGGCCTGGCGCAACACGGTGGAGTTCACCGTCATCGCGCTGATCATCGGCTATGCGGTGCCGTTCTTCGCCGCGATCTTGCTGAACGAGCTCCGGCACGCCAAGGGGTACCTGCGCTGCCTGGTGTACTTGCCGGTGATGCTGCCGCCCACCTCGGCGCTGCTGCTGTTCGCCTACTTCTACGATCCGACCTACGGCCTGTTCAACGACATCCTGCACGCCCTGCACCTGCCCACCTCGCAGTGGGTGCAGTCGCCGGGGACCGGGCTGCCCAGCATGGCGATGATCTCGGTGGCGATCGCCGCCACCTGGATGAACATGGGCGGCGCGACGCTGATCTACCTGGCCGCGCTGCAGAACATCCCGGGCGAGCTCTACGAGGCCGCCGAGCTCGACGGCGCCGGGCTGGTCAAAAAGATCAGGCACATCACGATCCCGCAGACCAGGCTGATCCTGTCGATGCTGCTCATGCTGCAGATCGTGGCGACGATGCAGATGTTCGTCGAGGCCTTCATCTTGACCAACGGCGGCGCCGGCGTAAACAACAACACGGTGTCCGTGGTCAACCTCATCTACCAGTACGCCTTCGCCCTGAGCGGGGCCAGCAACTACAACAGCGCGTCCGCGCTCGGCGTGATCCTCATGCTGGTGCTCGCCGTCTTCTCCGCCGCGTACCTGTGGCTGACCCGCGAGCGAGGGGACAACAGATGAACGCGCCGCCGCCCAGAACGCTGGTGTCCCAGGCCCAGCTCAACCAGCCGCGCGGGAGGATCCTCTACCGCGTGGTGCTGACCCTGGTGGTGGTGGTCTTCACCCTGGTCTTCATCGGGCCGCTGTACTTCCTGTTCAGCGACGGGCTCAAGTCGACCACCGAGGCGGTCCAGGTGCCGCCGACCATCATCCCCGCGCACGTGCACCTGAGCACGTACTCCGCCGCGTGGAGCCGGGTCGGCCTCGCGCGGCTGCTGGTCAACACGCTCTACTACGCCTTCGGCGCGCTGTTCTTCCAGCTGATCTTCGACGTGGCCGCCGCCTACTCGCTGTCGCGGCTGCGGCCCTTCGGCGGCCGGATCATCTTCGCGCTGATGCTGGCCACGCTGATGATCCCGTCCACGGTCCTGCTCGTCCCGCAGTACGTCACGGTGGCAGACCTGCCGATCCTGCACCTGAACCTGATCGGCTCGCCGGAGGCGATCTGGCTGCCCTCGGTGGCCAACGCGTTCAATATCTTCCTGCTCAAACGGTTCTTCGACTCGATCCCGACGGACCTGCTGGCCGCGGCGGCGATCGACGGCGCCTCACCGCTGCGGACCCTGCGCTCGGTCGTGCTGCCGATCTCCCGGCCGATTCTCGGCGTGGTCTCGATCTTCGCGCTGGTGGCCGTCTGGAAGGACTTCCTGTGGCCGCTGCTGGTCGAATACGGCTATAACCCGAGCCGGGAGACGCTGAACGTCGGCATCTACGAAGCGTCGAGTACCACTCCGCAGAACCTGGTGCTCGCGGCCTCCGCCATGGCCGCGGTGCCCACGGTGATCTTCTTCCTCATCTTCCAGCGCAATATCCTGGCTGGCCTGACCGCAGGCAGCCTCAAGGGCTGAACCTCACGTAAGGAAACCATGACCTCTTCTCCCTGGTGGCGCGGTGCCGCGATCTATGAGCTGTACGTGCAGAGCTTCGCCGACGCCGACGGTGACGGGATCGGCGACCTGGCGGGCGTCCGCGCGCGGCTGCCGTACCTGGCCGCCCTCGGCATCGACGCGATCTGGTTCAGCCCGTGGTACCCGTCGCCGAGATCCGACGCGGGCTACGACGTGGCCGACTACCGGTCGATCGACCCTGCCTTCGGCACGCTGGCCGACGCGGACGCGCTGATCGCCGAGGGACACGCGCACGGCATCAGGACGATCATCGACATCGTTCCCAACCACTGTTCGGACCAGCACCAGTGGTTCGCCGAAGCGCTGGCCGCCCCGCCCGGCTCCGCCGAGCGCGCCCGGTTCTGGTTCCGGCCCGGACGCGGTCCCGCCGGCGACATTCCGCCGAACGGCTGGCGGTCGATCTTCGGCGGCTCCGCCTGGAGCAGGACGACGGCCCCGGACGGCACGCCCGGCGAGTGGTACCTGCACCTGTTCGCGCCCGAGCAGCCGGACTTCAACTGGGCCAATCCGGAGGTCCGCGAGGAGTTCGAGGCCATCTTGCGATTCTGGTTCGATCGCGGCGTCGACGGCATCAGGATCGATTCCGCCGCGCTGCTGACCAAGGACCCCCGGCTGCCCGAGACCGAGCCGGGCGACTCGTCTCCCTATACCGACCGCGACGATGTGCACGACATCTACCGGGCCTGGCGCGCGGTCGCCGGCCAGTACTCAGGCCGGGTGCTGATCGGCGAGCTCTGGCTGCCCGACGCCACCCGGTTCGCCAGGTACCTGCGCCCGGACGAGCTGCACACCGTGTTCAACTTCCCCTACCTGTGCTGCCCCTGGGATGCTGCCGAGCTGCGCGAGGTCATCGACGGCACGCTGGCCTTCCACGCCGCGGCGGGCGCGCCCGCCACCTGGGTGCTGTCCAACCACGACGTCGATCGCCATGTCTCCAGGTACGGTCGCGCCGACTCCTCGTTCGGCCTGGACCGGCGGGACCACAGCCAGCCGGTCGACCTGGCCCTGGGCACGCGCCGGGCCCGGGCCGCCGCGTTGCTCACGATGGCGCTGCCCGGTTCTGTCTACCTCTACCAGGGCGAGGAGCTCGGCCTGTGGGAGGTGGAGGACCTGCCCGCGGACAAGCGCCAGGACCCGATCTGGATCCGTACCGCCGGCGCCGACCCGGGACGGGACGGCAGCCGGGTGCCGCTGCCGTGGGCCGGTGCCGAGCCGCCGTTCGGCTTCTCGCCCCCCGATGCGGCCAAGCCGCCCTGGCTGCCGCAGCCGGTGCGGTGGCGCGAGCTGACCGTCGAGGCCCAGACCGGCGACCCGGGCTCGATGCTCGAGCTGTACCGCCAGGCGCTGCGCGTCCGCCGCGCCGAGCCGGCCCTGGGCCAGCACCCGGATACCCCGATGACCTGGCGGCCCGCGCCGGACGGGGTGCTCGCCTTCGACCGCGGCGACGGCCTGTGCTGCGTCGCCAACCTGTCCGCGGGCGCCGTGGCCCTGCCCGCCCGCTCTGCCGTGCTGCTGGCCAGCGGACCCCTCACCGATGGCCTGCTGCTGCCGCCCGACACCGCGGTATGGCTCCGCCGGCCGCAAGCCTGAGCCCGCTGGCCGGCGCCGGCCAGCTTCGGCATGTGCGCCCGCCCGTCTAATCGAACAAAAATCACGGAAGATTTCGGCTTCACGAAGGATTTTTCCCTCAGCACCCCTCAGCACCCGCTGAAGGCGGTTAGGCCCCCCGAATTCGGGGCTAGGCCGCGTGTTCTCACCGGGATACTGTCAACTTGTTGCTTGAGGGGGGACCGCAGGCAACGCCAAGGGTGGGGGTTCCAGGGATGGGGTCTGCTGAACAGGCAGGCCCCATCCTGAATTTAGCTAGGACCCCGGGGCTAGGCCCCGATGTCGGGCGGGGTCAGGCTGGCCAGCCCCTGCAGGTCGACGCCGGTGATGCCCCGGACCCGCACGAAGACCATCAGTATGCTCTCGCAGCCCCGGCAGCGGACCACGGTGCCCAGGCCGTGCCGGTAGACGGCAAGCTCGGCCACCTGGCTGACCGCTCCGCACGTGCCGCAGATACCCGTGGCCGTGGTCATCTCGGTGCCGAACACCTCGATCAGCAGCCCGCCGATGGCGTTACCGTCAACCGCGGTACCGCCCAGAGCGGGACCGTCAACAGCGTTACCGTCCAGTGGCCCCATCATCGTCCCGTCGCTCCGAACCGCTCGGTCCTGACCCGCACCGGCGGATAGCCCAGCCGGACCAGCCCGGCCGCGACCGTCTCCACGAAGCTCGTCGGGCCGCAGGCATAAGCCAGTGGCTTGCCCGCCGTCGGCCACGCCACCTCGGCGAGCATCTCGTCGTCCACCCGCCGCGCATACCCGGTCCATCCGGCCGGCTGCGATCTGGTCAGCGCGTAGATCACCTCGACCCCACCGGAGACGGCACCGGCGGCAGCACCGGAGACCCCACCGGCGGCGGCGAGCTCGCCCCGGTAGATCACGTCCTCCGGCCGCTGCGCTGAGTACAGCAGCCGGACCGGCACGGAGCTGCCGGCCAGACCCCGGTACCGCAGGATGGACCGCAGCGGCACGATCCCGGAGCCGCCCGCCGCCAGCAGCAATGGCCCGCCGAAGGCCGGCTCCCAGACGAAGTACCCCCCGATCGGCCCGCGCACCTCAATCTCGTCCCCGGGACTCGCCTCTTGCGTCAGGTACGGGGAGACCTCCCCGTCGTCTAGGCGTTCCACCGTGATGGCGAGCGGTTCGGTGGGCGCCGAGGCGATCGAGTAGGCCCGCTCGGCCTGGTACCCGTCCTCGGCGGTGAGCCTGACGTCCACGTGCTGGCCCGCCCGGTGCCCCGGCCAGCCCGCCACGTCGAGCCACAAAGTGCGCGCCGTCGCCGTCTCCGTCACCACCGAGGCGACCGTGGCGGTCTGCCAGGTCAGTCGCCCGCGTACCGCTGTTCCCGCCATGGGTCTCCGTACATGTGGTAGCCGTAGTTTTCCCAGAAGCCAGGCTCGTCGGTGTCGCGGAGCCGCAGCCCGCGTACCCATTTCGCGCTCTTCCAGAAGTACAGGTGCGGGACGAGCAGCCGGGCCGGGCCGCCGTGCTCGGCCGCCAGGGGCCGGCCGTCGTACTCGAACGCCACCCAGGCCTGGCCGTCCAGCAGGTCGGCCACCGGAAGATTCGTGGTGTAACCCCCATAGCAGTGCGCCAGGGCGTACTCGGCGCTGGTCTGGGCCTGGGCCAGCAG
>JBEKKH010000218.1:0-10887 GCA_050010815.1 Streptosporangiaceae bacterium | reverse complement strand
TGCCTGTGCAGCCCCGGCGCGCGCCCTGTCCAGGAAGTCGTCGACCTCCTCCGGGTAGTCGCTCCAGTAAGCCAGAGCCGCGCGTATGAACGGCACGGGCGTCCCTGACGTCTCGGCGGCGACCTCGAGAACGTCGTCACCCGCCAGGGAGACCAAGAGCATGTCGGCTGCCCAACTCCCCGGCCCACGAGGCAACTCCACGCCGTCGGTTCCGGAAACGACATGCCGGTTTCGTGACACCGGCGCCGACGTCGGCGAGCTGGCCACAGTGGTCACCCAACACCGAGCTCGCGGGACTCCCCCTCGGCCCGGCCCGCTACTCGTCTCAAATCAACGTGTCGCATCACCAGTTGATGGGGCTCGACCACCCTGTCCGAAGATGGCCGTCGTTGTTGTTGTGATAGCAGCCGTCGTGGCGTCTCGGCTCAGCGGTCGCCGCGAGATGAGGATCCTGGACTTAGATGACCTGCGGGAACGTCACAGGGGCTTGACCCTCACGTGGCGTCAGGCGGCATAGTCGGTGGCGTGGAAGAGCACCTGACCGTGGGACGCGTAGCCGAGCTGGCCGGCGTGACCGTCCGCACGCTGCATCACTATGACGAGATTGGCCTCGTGCAGCCGTCGGCGCGGACCGCGGCCGGGTACCGGGCCTACTCGGCGGGCGATGTGGAGCGGCTGCGTGAGGTGTTGGCCTACCGGCGGCTGGGCTTCGGGCTGCGGGAGGTCGCGGACCTGGTCGGCGACCCGTCTGCCGACGCGGTCGAGCACCTGCGCCGGCTGCGCGGCCTGCTGCTGGAGCAGCATCACCGCGCCGGGGTCATGGTGGCGGCCATCGACAGGGAACTCGAGGCGCGGGCGAAGGGGAAGAGGATGACGCCAGAGGAACAGCTGGGAATGCTCGGCGCGCGGCTGTATGACGCGATCGGGGGGGCTTACACCGCGACGCGGCGCACCGAGCCGCGGATCGCCGCGAGGGTATGGGATGCGCTCGGGGACGCGCAGACGGTATTGAATGTCGGGGCTGGCACCGGCTCCTACGAGCCTCCTGGCCGTGACGTGACCGCGGTCGAGCCATCGGCGGTCATGCGGGCGCAGCGGCCAGCGGGCGCGGCACCGTGCCTGGCCGCCGCCGCGGAGAGCCTCCCGTTCGAGGACCAGTCCTTTGACGCTGCGATGGCCTTCAGCACCGTTCACCACTGGCAGGATCCGCTTGCTGGGCTGCGCGAGATGCGGCGCGTGGCCCGGCGCGTGGTGGTGTTCACGTTCGATGCCAGTGAGATCGGATGGCGCCGCCGGTTCTGGCTTACCCGCGACTACCTGCCCGAGTTCGCCGACCTCTTCGCGGGATGGCCTTCGCTGGACGGGCTGGCCGGCGCAATCGGGGCTCGCGCTGAGCCGGTGCCGATTCCGTGGGACTGCGCCGACGGCTTTTTCGAGGCCTACTGGCGCCGGCCCGGGGCGTACCTGAAGGATCACGTGCGTCGTGCGGTGTCGGTGTGGACGAGGGTCGGGCGGGAGGCCGAGCAGCGGGCGGTGTGCAGCCTCCGTGATGACCTTGCCTCGGGCCGGTGGGCTGAGCGCAACCGCGAACTCGTCGATCTCGACACGGCGGAGCTCGGCCTTCGCCTGCTCGTGGCCTGAACACCGCCGCGGGCCTGGTGCGAGCCAGCGCCCGCACCTGCTGCCGGAGGTCAGCCTCGCCACCGCGCTGCCCTGCTTCATCGCCCCCAGCCGGCGATGGCCGAGATTCATGATCGAGTTCCAGCTCGACGAGACGTCAGGCGTCGCCACTTACCTCCAGCTCGTGCAGCAGGTCCATCAGGCCCTGCGGATGGGGATGCTGGAGCCGGGCGACCAGCTGCCAACGGCGCAGCAGGTGGTGGCCAGGCTGGCCATCGGCCCGAACGGCGCAGGCAAGACCACCTTGCTGCGCCTGGCTGTCGGGCTGCTCGCGTCCACCTGCGGCACCATCAGCGTCCTCGGCGAGGATCCGGCCGCCGGGCCGGCGCAGCTAGCCCGGGTCGGCTTCGCCGCCCAGGACACGCCCGTCTACGCCAGGATGTCGGTCAGTGACCACCTCCGCCTCGGAGCATGGCTACGAGACCGGCATCTTCCTCGCCGCCGCGCTGGTGCTGGCCGGGTTCTGCTTCTGGTGGGTCGGGCGGCGCTGTCTCAGCACCTGACCGACCACGCCCGGGTAAGAACGACGTACCATCCACCGGAACATGCTGGTCATCGGGGTGTCACCGCGGCGGGAGGCCAGCCTGCCCGGCCGCCGGACAAAGCGGCAATCCGGGAATTCTTCGGCCGGCTGGGGAGAACCGCCGTGCATTCCTGTGCGCCGTGGTGCATGTGTGTCCCCCCGTGCGTCTTTCCGGGCAAAGATCACGGATGATTCTGGCTACGCGGAGGATTTGGTGCATCACCGTACCCAGAACTATCCGTGAAGCTTAAATACTCCGCGCCAATCCTGTTCTGCCCGGACAAGGAACGCGCGATCCCTGCTCAACAGGTAAACACCGACCAGCAGATGTCGTTCCGCAGCCGCTGGTCGTCCAGTACGAGCTCGCGTATCGTCTCCGGGAGGTGGTCGCGCTGCCACTGGCACTCGAGTCGTCCCGCAGCCTCACCCTTTCCTTCCGGCGCCGCAGCACGTGCAGCCTTGATCGCGTAGGCGGCGGCACCAAGCTCGTGCGCGGCGACGTGTGCGACGACCCCGGCCTGGCCAGCAGCGTACGCGGCATGCCGTGCTGCCCCACGCAGGTCTCTGGCCGCGCCCATGGCATGGCCGCCCGCCGCGCGAGCCTGGGTCATCTTGACCTCGCCCCGCACCCAGGCGCGCGCACGCTCGATCGCCTGACGTGGGCGCGGGTCCTCAGGCCGAGCAGACTCGAAGAGGTCAAGGACGTGTTCCGCGCACGATGCGGCCCAAAGAGCGAGGAGATGGTGATCCGGATCAGTGAGTGTCCCACCGCGGCGGATCGTCACGAAGCGAAGGTCCCGGACCTTTGGAAGGATCACGGTCGGTCCTCCTTCTGCTTCCATCCGCCCAACATCGGAAACTATGCGCTGGGGTCACGGCGACCGACTGAGTCGTGCCGCCAGAACGGCTCTGCATAGACCAGTGTCCCTGTCATCCACGGCTCATACGCCGGGAGCTTGATGGCCTGGAAGGCACCATCCGGAATGCGCAGGGACGGCTTCCTGAAGCCCTGGTCGCAACCGGGCGCAAACCCGAAACGTGAGTAATAGCCCGGATCTCCTTCCAGGAAGACCAAGGGGACGGCCCGCTCAGCAAGTGCCGTCAGCCCGTGTCGCACCATGGCCGAGCCGATACCGCGCCTATGGTGCTCGGGAATGACGCCGAGGGGGCTGAGTACCTGCACCTCAACCAGCCGCCGGGGGGCGTCGAGCAGACTGCGGGTGAACATCACGTGCCCGACGATCTGCCCGTCGTGCTCGGCGACCAGCGAGAGACCATCGGCCGGCGTGATGGTCTCCCGCAGGGCATCGACTAGGCCGGCCACCACAAGGCCATGGTCGCCGAACGCCCGCAGGTGGATGTCCCGCACAGACTCTCTGTCGCTGGGAAGTTCTTCGCGAAGACCCATGCCTGGATGCTAAGGACTCCCCCGGTAGCTCGCACACGGTTTTGAGCCCGGATGCGCTGAGCGACGTCACGTCGGTGAATGCCTGCCGCGCGCCGCGGCCCCGCGCAGCTGCGCGTTGAGCCGTGCGGCCTGTCGTGTGAGGTGGTCGCGTTCGGGAAGATTGGGCGCTGACCGGGCGGCTTCGGCGTAGAGCCGTGCTGCGGTGACGGGGTCACCGTCACGCTCGTGCAGGTACGCCGCGACGGCGGCATGGCGGGGCAGGACCTGGTCGAGCAGCGCCAGAGCGGCCAGGCCCGCCCGCGGGCCGTCGGCCTCGCCGACGGCGACGGCCCGGTTGAGGCGGGCTACCGGGCTGTCGGTGAGGCGCACCAGCTCGTCGTACCACTCGACGATCTGGACCCAGTCAGTCTCCTCGACCGTCCGGGCGTCGGCATGGAGCGCCGCGATGGCGGCCTGGGCCTGGAATTCGCCCAGGCGGTCGCGGGTGAGGGCTGTCTGGAGCACCTCGACGCCCTCGGCGATCAGGCGGGTGTTCCACCGGCTGCGGTCCTGCTCGGTGAGAGGCACGAGCCTGCCGTCGGGACCGGTCCGGGCCGGGCGCCGCGCGTGGTGGAGCAGCATGAGCGCGAGCAGGCCCGCGACCTCCTGATGGCTGGTCTTGGCCGCCAGCTGGCGAGTGAGCCGGATCGCCTCGCCGGCCAGGTCGACGTCGCCGGAGTAGCCCTCGTTGAAGACCAGGTAGAGCACGCGCAGCACCGTGGCGACATCACCGGGCTGGTTGAACCGGACGCCCGAGACAGTCCGCTTGGCCCTGCTGATCCGCTGGGCCATGGTCGGCTCCGGCACGAGGTAGGCCTGCGCGATCTGACGCGTGGTCAGGCCGCCGACCGCGCGCAGCGTGAGCGCGACGGCCGAAGCCGGTGTCAGGGAAGGATGCGCGCACAGGAAGTACAGCTGGAGCGTGTCGTCCACCACCTCGCCCTGGCCGGGCATGGGCTCGCCCTCGAGGCGTACCTCGCGCTGCCGCCGGGAGGTATCGGCGCGGACGGCGTCGAGGAACTTACGCCAGGCCACGGCGACCAGCCAGCCCTTGAGGTCTCGCGGTGGGTTGTCGGGCCACACGCGCACGGCCTCGACCAGGGCGTCCTGCACGGCATCCTCGGCTGCCGCGAAGCCGGCTCCGCGACGGACGAGGATGCCGATCACGGTGGGGGTGAGGGTCCGCAGCAGGGCCTCATCCACGGTGCGTCACTCCGTGATGGTCGGGGGCGCGGTCAGGAACGGGCGCACCTCGAGCCACTCGTGGATCGGCTTCCCGTCCGCACCTGGAGCCGCGGACAGCTCACCGGCCAGCTCGAGTGCTCGCTCGTAGGTATCGACGTCGATTACCATCCAGCCGGCGATCAGGTCCTTGGTCTCCGCGAACGGGCCGTCGGTGACCGGCGGCCGCCCCTCGCCGTCGTAGCGGACGAACGTTCCATCCGGCGAGAGCGCCTGACTGTCGACGAACTCGCCGGTGCCTTCGAGCCGAGCGGCGAAGTCCTGCATGTACCGCACGTGGGCCGAGACCTCCTCCGGCGTCCACTGGTCCATCGGCACGTCGTTGACCGAGGCAGGCGCGCCGCGGTAGTGCTTGAGCAGCAGGTACTTGGTCATCATGTTCTCCTTTGATGCGGTACTGCCCGCGGGGGCCGTCTTCACTCCGGGTACGAAGCCGCCCGACGCGGGCGACCGCGCGGCGCTCAGGTACGCCGACGCTCCTCCCGCTGCCGGACTAGCTCCTCGACCGCGCTCGGCAGAGTCGTCTCGAAGTCGATCAGCTTCGCCCACGTCGGGGTCACGACGATCCGGACCATGCCGTCGTAGAGCGAACGCACCTCCGCCTCCCAGTCGACCCGTTGCTCGGGCGTCATCTCGTACGTGCCGCTCGCCTCGAGATATTCCTCCGGGATGCCATCGACGACATCCAGCTCGGCCCGACCGCGGATGAGCAAGATCTTGGGCGGGTGCACCTCGGTGTCGATCGTCAGGGCAACCGTCGGGTTCGTACGCAGAGCCGGGAGCTTCGGCGCGTTCTTGGCGGTGCACATGACGATCTCCGAGCCGTTCCAGGTGAACCCGATCGGGACATTGCGCGGCGTGCCGTCCTTGGTGACGTAGGCCAAGCGGGTCAGGTCGCGGGCTAGCAGTTCTTGGCTGATCGGCCGGTTCAGAACCGCGGTGATCTCGTCCGGTTGCACGGTTATCCTCCATTGCTGTTTTCTTGGTGTCCCTGGGACGGAGCCAGCGCCGCATTCTCGACACCCGAACGAGAACCCGCCTGCACGCACGCTAGTCCGTTCCGCCTATCGGACGGTGGTGATGCCGGCCAGGATGAGGTCGATGCCGGCCAGGAATTGCTGGCGGTCATCGTGCCCGGGCAGCTGCGTCGCCACCTGACGAACGAACGGGTACTCCGCCGGGTCGAGCTGGACCCACCGTGCGGCCCGCCGACGCTTTCGAAGATCTGTAGCATCGCGGACTGCCACGGCTCACGCGAGAGCTGGGCGCCCACCCAGGGGTGCGCGTCGATCGCGTCGAACGCCCCAGAGGCAATGGCTCGGATCGCCTCCCGCGGCTCCGCACCTCTGACCACCTCGGTCATGACCTGGGCGATGACCTCGTCGGTGGCCGCCACGAGCAGATCGTTCTTGTTGGCGACGTGCCAGTAGATCGCCCCGGCCCCGGTGGCCAGGCGCGCCGCGAGCGCGCGGAAGGTCAGGGCGTTTTCGCCGTCGGCGTCGAGGATAGCGGTTGCGGAAGGTCCGTCTGCGATCTGATCACCCATAGCGATCAAATCATTACAAAAAGTTAAATATCCTATTGCCGGGGCGGCCTGATCGTCATATATTACTCATAGCGATGGAGTCGTCACAAAAAGTAGAACTAGGTCGGTCTCGGCTCCGTTGCGCATGGTCTTCCGGCACTTGTTCACCAACCGGACGAAATGTGAGGTAGGTAGACATGCAGCGCTCGCGGACTTACACCGGCCGGCTGGGCATCAAAGGCCGTTACCTGGCGCTGGCCGCGGTGGCGGTGATCGTTCTCGTCGCGGCGGGCATCACGATCTCGCTGACGGCCCTGTCCGGCGGCACATCCAAGCCTTCCCGGCCGTCCGGCAGCACTCAAGCGCAGCCGCCCGCACTGGCCATGACGTCGTTCGCCGGATATGCCCACCAGGCGGCGCTGCCGGGGGCGCCCAAGCTGGAGGTTAACGCCATCGTCTCGGCGGGAGGCCAGCGGCTCGCCGCCGGCAGCGCCGACGGCTATCCGGCGATCTGGAGGCAGGACTCGGGCGGAGCCTGGACTCTGGTCACTTCGCCAGGCGACCTGCCGGCACAATCGACTCCGGCCACGCTGACCAGCGTGACACACGGCCCAGCTGGATGGCTCGCTGTCGGCGTGCCCGGCCCCGTGGTCCTCACGTCGGCGAACGGAACGACCTGGCGGCCAGCCGCAGGGAACATCGCGGCAGTCCTGGGCAAGATCTCCGTCGTCTCGACCACCGCCGGGCCCCGCGGGTACGTAATCCTCGGCAAACTGGCCAAGCCGGGCGGCGGCTGCGTGGCGGACGTCTGGTGGTCAGCGAACCTGACGAGCTGGACACGCGCTCATGACGTCAACGGCACCAAGGGCTCCAGCCAGACCCTCGCGGTGGCCGCGCTGGCGGACGGTTTCGTCTCCGTAGGCTCGCACAACGGCCGCCCGGCGGCATGGGTCACCTCAGACGGCACCACGTGGCGGACCATTGTCCTATCTGCCCCCGCTAACGCTCAGCTCAACCAGATAGCGGTCATCGGAGCCCGGGTGGTGGCCACCGGCGGTTCCGACGGCCAGGCCGGCGGCTCGGCGGCCTTCGCGGTGTCCTCACCTGACGGCGGCGCCACCTGGCAGCAGGCGGACCTCCAGCTGCCGGCGCCCGGTACAGTCGTCACCGCGCTTGCCGCCGGTAAGCAGGGATGGATAGCCGCCGGGCAGTACGGTACGCCCGGCCAGGCGCGAGTCGTGGTGTGGAAGCTGGCAGACGGTAAGAACACGTGGGCTCAGGCGCAGGTCGGCGGTATCACCGGTCCCCAGCCGGGAAGGACGCCCGAGATCACTGCGCTCGGACTATCGGAGGATGCCGTGACCGGGATAGGACCTGTCGCCCCGACGCAAAGCCGGCTGGCAGCTGTTTTCACAGTGCCAGCTCGGTAACTGCTGCTCAGGCGATCTTGACGGCGCCGCCGTCGATGCGGTGGTCAGAGCCGGTGATGCTGGCAGCCACTGGCGACAGCAGGAAGGTGATCAGCGCGGCGACCTCATCGGGCTCGGCCAGGCGGCCGGTGAGCATGCCGAGCATGGCCGGGACCTGGGACACGAACTGGTCGTGGGGAGCCCCTGCCGCCGCGGCGAACTTCGCGCCGAGCCCGTCGGGGCCTTCCCAGACGTCGGTTCGGGTGGGGCCGGGGGTCACGGTGTTCACCCGCACTCCCTGCGGGCCGAACTCCTCCGCCAGCCCCTTGCCGAGTGCTTTGAGTGCCGCTTTGGCCACGTTGTAGGCCAGCGGCGGCCCGGCGGGTTGCCAGGCGCCCATTGATGACACGTTCACGATGACCCCGGCTCGTGACGCCAGGCCCGGCAGCAGGGCCCGACTCACCCGGACGGCGCTCATCAGGTTCAACTCGAGAATCTGTGCCCAGTGACCGTCATCCAGGTCAAGGAAGCCCGAGGTCTCTCCCCCTCGACCGCCGCCGACGTTGTTGACCAGCAGGTCAACCTGGTCGACCCAGGTCAGCAGCGGGTCGATACCGGCGATAGAGGACAGGTCCGCGGAGATCGTGGTGGCGCCCGTAGCCTCCAATTCCTTGGTCACCGTCCTGGTCGCACCCACGACGTGAACGCCCTCGGACACCAGCGCCCGGACTGTCGCCAGACCTATGCCTCGGCCGGCCCCGGTTACGATCGCGGTCTTTCCCTGAAGCTGAAGATTCATCGGTCACCTTTCTTGAACTACAGGTACAGAAAATGGGTTCGGGTCCGCCGGCGACCAGTCCAGAACCAACTGGCTACAGGGAGCGGATGGCCGCCTCGACCACCTGAGCCAGGTCGAGTGGGTCACGGACCGTCTTGACCAGCAACTGCAGGCCGACGCCCGTGGTGAACAGGTACGCACCGAGGGCTGTGGCAGGGATGTCGGACCGGATCTCCCCGGTGCGCTGTCCCTCAGCGATCACAGCCTCGAGAGCGCCCTGTGTCCCTTCGAACTGGTGGCGCACATCGACGGTTGCCTTAGGATCGGCGGCGGCCAGTTCGGCAGCGGTATTGACCGCGAGGCACCCGCGCCGGGCGGGGTCGGCGGCGTTGGCCTCGATGATGAACCGCATCGCGGCCCGCAGCCGCGGCTTAACCGGTCCCGGCTGGTCGAGGATGCGCGCCAGAGCGTCCGCCTGCCGCTCCCGGTAGCGCTCAAGGGCGCGGTCAAAAAGGGCTCGCTTGCTGCCGAACGTGGCATACAGGCTGCCCTTGCCTATACCCAGTTCGTCAACCAGGTCCTGCGGCGTGGTGCCCGCGTATCCCTTCCGCCAGAAGACATCCACGGCTCTGTCCACGGCTGCGTCCGGGTCGAACTGCTTATGCCTGCCCACGCGGGAAGCCTACCCAATTCTGGACCTTGAGGTCAAGAAAGAGGCGGTGGACTCGGCGGCTGCAGGCACTGCCGTCCTTGGTGGGGTGATGCTTTGCCTGCGCGACGCTTGACGGCGATTTGAGGAAGGACTAGCGTCTCGTGCAAGACAAATAGGAAACTTTACTATTTGTTTAAAAGGCTAGTTCGGTGACCATATTGTCCACCTCGCGCAGTCGGCTGGCCTTTGCTCGTCCGCTTCCGCGCTACGCATGGGATTGACGAATGAGACTACGACACGCACACCTCCTGGCCACGCTGGCCGCCGGCGCCACCGTACTGCTGGCCCTCGGCGTCAATACGGCTGGTGCCAGCGCCGGCACCGGGCATGCTCCAAGCCCAAGATCGCTGCCGTACCGGGTCTTCGCCCCGTACTACGAGATGTACGACACGAGCACCGACCTCGCCCAGCTGTCGCAGCAGTCGGGGGCCAAGTACCTGTCACTGGCATTCCTGGAGACTGCCGCGCCTGGCTCCTGCACGGCCTACTGGGATGGCGACACCAGCGAGCCGATCGCCGCGTCGAGCTACGGCAGCGACATTGCGGACATCCAGGCGGACGGCGGCAACGTGATCCCGTCGTTCGGCGGCTACACGGCCGACACCACCAGCACCGACATCGCCGACAGCTGCACGAGCGTCCCGGCCATCGCTGAGGTCTACGAGAGCCTCATCACCACCTACAACGTGCCCCGCATCGACTTGGACGTCGAAGCCGACTCGCTCACCGACACGGCCGGAATCAACCGGCGCAACGAGGCCATCGCGATGGTCGAGGCGTGGGCCGCGGCCCATCACCGGCGGATCGAGTTCTCGTACACGCTGCCGACGTTCCCGACCGGCCTTACCTCCTCCGGAGATGCCGTCCTGCAGAACGCGGTCGCCGACAATGCCAGGATCAGTACCGTGAACCTGCTGACGTTCGACTACTACCTCGGTACCCAGCAGGACATGGTGGCCGACACCGAGAGCGCCGCAGGCGGCCTGTTCGATCAGTTGCGGTCGCTCTACCCAGCCGCGCCGGCCCGGCAGCTGTGGCACATGATCGGCGTCACCGAGATGCCGGGCATAGATGACTTCGGCCCGGAGGAGACCTTCTCGACCGCCGACGCGGTCACGATCTTGCGCTGGGCGCAGCGGCAAGGGATAGGACTGATCTCGTTCTGGGCCCTGCAGCGCGACAACGGCGGCTGCCCGGGCACGAAGGGCGCTGGCACCTGCTCCGGCGTGACCCAGCCGACGTGGTACTTCAGCCACGTCTTCGAGCACTTCACGAGCTAGCCAGTCCCCCATCAGCTAGCGTTCGCCCGTAGCCCATAGCAATGAAATGGTCCCGGCGGCAGCCGACAGTCTCGCGGACCGCCCCTCAGTCCCGCAAATTCCGTCCGCCCCATCCTGCACGTGCTGTCCCGCTCCCGCTTCCGAGCCACCGAGGGTCCATTGTGGTTGCCCCCGTGCCGTATGCCGACTGTGAAGGCGCCCGCCGGCGCTTGACGATCGAGGTAACGGTCAAGCTGTAGCGGGGGGTCGTTGCCGCCACCGGTCAGGACCTGCCCGGCCCGCTGGTCCGGA
>JBEKKH010000217.1:0-10900 GCA_050010815.1 Streptosporangiaceae bacterium | reverse complement strand
CCAGGTCCACCTGCACACCCCGAAGGACGCCACCGATCTCGGCATCGCCACCGTCTACCAGGACCTGGCGCTGTGCGACAACCTGGACATCGTGGCGAACATGTTCCTCGGCCGCGAGGAGGTCAAGCACTTCCAGCTGGACGAGATCGGGATGGAAAAGGCCGCCAGGCAGACGCTGGCCGACCTGTCGGTGGTCACGGTCCGCTCGGTCCGCCAGCCGGTGGGCTCGCTGTCCGGCGGACAGCGGCAGGCGGTCGCGGTCGCCCGCGCCGTAATGCGCCAGGCTAAGCTGGTGATCCTGGACGAGCCGACCGCGGCCCTCGGCGTCACCCAGACGCGCGTCGTGCTCGACCTGATCAAACGGCTGAAGAGCCAGAACATCGCGGTGATCGTCATCTCGCACAACCTGAATGACGTCCAGTCGGTCGCGGACCGGATCGCCGTGCTGCGCCTGGGCCGCCTGGTCGCCGTCGGGCCGTCGTCGGACTACGACGCCGAGTCCATCGTCGACCTCATGACCACCGGTACCTCCAAGCGCCTCGCCGCTACGCCAGCCGAGCCCTCAGCAGGGAGCTCCAGTGAGCACTGACTTCTCTCAAGGGCCGCTACCCGGGACATCCGGAGCCTTCGAATCCGACGACACCGCGTCCGAGATTGCTCTCGCCGCCCCCGAGGTCATGGCGAACTCGCTGGGCGAGTACGCCAGGATCTGGCTTTCCCGCGTTCGCAACGGCGACAGCGGCGCTCTCCCGGTCATCGCCGGCCTGGTCGTCATCGTCATTTACTTCCAGGCCCGCAGTTCCCTGTTCCTGTCCGCCGGCAACCTGATCAACCTGGCCGGGCAGGCCGCCTGGATCGCGGTGCTGGGCATGGCCGAGGTGTTCGTCCTGCTGCTCGGTGAGATCGACCTGTCGATCGGCTATACCGCCCCCCTCGGCGCGACGTTCACGTGCTGGCTGCTGCTGCCGCCGCATCCCGCCCCGTGGCCGCTCGCGGTGCTCGTCGGCCTGGCCGTCCCCGCGATCTTCAGCGGACTTCAGGGCCTCATCGTCACCCGGCTCCGGCTGCCGTCCTTCGTGGTGACGCTGGCCGGCCAGCTGCTGGCGCTGGGCCTGCTGCTTGAGGTCATGGACTCCGCCGCCCCCAACGGCGGCGGGACCATCAGGCTGTACCCCGGTGTCCTGGCCGATATCTATTCTGGCTCCCTCAGCCCGGTGGCCGGCTGGATCGTCATGGCGGCCGCCGTCGCCGGCGCCGGCGCGCTGTTCCTGGTGCGCGACAGCCGTCGGCGGGCGAGCAATCTGACCGCGCCTCCGCTGAGCGTCACCGTGCTGAAGATCGCCGCGATGGCGGTCGCGGGCGTGGTGGTGGTGCTGGTCGGCAACACCAACCGCGGCGTCGGCCTCACCGTGGTGCGCGGTGTGCCGTGGGTGGTGCTTGTGGTCGTGGTGGTGGTCTTCGTCTGGAGCGTCCTGCTCGGCCGCACCCGTTTCGGCCGGTATATCTACGCCATCGGCGGCAACGCCGAGGCGGCCAGGCGAGCCGGCATCAGCCTGACCCGGATCCGGGTCCTCGCGTTCACGCTGTGCGGGCTGACCGCGGGCATCATGGGCATCATTTACACCTCCTATCTCGGCTCGGTTTCCACCGGCGTTCAGGGCGGCCAACTGGTCCTGCTTGCCGTCGCCGCTGCGGTCATCGGCGGCGTCAGCCTGTTCGGCGGCCGCGGCAAGATGGTAGGCGCGCTGCTCGGCGGTCTCATCGTCGCCGTGATCTACAACGGCCTGGAGTTGCTCGGCCTGGGCGCCGCGCCCCAGTACATCTGGACCGCGGTGGTCCTGCTCGCCGCCGTCACCGTGGACACCCTGGCCAGGCGCCGGAGCACCGCCGCCTGAACCCGCCGATGACCGCCCGACGCGTCCGCGCGCCGGGCGGCCATCGCGGCTGACGGCCCGGCGGAGCCGCCCCAACGCCCGACCCGCCCTATTCCTAATAAGCCCTGGTGCATGCTCTCGCTAAGTAAGGTGGGCAGATAAACCCCTGCGACGAAACGAGGGGGACCCCCCGCCGCCGCCGCTGGTAAGGAGTGCCCATGCGGCTTGCTGTCCTGTCGTCCGAGCAGATGACTGCCGACCAGGTGGGCCTGTACCGGGACATCTTGTCCGGACCGCGCGGCCAGGGCCCGCGCGCGGTCCAGCTCTCCGACGGGACCGGCGGCCTGGCCGGCCCGTTCAACGCGATGCTGTACGCACCGGCCGTCGGCCACGCGCTGCAGGAACTCGGCGCGGCGATCAGGTTCCGGACCAAGCTGACGCCCCGGGTCCGTGAGCTGGCGATCCTGGTGGTGGCGCAGGCCTGGGACTGCGGCTACGAGCGGGCCTCGCACGAGCCGATCGGGCGCGAGGCCGGGCTCACCGAGCCGGAGATCGAGGCCCTGCGATCGGGCCAGGATCCCGCGTTCACCGACCCCACCGAACGGGTCGCCTACTCGGTCACCCGCGCCCTGACCGGGCCGGCCGACCTGGACGACGGGGAATATGCCACGGCGGTCTCCGCCTTCGGCGAGGAAGGTCTGGTCGAGCTGTCCACGCTGGTCGGCTACTACGCCACGCTGGCCCTGCAGATGCGGATCTTCCGTGTCCCCGCGCCTTAGGCCCGGCCCCTTAGCCCAGGGGACAGCTCCGGTACGTGGGAGTGGAAGCCTGGTACCGGAGCTGTCTCATCCCCCCCTCGGGATTCAAGGTCAACTCCCCTCCTTGAGATCCAAGAGTAACGCTAACAGATCAGATCAGACCAGTCCAGTGCAGACCTACTATCTGATCTACTTTAGTCTGCTAAGTTGGCTCTGTGGCCGAACATAATACGGTTAATGTTGATTTGCCCGAGCCGGCCTACCGGCAGCTCGAGCGCATCCTCGCCCGCCGGATGGCGGCCGGGGAGTGGCGCACCGGCCCGCTGCCGTCGGTCAAGGCGCTGCAGCAGGAGTACGGCGTGGGCCGGGATACGGTGCTGCACACCATGCAGATGCTCCGCGACTCCGGCCGGATCTTCACCGTCCCCAGGCGCGGAAGCTACGTCGTTCCGCCCGGCTGACGCTAGTCATACCCCCTAGGGGTATCAAGGCTCTCGTGGCGAGAACCGGCGTCGACCTGGCAATCGAGGGCATGACCTGCGCGTCCTGCGCAACCCGGGTGGAGCGTCGGCTGAACAAGCTCGACGGCGTCACCGCCACGGTCAACCTGGCCACGGAAACCGCCACCGTCACCTTCCCCTCGACCGTCGACCTCGGGTTCCTGATCGCCGAAGTCGAGCAAGCCGGCTACACCGCCAACCCAACCTCTCCGGCCCCCCGGTCGGCTCTTCCTCCGCGGCTGCTGATTTCCCTGGTGCTGGCGGCTCCCGTTGTGGTGCTGGCCATGGTCCTCCCGGCACGCCCCTGGGCGTGGCTGTCGCTGGCGCTGGCCACCCCGGTCGCACTGTGGGGGGCGTGGCCGTTCCACCGCGCGGCCGTCGCGAACGCCCGGCACGGTGTGGCCACCATGGACACGTTGATCAGCCTCGGCGTGACCGCCGCGTATCTGTGGTCGCTGGCCGCGTTGGTCACCGGGACCGGATCGACCTACCTGGACGTCGCCGCGGGCGTGACCGTGCTGATCCTGCTGGGCCGGCATCTCGAGGCCCGCGCCAAGCGCCAATCCGGCGCGGCGCTGCGGGCCCTGCTGGCTCTCGGCGCCAAGGACGTCACGGTGCTGCGGGCCGGGCGCGAGGTGCGGGTGCCGGTGGCGCAGCTGGCCGTGGGGGAGGAGTTCGTGGTCCGGCCCGGAGAGAAGGTCGCCACCGACGGGATCGTCGCCTCCGGTCGTTCGGCGGTGGACTGCTCGCTGCTCACCGGCGAGCCGGTCCCGGTGGAGGCCGGCCCCGGGGACACGGTGACCGGCGGCGGCGTCAACACCACCGGCCTGCTGGTCGTCCGGGCCACCCGGGTAGGCGCCGATACCCAGCTCGCGCGCATCGGCAGGCTGGTCACCGCGGCACAAGCGGGCAAGCCGCCGGTGCAGCGGCTGGCCGACCGGGTCTCCGCGGTGTTCGTCCCGGTCGTCATCGGTCTCGCCCTCGTGACCTTGGCCGCCTGGCTGGCCACCGGGCGCCCGGCGGCGGCGGCGTTCACCGCGGCCGTCGCGGTGCTGATCATCGCCTGCCCGTGCGCGATGGGCCTGGCCACGCCGACGGCGATCCTGACCGGCACCGGTCGCGGCGCTCAGCTCGGCATCTTGATCTCCGGACCTGAAATCCTCGAGTCCACCCGGACCGTCGACACGATCGTCCTGGACAAGACGGGCACCCTGACCACTGGTCGCCTCAGCCTGACGGACCTGGCCGTGGCCCCCGGACAGGACGAAGCCGAGCTGCTCCGGCTGGCCGGCGCGCTCGAGTCCGGCTCCGAGCACCCCATCGCCGCCGCGATCACCGCCGCCGCCCAGTCCACCGTTGGGGTCAGCGCCGCCGCCCGGTCCACCGTCGGGGTCGGCGACTTCACCAGCTATCCCGGCCTCGGCGCCCGCGGCGTGGTCGACGGGCGGACGGTGCTGGCCGGACGACGGGACTGGCTCGAATCCGGCTGGGCGATGAGCGTCCCCTCCGCGCTCGCCTCCCGGGCCGCGCAGGCGGAAGCGGCCGGGCAGACCGCCGTGTTCGCCGGCTGGGACGGGCAGGTCCGCGGCGTGCTTGTGGTCGCGGACACGCTCAAGCCCAGCTCGGCGGCGGCCGTGGCCCGGCTGCGCGGCCTGGGCCTGCACCCGGTGCTTCTCACCGGCGACCACGAGCAAGCCGCCCGTGACGTCGCCGCTGCGGTGGGCATCGGTGAGGTGATCGCGGGCGTGCTGCCCGCCGGGAAGGTCGATGTAGTCAAGCAGTTGCAGGACGCCGGCCGGGTCGTGGCCATGGCGGGGGACGGTGTCAACGACGCCGCCGCCCTCGCCCAGGCGGACCTGGGGCTGGCCATGGGCACCGGAACCGACGCGGCCATCGAGGCCAGCGACCTGACCCTGGTCCGCGGCGACCTGCTCGCGGCCTGCGACGCAATCGCCCTGTCCCGGCGCACGCTGCGGATCATCAAGGGCAACCTATCCTGGGCGTTCGGCTATAACGTAGCCGCACTACCGCTGGCGGCGTTCGGGTTGCTGAACCCGCTGATCGCGGCGGCGGCGATGGCGTTCAGCTCGGTATTCGTGGTCACCAACAGCCTGCGGCTACGCCGCTTTCAGCCTGCTCGCTGAAACCCGCTAAGATGCCGCGGTGGTGTCGGTTTTGTTTGCCCTGCTGACGGCGCTGTGCAATGGCATGGCGTCCGTCCTGCAGCGGATGGCCGCCGCGACCGCGCCGGCTTCCCACGCGCTGCACCTGTCCCTGTTCAGGTACCTGATCAGGCGCAAGGTCTGGCTGGCCGGAATCGGCCTGGTTATCTTCGCCGCGGTGAGCCAGGCGGTCGCGCTGGACACTGGTCCCGTCGCCCTGGTCCAGCCCATCTTCATCATCGAGCTGCCGTTCACCTTGCTGGTGGCGGGCTGGCTGGCCCACCGCAAGCTGCCCCGGCTGACCTGGTGGGCCGTCGGCCTGGTCACGGTCAGCCTGGGCGGGGGCCTGGCCGCCGCGGCACCGTCGGGCGGGACGACGCACGCTTCCCTGAAGGTCTGGGTGACGACGCTGATCGTCACCGGCTGCTTCGAGGCGATCGTGATCGCCATCGGCGTGCGGGGCCAGGGGAACACCCGCGCGGCCGCGCTGGGACTCGCGGCGGCCTGCGGATACGCGCTGACCGCTACGTTGATGAAGAGCGCGGTATCGGCTCTGTCCCGGGGGGTGGTGCCGTTCTTCACGTCCTGGCAGCTGTACGCGACCGCCGCCGCCGGGGTCGGCGCGCTGTTCCTGCTGCAGAACGCCCTGCAGGCCGGCTCCCTGGTCGCCGTCCAGCCGCCGCTCACCCTCGGCGATGCGCTGATCAGCTCCTCCTACGGGGTGACGGTCTTCAACGAGAACGTGCGAACCGGTGGATGGCTGCTCGTTATCGAGATCGCCGCCGTCATCGCGATCGCCATCGGCTGTATCGAGCTCTCCCGCTCCCTGGCCCTGATGCACGAACCAGCTTCCGCCACCTCGTCCACGGATTCCGCCGCCACCCCGTCCGCCGCGGACTTATCCCGTGAACCCGCCGCTCATCGCCGCCCTAGCCCTAACCGGCCTAGCGTCCGCCTGGCCGCAGCGCGCAATCGTCCGCCACTACACGGCCCCCCCGACCCGAACCCTGGGCCCCGACAACCTCACCCAATCAACCCACGGCCCATCCGCCTCATCCGCCTCGTTCACCAGGCCGCCTACGCTGGCCATCGCGGTCGTCTCGGCGCTCCTGCTCGGCGCGCTCGCCGCGCGGGTTCACCCAGGCCTGGTCCTGGCCGCGGCATGCTGGCTCGCCCTGTGTTCCGTCCCGCTCGCGTTCATCGACGCCGTGGTCCGGCGGCTGCCGGACGTGCTTACCGGCTCCGCGTTCGCCGGCACCGTGCTGCTCCTGCTCGCGGCGGCCGCAGCCGGCGGGACCTGGCATGTCCTGTCCCGGGCCGTCCTGGGCGGCATCGCCCTGGCCGGCTGCTACCTGGTCCTGGTGGTGATCAGCCCGGCTGGGATGGGCATGGGCGACGTCAAGGCCGCAGCAGGGCTCGGAAGCATGCTGGCCTGGAGAGGCTGGAGCGCCCTCCTCGTCGGCGGCCTGGCTGGGTTCCTGTTCGCTGCCGTCTACGGGGCCGCGCTGCTGATAACGGGGCGTGCCACTCCGAAGCAGCAGATCCCGTTCGGGCCGTTCATGATCGCGGGCGCGTTCCTGGCCGTGCTGCTGAGCTGACCGAAGTTTTTTCGCCTGATTGTGAACCTGCGGCGCGTCGGGTGCAATAAACGAGGTGATGGACGACGACGAGCTGATCGCGAGCCTGGCTGGCGGTGACGACGCGGCACTGCGGCAGCTGTTTGACCGGCATGCCCCGTGGCTGGCCGCCCGGCTCCGCAAGACGCTGCCGCCGGACGACGTCGAGGACGTGCTTCAGGAGACGTTCCTCGCGGTGTGGAAGAACGCCGGAGCCTACCAGCCGCGCGGCACCCCGGCGGCCTGGCTCTGGGTGATCGCGCGGAACCAGGCCGCCCTGCTGCTGCGGAAGCAGGGACCGGCGACCCGGGCCCTGCCGGACGAGGCCCTGCTTGATGAGGACCGTCCGGTCAGCGACCCCGCCGAGGCCGTGGCCACGAGAACGGACCTCGACGTCGCCGCGGCCGCGGCGCTCGGCCCGCCCGGCTGCCCGGACCGTGAGGTATGGCGCTTGAGGTACGAGGAAGACCGGCCGGTCGCGGAGGTGGCGGAGCTGATGGGCGTTCCCGAGGGAACTGTGAAGAGCCGCGTGCACCGGGCCCGCCGCCTGCTGCGGGCGGCGCTTGGAGGAGTCGAATGAACGATCCGTCGTTGAACGACCCGTGGTTGAGTGAACAGTTCAGCGGTGCGAGCCGCGACGCGGCGAGCGAGGACCTCGACCTCGACCGCGTCTGGGTGAACATCGCCGCGGAAGTCTGGCGCCGTCATCCTGGCCGCCTGGAGCGGACGGCGGCGCGGCTGCTGCGCTCGCCTGGGCTGGCGCGCGCGCTGTTCACCACGCCCTCGCTGCTGCTGCCGTGGCTGATCGCGTCCGTGGCCGTGCTGGCCGTCGGCGCGCTGACCCAGGTGCGCGAGGGCCAGCCGCTGGTCTGGCTGATCGCCCCGGCGGTCGCGGCGGTCGGCATCGCCTACTCCTACGGTCCCGGCCTGGACCCGGCGTGGGAGCTGTCCTGCTCCATGCCGGTCAGCGACCGCCTGGTCCTGCTGACCAGGGGCGTCGCGGTGTTCGCGGTGAACGCGGTGCTCGGCCTGATCGCGAGCGCCGCGACCCTGGGCACGCACGTCGCGCAGCCCACGATCACGGCGCAGCTCACCTTCGCCTGGCTGCTGCCGATGGCCGCCGCCTGCGCGCTCGCCCTCGCGGTCGCGGTGGCCGTCAGGTCGGCGATGGCCGGCGCGGGCGCTGGCGTGGGCGCCTGGCTCATCCTCGTGCTCGCCCACAGCGCGACCGACGGCGCGGGCGGCGAGCTGTCCGCGTCGGCGCTGACCTCAGCCATCACCGACGCGAACCTGTACCTCCCCTACCTGGCCGTCGCGGCCTGCTGCGCCGTGATCGTGTTGTTCGCCACCCGCCCCCAGAGAGGCCTGCTGTGAACATCGAGTTGACGGATGTCATCCGGACGTTCGGGAGAAACAAGGCGGTCTACGGGGTGAGCCTCGCCGTCGGCCCGGGGGTCTTCGGCCTGCTCGGCCCGAACGGCGCGGGCAAGACCTCGCTGCTCCGCATGCTCGCCACCGTGCTGCCGCCGTCGTCGGGCACGGTACGGCTGCTCGATAAGGACCCCGGCAGGCCGGCCGCGCGCACGGAGATCAGGCGCAGGCTCGGTTACCTGCCGCAGAACCTCGGCTACTACCCGTCGTTCACGGTGGCCGAGTTCGTCGAGTACTTCGCGCTGCTCAAGGAGATGCCCGCGCACCAGGTGCCGAAGGCGGTGGCCGCCGCCGTCGAGCGGGTCGATCTCGGCCCCCGGGCGAAGGCCAGGCTGCGCACGCTGTCCGGCGGCATGCTGCGCCGGGTGGGCATCGCGCAGGCGATCGTGAACGGCCCGGACCTGCTGCTGCTTGACGAGCCGACGGCCGGCCTCGACCCCGAGCAGCGGGTCGCGTTCCGCGCGCTGATCCGCGATCTCGGCCAGCACGCGACCGTGGTCGTGTCCACGCACCTGGTCGAGGACGTCGGTACTGCGTGCTCCGAGGTGGCGCTGATGGCCGAGGGCACGGTCGTGTTCCGCGGCACGCCCGATGAACTGACCGCCCAAGGCGAGGGCCACCAGGTCGGCGACTCCCCGCTTGAGCGCGGCTACAGCGCGGTCCTCGCGGCGTCCCGCAAGCAGGTGGCCGCGTGACCGCTGTCGCCCTCACCCAGCGCAGGGCCCGTTTCCGCACAGCCCGTTTCACCACAGTGCGCGCAGTGCGGCTGGAGATCAAGCACAGCACGGTCGTCTGGGTGCTGCCGATCCTCGCCGCGCTCTTCTACGTCAACGCGTACCGGACGGCGGCGGGGTACCCGCCGACCTGGACGGTGCGCGCCTCGGTCATCACCGGGTCCAACCTCGTCTTCTTCAGCGTGATCGCCGCGGGGATCGCCGCCTGGGTCGCCACCAGGGAAGGCCGCAGGAAGACCGGTGACCTGCTGGCGACGACGGCCCGCGCGGCCTGGGCGCGGCAGGCGACGGTGCTCGCCGCCACGGCGTTCTGGACGGTGCTCGCCTACCTGGCCGGGGTCGCCGTCATCTACGTCCAGACCGCGCTCCAGGCGACCTGGGGCGGCCCGCCGCTGTGGCCGGTGGCGGTCGGCGTCGTGGGGGTGGCCGCGTCCTGCGCGCTCGGCTTCACCTGCGGCACCCTGTTCCCCGGCCGGTTCACCGCGCCGATCGTCGCGGTCGCCGTCTTCGCCGCGTGGTTCGTCGGAGCCCAAGCCGCGAACAGCGTGAACCCGTACCAAGTGAGCAACCTCCTCAACATGAAAGGCACGTCCGCGCTGCTCGGGCCCGTTCTGGGCCGCCCGGCGTTTGTCGATGTCGGTGTCTATTACCACGTCCCGCCGGATGTCTCCATCGCACAGGTCATGTTCATAGGCGGGGTGCTGCTCGTCATGGTCGGCCTGCTCGTCCTGCTGCCCGCGGCCCGCGTGCCCGGCGTCCGGGGTCTGTCCTTCGCCGGCCGACGGTGGCTGACCGTGGTGGCAGCGGTCGGCGTCGCGTGCGGCGTGGCCGCGTCTGCGACCGCGTTCTGGATGGCAGGCACCGCGCGGTACTCCCTCGCGACGGGCTGGGACATCCCCGCGCTGCACGACGCGGCCGACGACCAGCCGGTCCCGTACACCCTCGACTGCACCGGCAGCGCCTTCAAGGTGTGCATTCACCCGGCCTTTGCCCCCTACCTGGGTGCCATGTCGGCCGCGTTGCAGCCGGCCGCCGCCGAGATCGCCGGGCTGCCGGGCGCCCCGGTCCGCGCCGACATGACCATGGGCTACACGTCGTCGCCCGCCGCCGCGGGGACGACGCCGCTCTACGACTATTCAGTGGAACAAGAAGGATTCAGCGGAGGGTTCTGGACCACCCCCGCTCTCGCGCGCACAGCGGACTGGGAACAAGGGGAGCAGCAGGACTTCATCACCTGGTTCGTCTCCGGGCCGGCGGCGCAGGAGTCGCCCGGCCCAACCCCGGCGCAGGAGGCGGTGGCGATCGCGCTGCTGGCCAAGATCGGCGCTCCCGTACCGCAGGGCTACCCGCAGTTCAGCCAGCCGGGCACGCAGCCGGGTGGGTCGAGCACGTCGAGCACGTCGAGTGCGTCGGGCGGGTCAGGGACACAGCCGGGGGCGAGCGCCGCCCAGATCACCGCGGCCGCGAGCGGGTTCGAGTCGCTGTCATCCGCTGCCCGGCACGCCTGGCTCGTGGCGAACATCGCCGCGCTGCGCTCCGGCACCATCACCCTGGCGCAGCTCCCGTGACGGCCGCCGAGGTCAAGACCCCGCCGGTACCCCCGGCATTGCCCCCTGCGCCGGCGTCGGCGGCCCGGCGGTTCGCGGCGGGTGCCCGGCTGGCGTGGCTGCACCTGCGTAGCCGGCGGGTGCCCGCGGCGATGCTCGCGCTGGCCCTCTGCGGCGGAGCGCTCCGCGCCGCGCTGCACTGGCACCTGATGTCCGGCGGAGCGCTCGAGCAGCAGGGCCCGATGGTCATCGAGGCCGGGGCGGCGGTGGTGATCGCG
>JBEKKH010000216.1:0-11591 GCA_050010815.1 Streptosporangiaceae bacterium | reverse complement strand
GCTGGACCCCCGGCGCCCCGGTGTCCCCGGAGATCATCTACACCTTCGACGACCGGGTCCGCGGCCTGAACGGCAGCTGCCTGCTCGGCCCCGGGGTGATGGCCCTGGCCGACTGCTTCGCCGGGCTCATCTGGCGAGTGGACCTGGGCGACGGGGCCCGCAGCGCCCGGGCCCGAGTCTGGCTGGCCCACGACACGATGGCGTGGGACCCCGACGGCGGAGTCGCGCCGCCGCCGCAGCCGGGCGTCAACGGCGTCCGCTACGGTCCGCGCACCGGCTACCTCTACTACACCTCCACCGCCCAGAAGGTCTTCATGCGCGTCCCGGTCGACCCGGACACCCTCGACCCGGTCGGCGACGCGCAGTTCGTCGCCGCCGTCGACAACGCCGACGATTTCTGCCTGGACGAGGACGCCGGGTTCGCCTACGTCTGCCGGCACCGCGCCAACACCATCGACCGGGTCCCGCTGGCGCCCCGGCACGGCAGCGACGTCCGCCACATCGCCGGCGACCCGTTCGACGAAGTCCTGGCCGGCCCGTCCAGCGCCGCCTGGGGCCGGCGCCCCGGCGACCACGGCCGGGTGGCCTACTTCACCACCGACGGCGGCACCACCGCCCCCCCGGGCGGCATCGTCCGCAAAGCCGCGCTGCTTCGGGTCGAACTGAACCCGGCCACCTCGAAGGAGAGCTGACCGGGCGCGGGCCGGGCAGCACCACGCGTTGCATGCCGCCGCCGCGGAGCGCCCTTGAGACCCGCACCATCCCCGTCCCACCCGGCTTCGTGACACTGCTCCGCACCCAGCCAACACCACGACCCGCGGACCGGCGACTGCACGCCCGGCCAGGCGGGCGCCCAGGTCGCCGAGCAGTTCCTTCCTGCCCGCCAAGTACGCCGGTCGCGGTGCCAGCCGCAGCACCGGCCCCGCTGCCCCGTGATTGGCGGCCCGGTCAGCATGCGACCGATCGTCCAGCTTGGCCAGCTCGGCCTGGACCCGGTGCTCAGCGCCTGGATCAAACCTTGCAGATCGCTGAACTCGGCCGGCCGGACCTCGCGGGCAACCTCAGCCCGGAACGCCAACCAGAGCCATCCTCAGCGGATCGGCACCTTCGGCGACTTCCCGGCCCGGGCGATCTGCGCGCGCAGCTCCTGCGGGCTGTCGGCGCATCCCTCGGCGGGCTTGCGCTCCAGCGGCCGTCCCGCACGGGCAACTAGCCGGCAGCCCTGATCCGACTCCCCGCCCCAGGAGCGGAAGGCCCGCTGGTATCTCCGACGGCAACCGTGACGGCAACGACCGCAGTCGCCAGCAGCCTGAGGCAGCCATCAACAGCCAATTACTCTCGCGCGTTTTGTCTGGGCATCCGCTACACCTGAAAAGCCGAAGGTCGGCGGTTCAACCTCGACTGTTTACAACAGTCTCGAGCGGTCTCAAGTCTCACTCGCTCGTAGTCGGCATCAGGCCAACTGCCAAGCACCCAATCCGGTTGACGATCTCCCTCAGCTCAGGGACCCGCGCGGCCAGTCCCGATTTACCGTCTCAGTTTCCGTCTCATTCACCCACGTTCACCGACGTCCCCGACGAGCCGCCGGGCTTGCCCTTCCCTGGCTTCGCTGGAAGCGCTCAGTTCTAACATTCCGGCTAACATCGCGTTAGAGTTTAGGTGCACGCGATCCGTAGAGGTCTAGGTCCGCAGGCCGGTGATCTCGCGGGCGATGATGGTCTTCATGATCTCGCTGGTGCCGCCGTAGATGGTCTGGACCCGGGAGTCGGCGTAGGCGCGGCCGATCGGGTACTCGGCCATGTAGCCGTAGCCGCCGAACAGCTGCAGGCAGCGGTCCAGGACGCGGTGCTGCACCTCGGTGGCCCACAGCTTGGCCTTGGCCGCGTCGACCGCGGTCAGCGTGCCGGAGTTGAGCGCCAGGACCGCCTTGTCCAGGTAGGCCTCGAGGACGTCGACCTCGGTGACCATCGAGGCCAGCTCGAACTGCGTGTTCTGGAAGGCGGCGATGGGCTGGCCGAACGCGGTGCGGCTCGTGGTGTACTCGACGGTCCAGTCGAGGGCGGCCCGGGCCGAGGCCAGGGCCATGACCGCGATCGACATCCGCTCCCGGGGCAGCCGCTCCATCAGGTGCACGAAGCCGCCGCCCTCGCGGCCGAGCAGGTTGGCCGCCGGCACCGCCACGTCGTCGAAGAACAGCTCGGCGGTGTCCTGCGCGTGCATGCCGATCTTGTCCAGCTTGCGGCCACGGCTGAAGCCGGGCATGTCCCGCTCCACCACCAGGAGGCTGATTCCCCGCGCGCCCGCGTCGGGGGCGGTGCGCGCGACCACGATGACCAGGTCGGCGTTGATGCCGTTGGTGATGAACGTCTTGGCGCCGTTCAGCACCCAGTGATCGCCGGTGCGGACGGCCGTGGTGCGGATGCCCTGCAGGTCGCTGCCGGCTCCGGGCTCGGTCATTGCGATGGCGCCGATGCACTCCCCGGCCGCCATCGGCGGCAGCCAGCGGGCCTTCTGCTCGTCGGTGGCCAGATCGACGATGTACGGGATCGCGATGTCGTCCTGCAGGCCGAAACCGGAGCTGAGCGAGGTCGCGCAGACCCGGGCGAATTCCTCCATCATCACGCAGCGGTAGCGGAAGTCGCCGGTGCCCACGCCGCCGTACTCCTCAGGCACCAGCATTCCGATCAGGGACTGCTTGCCGGCCGCGAGCCAGGCCTGCCGGTCGACCGAGCGCTCTTCCTCCCAGCGCTGCTCGTTCGGCGTGACCTCGCGTTTGATGAACGCCTGCACGACCTCGCGAAACGCCTCGTGATCCGGCTCGTAGAAATCCCTGTTCACAGCTACTGTCCCTTCCATACCGGCGGACGCTTCTCGGCGAACGCCCTGGCACCCTCTTGCGCGTCCTGGGAGGTGAACACCGGCGCCATCAGCGCATACGCCTGCTCCCATTTTTCCTCGCCGGTCCAGTCGCTGCCACCGGTCGCGATCTGCTTGGTGGCGGCCAGGGCCAGCGGGCCGTTGGCCGCGATGCGCACCGCCAGCTCGACCGCGGTCTGGCGCGCCTGGCCCTCCTCCACCACCCGGTTGACCAGGCCGACCGCGGCGGCCCGGGCGGCGTCGATCGGATCGCCGGTGAGCAGCATCTCCAGGGCGATCGCCCGGGGGATCCGCTGCGCCAGCAGCAGCGCCCCGCCGGCCCCCGCCACCAGCGAGCGCTTGACCTCGGGGACGCCGAACCGGGCTGAGGCGCCGGCCACCACCAGGTCGCACGCCAGCAGCAGCTCGAAGCCGCCGGCCAGGGCCCACCCCTCGGCCGCGCCGATCAGCGGCTTGCGCGGCGGCGTCTGGGTGATGCCGCACAGCCCGCGGCCGGGGAAGGAGGGCCGCTCCCCGGTCAGGAACGCCTTGAGGTCCATCCCGGCCGAGAACGTACCGCCGGCCCCGGTCAGCACCCCCGCGCGCAGGGCGTCGTCCGCGTCGAGCTCGTCGACCGCATCCCTGATTCCGGTCGCCACCGCCAGGTTCAGGGCGTTGCGGGCCTCCGGCCGGTTGATGACGATGACCTGGACCGCGCCCTGACGCTCGACTAGCACCTCGTCGCTCATACTCATTATCTTGCCCTAGAATGCCCGGCTCACCCGGCCCGGGCCTGCTAGTTCCCTCAGTGCAGGGCGGCGAGCTTGCGGAAATCCCAGCTCGTGATCTTTCGCGGGGTGATGCGGAGCCAGGCATGCCGGCCGTCGTGCGCCAGCTCGCCGTCGTGCCAGTACTTGGCCGCCATCAGGCGTTCGGGGACGGTCAGCTCGGGCGGCGGCGGATCCTCGTGGCCGGTGCGCGGGACGGGCCCGACGACCTCGGCGTCGCCCTCGAGCTCGACGCCGCGGAGCTCGGCGTACTCATGGCCCGCGTCGATCACCGCGGCCACCCGCGGGTCGCGGGCAATGTCGGTCCATCGCTGGCTGCGGGTCAGCGAGTAGACCCACAGGGCCGCGGCATCCCAGACGAACCAGACCGGAGAGACGTGCGGGCCGCCGGCTCCGAGCGTGGCCAGCCGGCAGCTCCGCTCCTGCCCAAGGAACGAATTAAGTTCGTCGGCATTCATGGCGATTGACCGGCTGCGCCGCTGTTCTGACATCATTGAAATTTAGCCTCCCGTACGGGTATTCACTCTCTGCGTCACCTTGGGGACATCATGTCCGAACTGCCGTCACTGCCGGTCCGGCCGCCTGACGAGCTCAGCGGCATGGATTTCCTGATGCACCGCGGCGAGGCGCACCCGGCCACCCGGTCAGCGTTCCTCAACCTGGAGATCTTGGACCGTCCCGCCGACTGGACCCGGCTGCACGAGGCTATCGACCGAGCCAGCCGGGTGGTCATCAGGATGCGGCAGAAGGTGGTGATCCCGCCCGTCCCGGCCACGCCGCCGCGCTGGGTGGTCGATCCCGACTTCGACCTGGACTATCACCTGCGGCGGATCGCGCTGCCCGGGCCCGGCACGCTCAGGCAGCTGCTCGACCTGGCCGAGGTCACGCTGCAGTCGCCGCTTGACACCTCCCGCGCGCTGTGGGAAGCGGTGTACGTGGAGGGGCTGGAGGACGGCCGGGCGGCCCTGCTGATCAAGCTCAGCCATGCGATCACCGACGGGCTCGGCGGGATCGCCCTGTTCGAGCAGGTCTACGACACCGAGCGGGACCCGGAGCCGCGGCCCATGCCGCCGGTGCCTGTCCCGGCCGACCTGACCGGCAACGACCTGCTGCGCGACAGCCTCAGGCAGCTGCCGGCCACCACGCTGTCCGCCGGCCGAAGCCTGCTGGGTCGTGCCGCGGGCACCGTCGGCCGTTTGGTCACCCGGCCGGGGCCGGTGCTGACCGAAGCGCTCGGCTTCGCCGACTCGGCGCGCCGGATGCTCGGCCCGCCGCCGGCCCAGCCGTCGCCGCTGCTGCGCCGCCGCAGCCTGGCGACCAGGACCATCGTGCTCGAGCTGCCGCTCAGCGAGCTGCGCGCGGCGGCCAAGGCGGTGGACGCCTCGGTCAACGACGCCTACCTCGCGGCGCTGTGCGGTGGTCTAGGCCGGTACCACGAGGCCCTCGGGGTGCCGGTCGACGCCGTCCCGCTGGCCCTGCCGGTCAGCCTGCGCAGGGATGCGGACCCGGCCTCGGGGAACAGGTTCACCGGCGTCACCATCGCGGCGCCGATCGGCGAACCCGATCCGGCCGAGCGGATACGGCAGATCCGCGAGCAGGTGATCGCGCGGCGCAGCGAGCCGGCTCTCGACGTGATCGGCCGCCTCGCCCCGGTCCTGTCCCTGCTCCCCGACGAGGCACTGCACGACGTCATCGACCGGATCACGCCGCCGGACATCCAGGCCAGCAACGTACCGGGCTACGCCGTCGGGACGTTCCTGGCCGGGGCCGCGGTGGAGCGGCAGTACGCGCTCGGGCCGATGCCCCGGGTGGCCATGATGGCCATCCTGGTCTCCCGGGCGGGCACCTGCACGGTGGCCTTCCGCTACGACACGGCGTCGTTCCCCGCCGCCGACCAGCTCGAGAAGTGCCTGCAGGCCGGCTTCGACGAGGTGGTGGAGCTGGGACGGCCGAAGCGGCCCCCGGCGACACGGCGGCGGCCGCCGGGCCGGCGTAGCCCGGCATGACCACGCCACGGAGCACCCCGGCCCGGCCGCCGCGGCTACCCGGATCGGTGGCCGACATCGACGGCAGCCTCCCGGGGCCGCAGACCGGCGCGTTCTTCGACCTGGACGGGACGCTGGTGGCCGGGTTCACGGTCGCGGCCATCACCAAGGACCGGCTGCGCCGCCGGGACGTCGGGGCCGCCGAGTTCCTGCACATGCTGCAGCTGGCGATGGAGTACCGGCTCGGCCGGAGCCAGTTCGAGAACGTCATCGAAGGCGCGGTGCGCTCGGCCCGGGGACAGCTGGCCACCGACGTCGACGAGGTCGGCGAGCGGGTCTTCCGGCAGTCCGTGGCGGACCTGATCTACCCCGAGATGCGCGAGCTGGTCCGCGCCCACCAGCGCCGCGGCCACACCGTGGTGCTGAGCTCGTCCGCGCTGACCATGCAGGCCATCCCGGTCGCCCGCTACCTCGGCATCGAGCACGTGGTGTGCAACCGCTTCGTGGTGGACGAGATCGGGATGCTGACCGGGGAGATCGAGCGCCCCGTGGTGTGGGGCCCCACCAAGGCCACCAGTGTCCAGCGGTTCGCCGCCGACCACCACGTCGACCTGCGGTCGAGCTACTTCTACGCGGACGGCGACGAGGATCTCGCCCTCATGCACCTGGTCGGGAACCCGCGGCCGGTCAATCCCGGGCCGCGGCTGGCCAAGGTGGCCAGCCGCCGCGGCTGGCCCGTGCTGCGGTTCAGCAGCCGGGGCGACGGCGGCTGGCTGGGCCGGGTCCGCAGCCTGGCCGCGGTCGGCTCGCTGGGCCCGCTGGCCACGGGCGCGCTGGGCATCGGCATGCTGGCGCGGAACAAACGCACCGGCGTCAACTTCCTGACCAGGTTCTGGCCGGAGACCGTGCTGGCCCTGAGCGGCGTGAAGCTGAACGTGACCGGCGCCGAGAACCTGACCGCGCGCCGGCCCGCTGTGTTCCTGTTCAACCACCGCAACAATTTCGACGTGTTCATGGTGGCCGCGCTGGTCAAAGACAACTGGACCGGGGTGGCCAAGAAGGAGCTCGAGCGCAACCCGGTGGCCGGCCCGCTCGGCAAGCTGATGGACGCCGCGTTCATCGACCGGGCCGATACCGCCTCGGCGGTGGCCGGGCTGGCGCCCGTCGAGGCGGCCGCGCGCAAGGGCCTGTCGATCGTGATCGCGCCGGAGGGAACCCGGATGGACGCCCGGGCCGTCGCCGGGGCTGACGGGGTCGCTGGGGTCGCTGGGGTCGCTGGGGTCGGCCCGTTCAAGAAGGGGGCGTTCCGGATCGCCATGGCGACCGGTCTGCCGATCGTCCCGATCGTGATCAGGAACTCCGATTCGGTGGCGGGCCGCAGCTCGGCCACGCTCAACCCGGGCACCGTCGACATCGCGGTGCTGCCGCCGATCAGCGTGCAGGACTGGACGCTGGTCAACCTGCCCGAGCGGATCGAGCAGGTCAGGGCGAGTTACACCGCACTGCTGGCCGACTGGCCTGGCGCGGGGACCGACGGCCGTTCGGCACAATCGTGAGCACGGTGCTGCTGATCCAGGCGGCTACCCCGACCGAGGACCGGTTGATCCGCGACCGGATCGGCGGGACCGGCCGGCCGGTCAGCTTCGGGCCGCCGAGCAGCGCGCGGATCCCGGCGGAGGTACTGGCCGAGCCCGACGTCCGGCTGGTGCCGGCCCGGGTCGCCTGGTTGCTCGAGGGCGGCCGGGCCCCGCGGCTGACCGACCTGCTGCCGGGTCGTGACCCGTATCATCCGAGCGAACGGCAGCAGCGGCGGATCCTGGCCCGCCACCCGGACCGGGCTAAGGTCCTGGTCGGCGAGCCCGCGACCTGCGGTGAGCTGCGGCGCCGCTGGACGGAGACCACCGGCGGCGAGCAGGAGTCCGACTTCGCCGCCTACGTGGCCCGCCGGGCCACGCTCGCGCTCGACCGCGCCGAGTACCAGCTGCGCGGCCCCAGGTACAAGACGCCGAGCCTGGTGAAGGAGGAGATCCTGTCCTCGCGCCGGTTCCTGGCCGGCCTGCGCCAGGTGCGGACCACGGCGGGACGGACGCCGTCGCCGGCCGAAGCGGGCCAGGTCCTCGACGAGCTCGTCGCGGGCTGGAGCCGCCGCCTCATCGACGTCATGCCGGTGGTCGGGCGGCTGATCTTCCAGCGGGGGTTCGACCCGCAGATCGACTACGACGACACTCAGGTCGAACGGCTGCGCGCGGCGATGCAGCGCCAGCCGGGCATCCTGCTCTGGTCGCACCGCTCGAACCTGGACACGCTCGTGCTCGCCGCGGCCATGCAGGAGAAGGGGCTGCCTCCGGCGCACCTGTTCGCCGGGATCAACATGGCGTTCGGCCCGATGGGCGCGATTATGCGGCGGGCCGGGGTGATCTTCATCCGGCGTTCGACCGCCGACGACCCGCTGTACAAGTACGTCCTGCGCGAATACGTCGGCTACGTGCTGGAAAAGCGGTTCAACCTGTCCTGGTCGATCGAGGGCACCCGCTCACGCACCGGCAAGATGCTTCCGCCGCGGCTCGGGCTGCTGTCCTACGCCGCCGACGCCTACCTGACCGGGCGCGTGGACGACCTGCTGCTGCTGCCGGTGTCGGTGAGCTTCGACCAGCTGCACGAGATCGCCGAGTACGCCGAGTACGCGCAGGGTGCGCAGAAGAAGCCGGAAGGGTTCGGCTGGCTCTACGGCTTCATCAAGGCGCAGGGCGCCCACCGCTACGGCAAGATCTACGTGCGCTTCGGCGAACCGGTGCCGCTGAGCGACTTCCTCGGGCCGCCGGGGCCGGGTCTTGGGGCCGCGCTTGATTCCGATGCCCGGCGGCGGGCCCTGCAGAAGGTGGCGTTCGAGGTCGCCTGGCGGATCAACCAGGGCATGCCGGTCACGGCGACCGCGCTGATCACCACCATCCTGCTGGCCATGCACGGCGCGGGGCTGACCTTCGACCAGATCAGGCTGGCGCTGACCGACGCGCTTGACTACCTGGCCAGCCGGGCCATCCCGAGCACGGCGAGCGTCCCGGCGCTGGCCGCGGCCGAGCCGGTGCGCGCGACGCTGGACGCGCTGGTGGCGGGCGGGCTGGTCGCCTGCGCCGCGGATGGCCGGGAGCCGGTCTGGCTGATCGGGCCCGACCACCAGCTGGCCGCCACCTTCTACCGGAACTCGCTGATCCACTTCATGCTCGACACGGCGCTGTGCGAGCTAGCCGTGCTCCGCTCCTGCTCTGAGGGTGCCGGCTCTGACGGGGCCGATACTGACGGGGCCGGCTCTGACGGGGCCGATACTGACGGGGCCGATCCGGTGGCGGCGTTCTGGACCGAGATCGGCTGGCTCCGCGACCTGCTGAAGTTCGAGTTCTACTTCAAGGACCGGGACGAGCACCGGCGCCAGATACGCGAGGAAATGGAGCGGCACGACCCGGCCTGGGAAGAACATCTGGCGGCTGGGCCGGCCGGGGCGGACGAGCTTCTGGGGCGGATGCGGCCGCTGGTGTCGCACCTGCTGGTGCGGCCGTTCGTCGAGGCGTACCGGCTGGTCGCCGACGTGCTGGTACACGACGACCTGCTGATGCTCGACGGGGACCCGGCCGCGGACGCCGAATTGATCAGGCGGGCGCTCGGGCTCGGGCAGCAGTACGTGGCCCAGCGGCGGCTGCGCAGCTCGGAGTCGGTCTCCGTGCTGCTGTTCCAGACCGCGCTTGCGCTGATGCGGAACCGGGGGCTGCTCGAGGCCGGCCCCGAGGTCGCGCAGCGGCGGGCAGTTTTCCTGGCCGAGCTGCGCGATCTGCTGCACCGGCTGGACCGGATCGAGGACCTGGCCATCCGGCGGTACACCCGCGACGCGGTCCGGGAAAGCCCGGTTGGCTTGGATTGATTCACGATCGTTCGGCACTTTTGCGGTTATAACGGGTTATAACGACCAAAAGTGCCGAACGATCCCCGGCGCGGGAACCATTAAGCGAGCGTTTGGTAAATCGCTATGGTCCCGTCGGCATCACGGTACCCAGCGCATCGCAGGCCCAGCCCGTACCAGAAGATCATGGAAGATATGCGCTTCACGGAGATTTTGGGGGCCTTCGAGGCTGTCGTATGGCTCGGAGATGGGGTGACGCGTCTAGCGGTGCACTGCTGCTGTGCGGTGACGGCTATGCCGCTGGATCTCTGATGCGTATGTGACGGGACAGCACGTGCGTGCCTGTAGTGCGATGGGCCGAGCGAATGATTGTGGCGGATCCGGGCTCCGTGGCGGATCCGGTGCATCCCCGTACACCCGATCCACCGCCAAACCCGGATCCACCACGGAAAATGGATTCTAGTGGGGCGGGCGGGACGGGTGTGGAGGGCGGGACGCCAGGGGCGCGGGCGGCGGGACGAGCGGCGGGCGGGACGAGCGGCGGGCGGGACGAGCGGCGGGCGGGACGAGCGGCGGGCGAGCTGCGCCTCAATTGGATCTCGACCCGGCGGTCATCGGCAACGTGGACGAACATCTTTTGGCTGCCGGATCTGGCTTCGGCGTTCGATGAGGATGACGTCGCGCCAAAGGCCGTAGTGCTGTCCGATGCGTTCCCTGGTTCCGACGATGCGGAACCCGGCGGCTCGGTGCAGCGACATGCTGGCGGTGTTCTCGGGGAAGATGCCGGATTGTATGGTCCAGATGCCTGCGGCCTCGGTGGACGTTATCAGGGCGCTGAGCAGCAGGCGCCCGACGCCCTTGCCTCTGACGTCGCGATCCACGTAGACCGAGTGCTCGACGACTCCGGCGTATACCGGTCGGCTCGACACCGCCGAGGCGGCCACCCAGCCGACGACGCTGGCCGCGTCGACAGCAACATAACGGTGGCGGGGAAGCCGAGCCGCGCTGAAGGCCTGCCAGCTTGGCGAACGGGTCTCGAAGGTGGCGTTGCCCTCCTCGATTCCTGCCTGGTAGATCGCGAGCACGGCAGCGCTGTGCGCGCTGGTCATTGCCTTGATGCGTACGCCTTCGGCCGGGTCTGGCATGGTTGCCGGGCGGGTTGGCTAGGCTTTGACCGCGCGGATGATGGCGGAGTGCAGGCCGGTGGCCACCTGGTGCGTGGGGCTGATGCTGATGCCGGTGAAGCCGGCGTGGGTGAGCCCGTCGTGGTACTCGGCGAAGGACAGGGCGCCTGCGATACATCCGATGGGACCGCCGCGTTCGGTACGCTCGGCGGGCGTGAGGTGGTCCTCGGCCAGGATGTCGGAGACGCCGAGGCGGCCTCCGGGTCGCAGGACGCGGAAGCTCTCGGCGAAGACGGCGGGCTTGTCGCCGGACAGATTGATCACGCAGTTGGAGATGATCACGTCGACGGAGCTGTCCGGCAGCGGGATCGCCTCGATGTGGCCGGGCAGGAACTCAACGTTGGCTGCTCCGGCGCGGGCGGCGTTGGCGCGGGCGAGGCTGAGCATTTCCTCGGTCATGTCCAGGCCGTAGGCCTTCCCGGCCGGACCGACCCGGCGGGCTGACAGGAGCACGTCGATGCCGCCGCCTGAGCCCAGGTCAAGGACGGTCTCGCCGTCGCGGAGGTCGGCCACCGCGAGCGGGTTGCCGCAGCCCAGGCTGGCTGTCACGGCATCGGCGGGGACTTCGTCCTGCTCGCCGGCGGAATACAGCCCGGCACCGGTGCCGGGTTCGTCCGGGCCGGCGCACGTGTCACCGCAGCTGGGGACGCCGCCGGCCGTCACAGTGCGGGCGGCCTGGGCGTACCGGGCGCGAACCTGGTCGCGGACCTGGTCGCGGACCTGGTCGAGTTCGGCCGGAGTGGTCATGGCTTCCTGCCTTCCGGGTAGCGGGGCGTTGTTACTGCGGGGTGCAGCCGATCAGGGCGCCGATGGCGGCTAGGGCCTGGGGGCGGGCCCGGTAGTAGACCCACACGCCGCGCTTGTCCCGGTCGACCAGGCCAGCGTC
>JBEKKH010000215.1:0-10934 GCA_050010815.1 Streptosporangiaceae bacterium | reverse complement strand
CCGCTATCAGACCGGCGAGACCGCCGCTGAGTTTGCGCAAGCCAGGAATTCACAGGCCAGCCTGCATCAGTCGGTCGGCACGGTGAACGGCCTCGGGGACGCCGCCTACCTGGCCAGCTACACGGCGAGAAGGCCGGTAAGTAACACCCTCGGCGCCCGGCAAGGGGACATCGCCATCTTCATCACCTCGCCGGCCTCGCCCGGTGCGGAGAGTGCGCTCATGACCGGCCTGCTCACGAAGGCATAAGGGCCCGGGCCGGGAAAGGCCTCCCCGGTCCGTCCGGAATACCCGGGGGGACAGGGCGGCTGTCTCGCTCACGGTGCCGGAGTAGGCCCGGTAGGTGCCGTCCGACTCACCCGGCGGCTTAACCCACACGTAGACGTACAGATGGGTGGAGGTGGAATCGGGGGTTCGCCTGCGGCGGGGCGCCGATGCCGGCGTTCTCCGGGGTGCACCAGTCACCGCGGAACGGGCACGCGCTGGTGGGCCGCAGCGACGGGTCGGCCCAGCCGTCGCGCGAGGTGTCGATCAGCATGCCGACCGTCGACGGGAACCCCGCGCTGACCAGGTTGGAATACATCGCCTCGTCATGGGTGAACTCGTCGATGTACGGGTCGTAGAAGTAGTACTGCACCGAGCCGACCGGGTTGCCGTCGACGGTCTAGGTGGCGGTCATGTACGGCTCGTGCACCGGGATCGTGGTGAACGGGACGACCTGTGCCGCCTGAACCCGAGGTTTCATGCGGCCAGAGGCACGACGGGTGCGCGAAATTTTCACCGTGGCCGGCTCTCGGTGCCGGGCCGACACCAGCGAGGACCTGCGCCTGCGAGCGTGCCGAGAACTTTCGGAAAATTTTCGGCGCCCGAGGTCTTGTTCGTTCCGCTGTCCGTCGTAATGTCTCCATGCCGCAGGAATATCTCCGCGGGCAGAAAGGAACACGCGATGCCGGGCCGAATTCGACTTATCCACCTCGCGACAGTGGCCGCGGGGGCCGTCCTCACGGCGGGAACGATAGCGGTCGCCGGGCCGGCCGTCCCCGCGTTCGCGGCCTCTACCGCGACCGTCAACGGCGGCACGACGTTCCAGGCAATCACCGGCTTCGGCGCGTCGGAGGGGTTCGGCGAGGCCGCGACCGTGATGAACGCGTCGTCGGCGGTGCAGACCCAGGCACTGAACCTGCTGTACGGCACGTCCGGCGGGGCCGGCCTCACCATCTTGCGGAACGAGATCAGCGCGGATTCCGGCGATACGATCGAGCCAACCGCACCGTCTTCCCCGTCCGCTGCGCCGAGTTACGTGTCACTGGCCTCCATCGACCAAGACATGGGCCAGCTCTGGTTCGCCCAGCAGATCAAGGCCCGCTTCGGCGTCACGAACGTGTTCGCCGACGCCTGGTCCGCGCCGGCGTTCATGAAGACCAACGACGAGACCGACAACGGCGGCGCGGTCTGCGGCATGTCCGGCGCCACCTGCAGCAGCGGTAACTGGGAGCAGGCCTACGCCAACTACCTCAAGCAGTACGCGGCGGACTACGCCGCAGCCGGCGATCCGCTGACCTACGTCGGCCCGGAGAACGAGGCCAACCTGTCCACCAGCTACGACAGCATGCAAGTTACCCCGGCGCAGACGGCCCAGTTCCTCGACGTGTTCGGCCCGACGATGGCCGGCACCGGCACCGGAGTCGAATGCTGCGCGACCGAAGGCTGGGACTACGCCCAGCAGTACGCTGCCGCGATCGAGGCGGACCCGACCGCGAGCGCCGACACGGCGGTCTTCACCAGCCACGGGTACACCGAGGCACCCACCACCCCGCTGTCCGGCTGGTCCAAGCCCGCCTGGGAGACCGAGTGGTCCACGTTCGAGACATGGGATCCCGCCTGGGACGATGGCTCCGACGCCTCCGGCCTCACCTGGGCCCAGCACATCTTCGCCGGTCTGGACTCCGCGAACCTGAGTGCATTCCTCTACTGGTGGGGCTCGACGACGCCTTCGGAGAACGGCGACAACGAGGGCCTGATCCAGATCAACGGGTCGACCGTTACTCCGTCGGGCCGGCTATGGGCGCTCGGCAACTTCAGTGACTTCGTCCGGCCTGGCGCGGTCCGCATCGGCGCGTCCACCTCCGACGGCAACCTCACCCTGGATGCGTTCAAGAACACCAACGGCACGATCTCCGTCGTGGTGCTCAACACGGGGTCAAGCCCGGACACGGTGAGCTACTCGCTGTCCGGCACCGGCACGCCGAACGGCGCGACCGTGACCCCGTTCCTGACCAACGCCTCGAATGACATCGCAGCGCAGGCGACCACCTCGGTCAGCGGCGGCGCGTTCACCGGCACGATCCCGGCTCGTTCGCTGGAGACCTATGTGGTCGGTACCAGCGGCACCGGCACCGGGAACACGGTCACAGTCATCAACCCCGGCAACCAGACCGGCACCGTCGGCACCGCGGCCAGCCTGCAGATCCGGGCGTCGGACTCCGCGACCGGCCAGACCCTCACCTACAGCGCCGCCGGCCTGCCGGCCGGGCTGTCGATCAGCTCTTCCACCGGCCTGATCTCCGGCACCCCGACCACGGCGGCCAGCTCCAGCGTCACGGTGACCGTCACCGACGGCACCGGGGCCAAGGGAACGGCGAGCTTCACCTGGACGATCGGCACCGGCAACCCCTCTGGCGCCTGCCAGGTCACCTACACCCCCAACCAATGGCAGGGCGGGTTCACCGCCAACATCACGATCGCCAACACCGGCAGCTCGGCCATCAACGGCTGGACGCTCGCCTTCACCTTCCCCGGCGACCAGAAAATCACCGACGCCTGGAACGGCGTGGCCAGCCAGTCGGGCGAGAACGTCACGATCACGAACGAGAGCTACAACGCCACCATCACCGTGGGCGGCTCCACCTCGCTCGGCTTCCAGGGCACCTGGTCAGCCAGCGACGCCTCACCGACGTCGTTCTCGGTCAACGGCACCACCTGCACCTAGGCCAGCGGTGCGGGGGATGGCATCCTCCGCTCTAGGCCCAGGCGTGCACCACATCGCACGCCCTTCGGTCCTGGCGGGAAGGATTACATCAAGGCCGAGCTCAGCACTGTGGGCACTTGGTGGCGCTCATGAACCCGGTGCTGGTCCGCTACCCGCGAGACAAGCAGGAAGAGGTTCTCTATGACGTGGAGCTCACCCCACCACTTCCGGTGAGAGCGGCCCGGTGAGGTATCGCTGAATGGTTTCGGCGATGTCGGCAATGAGCTGGTCCGGGTCCTGACTGGCGAGCGGTTCGATTCTCAGCACGTAACGGCACAGGGCAAGGCCGAGCAACTGGCTGGCAGCCAGCCCGGCACGCCGGGGTCCGTCGGCTCCGCCGAGCAACGAACTAATGGCCGGTGATGTCTGTTGAGCGAAGATCTCGCGCATGCGCTCGCTCGCTCCCTCATGTGTGGGCGCAGTTCGCAGTAGGAATATCAGCGCCTCGTCGTTGGGACTTCCCTCCCAGAGAGAGACGAAATGGCGGGCGAGGACCCTGCCCAGATGGTTGGGATCGACGTCTTTTAGTGAGGGAAGGCGCAGGTCAATATCTGCGGCTGCGGCGAACAGGTCTTCTTTGGATCCGAAGTAACGCATCACCATCGACGCGTCGATACCGGCGTCGGCGGCGATCGCCCGCACGGTAGCGCGCTCATAGCCTTCGGCGGCGAACCGCGCTCGGGCGGCGGCAAGGATCGCGCGGCGAGCCGGAATCGAGCGAGGCCCTCCGGCGCCGGGGAGCGAGTCTCCGCGCTTCTGGGAGTTGGCTACTGCGTTTCCGGCCATGAGAGCACGATACCACAACGCACGTTGGCCAACGGGTGTTGACGCTTGTGGGTTAGGGCTATATGGTGACAACAGTCGTTGGCAAACAACTGGTGGCATCTGGTACGTCGCGGCGAGGAAACAATGACTCAGATGCAGGCCGGAAGCAGCTGGCGCGCCTCGGGCGGTGTCAGAGGTCGTCTGGTCTGGTGGCGGATGCCCGCGTCTGCGCCAATGAGGCCGCGGGGGACGCCGGCGAGTTCCCGGGCACTTTCAGCAACACCGTGAAATAGCTGCAACTTCGGAGGAATGATGCGGACGTCCACTCAACCTTCACCGGGAAAGGCCAGGCACGGTGCAATAACCGCGGTGGTCTGCCTAGCCCTGGCCGCGGTGGTCTCGGCCGTGGCATCGCTCAACGTTGCGCTGCCCGACATCGCCCGGAGTACCCACGCCAGCCTGACCCAGCTGGAGTGGGTGATCGATGCGTACTCCCTGGTCTTTGCCGCTTTGCTGCTGCCCGCCGGAGCGCTTGGTGACCGTTACGGGCGACGAGCCACTTTGCTGGCCGGGCTGGCCATCTTCGGCGCGGCCTCAGCGGTGGCGATGACAGCTGGCTCCGCCAGCGAGCTGATCCTTCTGCGAGGTGTGATGGGCCTCGGTGCAGCCCTGGTCATGCCGGCGACCCTGTCGACGATCACCAGTACCTTCCCCTCAGCGGAACGGACACGGGCGGTCGGTATGTGGGCCGGTGTCGCGGGTGCCAGTGCCGTGCTCGGGCTGCTCACATCGGGGGTACTCCTGGAGTTCTGGTCGTGGCGATCGGTGTTCGGGCTCAACGTGGTCCTCGCCGTCGCGGCGATCGCCGGGACCTTTCGTTACGTCCCGGAATCCGCCGACAGCGATGCCCCCCGGCTCGACATCAGCGGAGCGGCCATCGCGGTCGTCGGGCTCGTTGCCCTGGTGTACTCGGTCATTGAAGCTCCCGACCAGGGCTGGCTCAGCATACGGACGCTGGGCGGCATCGGCGCCGGGCTTGCGGTGCTAGGCGCGTTCGTCGGCTGGGAACTCAAGCGGGCGCACCCGATGCTCAATCCGCGAATCTTCCGGCGCCCCCGTCTTGCTGCCGGGACCCTGTCAATCTTTGTGCAGTTCTTCGCCTTTTTCGGGTTCATCTTCATTATGCTGCAGTTTCTCCAGATTGTGCGCGGCGATAGCCCGCTGGTGGCTGCGGTCAGCATCTTGCCGTTGGCGGGAGCGCTCATGCCTGCGGCGAGAATTGCCCCGAACGTGGCCGCACGAATCGGAGCCCGAGCGGTTTGCGTGACAGGTCTCGGCCTGATAGCGGGGGCGCTCGTCCTGCTGGCGCAACTCACCGCCACCAGCCCCTACCTGCTCATAGCCGTTGGCTTGATCATCCTCGGTGCCGGCATGGGAGCAGCAATGACTCCGGCAACGAGCGCGATCACCGCGGCACTGCCGGGCTCCCAGCAAGGCGTCGCCTCGGCCATGAACGACCTATCACGTGAGCTGGGCGGCGCCGTCGGCATCGCCGTAATCGGCAGTATTCTCGCCACGACCTACCGCAATCACCTCATCCTCGGCAGTATGCCCGCCCCGCTCGCCGAGAAAGTCCGCCAGTCGGTAGCGGTCGCAGCTCATCTCGGCGGACCCGCGGCCGCACAAGCAAAGCTGGCCTTCGTCGCCGGACTGCACACTGCCCTGCTGTGCGCCGCCGGGGCCGTAATTCTCGCTGCCATTGGCGTAGCGATATTTCTTGCTCCACGCCATGATCGGGCAGAAACTAATACCTGATCACACTGAAACGAAAGGATATGCGTTTACAGGCGCGCCACTGGTCGATCCGGAGCAGTCTGCCGCCTCAGCCATGTCCGGCGGCGAGCCGCCCTGGGCAGCAGTTTGAACAGGCGGCTGAGCCACTCAGCCTGAGGGAGTCCGTGCCTGATCGGCGAGCTGGCGCACCTCCTTGGCGATGACTGGCCACAGCGGTGCGGGGAGGTCGTGCCCAACGCCGGCGAGGATCACCAGCCGGGCGCCGTCGATGACTTTAGCGGTGGCCCGGGCGGCGCTCACCCGCAGGATCGGGTCCCGGTCGCCGTGCAGGACGAGGACGGGCTTGTGCAGTTCCCGCAGCTTCGGGCCGTGCCACGGGGCGCCGACCTGCCTGCTCTGCGCTTTCGTGTCCCGCGGGCCGCTGTCGGCCTCGCGTTCGATCCACTCCCGCGCGGCGCGTTCATCGAAGGGGTAGTCGGGAGAGGCGAGTTCGCGGGCGAGCATGAGCGAGAGCTGGATGTCCCCGTCCCGGCCTTCGGGGAACTTGGCCCGGGCCAACTTGGCCAGAGTGCCGAAGCGCACGTACCGTCCCCCCTTGATCCCGACCGCGTCGCTCGGCATGCCCATGGCCGACACGACGCTGAGCACCCGGTCGGGGTGCTGCAGCGCGATGCGCTGGGCGATGATCCCGCCGAGGGACGCGCCGAAAACGTGCGCCCGTTCCCAGCCCAGCGCGTCCAGCACGGCGACCGCGTCGTCGGTCATATCCTCCGACGAGTAGGCACCCCGCTTGCGGGTCACCGCGGCGAACGGGTTACTGCTCCCGGTGTCGGGCATCCGGGTGGACTGCCCGGCGTCCCGCTGGTCGTAGCGGGCCACCTCGAAGCCCTGGTCCGCGAACGCCTGCCCCAGCCCGGCCGGCCACCAGAACCGGGACACCGCAAGACCCATAACCAGCACCAGCGGATCGCCGGCCGCGTCGGCCAACTGGTCATACGCGATCTTCACCGGGCCGTTCCGGGCATATTGCGTGGGCGTCCACGTGCTGGCCCACTGGCCAGCCTGCGCGGCATCGTTCATTGTTTCCTCCGGGGTCGTTGGCGCCCGCACCTCGGCCAGGACCGAAACTGCGATCAATGTTCGCTGTATATCGATGCTAACTTACTGCATACACTGTTCGCAATGATGGAAGACCCGAAGCCCGTCAGCCGCGGCCAGAGCATCTGGATCCGCCCGGAGCGCTCGGCCCGCGGGCCGTCACCGGAGCACAGCCGGGCGGAAATCGCGTACGCAGGGGTCAGGCTGGCCGACGCCAGCGGCCTCGGCGCGGTCACCATGCGCGCTGCTGCGGCGGCGATCGGTACCGCCCCCGCGTCCCTGTACCGCTATGTGGCCAGCCGGGAAGAGCTGGTAGAACTCATGGCCGACCAGGTGTTCGGCGAGTACTCCTACGAGAGGCCCGGCTCAGGTCACCCGGTCGACCGGCTGCTCAGGCTCGCCCAGCAGGGCCGCGCGATCTATCACCGGCACCCCTGGCTGCTCGACATCCCGGCGATCGGGAACCTGCCCGGGCCGAACGCGGTCGCCTTCATCGAGCACACGCTGGCCGCGATGGCCCGCACCGGCCTGTCCGGGCCGGCCAAGCTGGAAACGGTCGGCCTGTTCTCCGCCGCCATCCGGCTGTTCGCGCAGACCGAGATCGGCCAGCAGCAGGCCGGGCAGGACATCGCCCAGTGGCAGCACTCACTGGGTGGCTACCTCCCAGGGATCGCCGCGGCCGGTCAGCACCCGCACCTGGCAGCCGCCCTGGCCGGCCCGTCCGACGAGGACGGCATCCCCGGAGAACCGCTGTTCGAGCGCGCGGTGACCCGCATCCTGACCGGCCTGCTCCCGCCCGCACCTGCCGCCGGAGACGGTTAACAAGGACGGGAGCGGGCAGCGGCCCCCCGCCGGTGCACCGAAACCAGCCAGCCCGGCTCCTAGCACCCGCCACGACGTGGAAAACGGCGAAGAGGGATGCCTCGCTCAAGACACGGCGGAGCCGGTCGCGTTCGGGCCGCACCGCAAGCCCGAGGCTGTCCTCCTCCCGTACGAGGTCTACGAACGGTACGAGGCGCTGTCGCGGCAATGCGCACGGCTGGACTCCGCCCTCGCTTCGGCATAGTCCGTGCAGGTGGAGCTACCGGGCCCGTTCAGTCCGGACCATGACCGGGAAGTCGCGGCATACGTGGACGGGGAGATCAGCGCGACCGAACTGTACCGCAGGACGGTGGCGCGCTACCGGGAGTCGTAAATGCCGGAGGATCCGTACAGTGATCCGGTTACCGGGGTCCTGTACAACAAGCTCAGGCTGGGCACCGCCGCCGGGCTTGAGGCCGCAGAGCGGGAGATCACCCACGCGGCCCTGATCCTGCTGGACGATTCCCCCGTTTCCCCCAGCTACGACCTGCCTCACCTGCGTGAGATCCATGAGCGGATCTTCAGGGACATCTACGAGTGGGCCGGGCAGATCCGGACGGTGGGTATCGCCAAGGGGCCTATGTTCTGCCTCCCGCAGTACATAGATTCGTCCGCGGCTATTGTCTTCCGCGAACTGCACGGCGAGGACTGCCTGCGCGGTCTGCGCCGCGACGCATTCGTCGGGAGGCTGGCCCACTACTACCTGGGCGAAGTCAACGCCCTGCATCCGTTCCGCGAGGGCAACGGGCGTGAGATGCTCAACGCACACGTCAGGGACGGCATCTGACCGCGTTACATCCACCATGCGGGGGCACGATGCTCGCTGTGGCGCGAGTTTGCCAGTGTGCGCCTAAATCCCAGCCCCAGCGCGCGGTCCTCGTGCCAGGTAATAGGTGCCGCGCCCTGCTTCGCTGAACTCTGGGCCGGTGCGTGCGGCGTGCCCCGGCTCCAGCACATGCAGCAGGCTGGTGATGTCCGTCATGGCGCCGATCTCCTCGCTGATCCGGTCCCGGCGGATCACCAGCAGGACTCACCACCAAGGCTACGTCCTAAGGCTTGCCCTGACGCCGCCGCGCCAAGCTCAGTAGGCTGTTTCCGCAGTTCAACGCCTATATCTGCCAATGCGGCCATGGCCTACGGCGCAAACGATAATGACACACATTGTCCGCCTGGCTCCTCGAAGGAGCCGGCATGGACGAGGACGAGGACAACGACGGTACTTCCCTGATAAGAGCCTTGGTCGAGGTCCGCTAACCCCGCTCGAAGCAGGATGAGCAGGCCGACCGCGACACCCTGACCTTGGCTGCCGAGTTCCACCGTAGAACAGTGCCGCCCGGACGAGTGGTATGTCTGCGTAGAGGTCCGGGAGCTGGCAGCTGCCGTGCTTGCGGGTGATCGCTGTGCCCCCGGCCTCGTTCTATGGCACAAGACGGACATCACGCGGACAATAGTGTTCGGTGTTCGGTTAACACCGAACACCGAACACTTGCTACCTTGTACTGGTGACTCCAGAAGAAGCAGACTTTGCGGATGTCTTCACCGAGACAGTGAACCATATCGGCCTGCCTGTCGTCGGACAAGGCCAGCTAGATGCGCCTGACCTGGTGATGCTGGACAACGATGGTCGGCGCATACTTGTCGAGATTAAGAGAGTATCGGCGGCTAATCCCTCCGATGTCTCTCGCCTGCTAGCGCAGCAGGATCGGTCAGGACGACCTGACGCGCTGCATGTGCTGGTCGCAGACAGGATTCCTGAGGCGGCTCGCGCGGAGCTGGCAAGTCATGGCTGGGGATGGCTGGACCTGCGCGGGCATCTGCATCTGGCCGGGCAGGGCTTGTTCGTGGATGTAGATGTGCCGCCAGTGAAGGAGCGAAGTGAGCGCACCGATGCGTTCTCCGGCCCCGCTGGATTGGAGGTCGCGTGCTCGCTTCTCCTGGAACCTGGCGTCCGGCATGGCGTCCGGGACCTCGCCCGTACCCTCAGCAGGTCGCCGAGCACTGTCTCGGAGGTGCTCGGCGCACTACGCAAGCAGGGGCTTATCAGGGCCGACGGCCTTGCCGTTCTTCCGGACTTGTTCTGGGAGACGGCTAGCGCCTGGATCTCCCGCGAAGCTGCTCTCGCGGATCTGCCGCGCCCTGGCACTGGATCGGTGAACGCTGCGCTGCAGCTCGGGTTCGACGATGTCTCAACACGGCCTGGCTGGGCGCTTACCGGTACGCTTGCCGCTGCGGCGTATGGGGCTCCGGTCGCGGCACGGTCGGACCACCCGCCGGAGTTCTATGTACCTAGCCAGGCAACGTTCGGTCGGGCCATGCGGCTGCTAGGCGTGGCGGCGGATTCTGCTGACCGGCGAGCGAGCGTCCGCGTTGCCCCTGTTCCGGCAGTCTGCCAGCAGCGGATTGATCCCACCGTCCGTCAGCAGGACCCAGAGGCGTGGACGTTCGGCAGCGAGCACTGGCCGCTGGCGAACCCCCTATTCGTTGCCCTTGACCTAGCGCGTGACCCGGGACGCGGTCGCGAGATCCTGGAGGGCTGGCAGTCTCCGCGGCCGTGGCGGAGAGTCTGGTGACCGACGGCGCGGCAACACAGGCCCCAGTCGTAGACCTGGCCGGAAAGTCGATGCTCGCCATTGTGCGAGCGATTCCCGAGCTTGAGGCCCGAACCGGACGCAAGGCAGTCGTCATCGGCGGTCTGGCTGTCCTGTGCCGGCTCGGCATCGCGTACCGGGCCACCGGCGACCTTGACACCGCAAGCCGCCGTGCAGCCGGAGATCGGCCCCAGCTTGATGTGCTGAGCTCAGCCAGCTTCCGGAAGACGAAACCGACCGGCTTGCCGTACTCTCTCATGCCTGGGCTATCGAAACCGCCACGCCGTTGAGAATCCGTGCCACTGCTCCGCTGCCGGCGGCAAGCACCGAGGTTCTTGCGCGCGTCGCCGAGCCTGGCCCGCTGATCGCCATGAAGCTTCAGTCGATCATGAACCGGTCGGCGGACAAGGAGCGAACAGACCTACTGGACATCATCCGGCTCACCCTGGACCGACATGCAGGCCCGTCAGCGCTCGCGCAGCTACGTCAGGCTGCCCCGCAGCTCGCAGCAGATGCACGCCTTCACGCGCACCGATGGTTCATTGACCTCAAAGACCACTCGTTCCGCCGGGTCCGTGAACTCCCCGAAGGCGCGGATGTAGATGCGGACACCGTTCAGCTGGTCGGCGAACTACTCCTAGCAGAGCTGGGCAGGCCCGCCCACTAATACCGCAGACGTGGATCGTTTTCCCAGGTCATCAGCAATATCTGCCAATGCATTCATAGTCCGTTGTGTCGCCATCACCATCGGTGTAAGCAGGCCGAAGGGTGGCGGCTTGACCAGCCCGAACCAGGCGTCCTG
>JBEKKH010000214.1:0-10938 GCA_050010815.1 Streptosporangiaceae bacterium | reverse complement strand
CACGAAGACTTTTACCCCCGAAAATGGGCTAAAAGTCTTCGTGATCAACGAAATCCCCTACACGATGATGTTGACGGTGATGCCGTGGATGCCGCTGGGGTGGGTGGGACTTGCGGGGTCGGGATGGGGGGCGCGGGTTGGGGTCGGGGCGCGGGTTAGGGTGCGGGCGCGGGCGGCGATCCGGAGGGGCTCGGCGATCCGGTCGAGGAGGGCATCGGCCTCGGGGGTGTGCGGCTGGACGATGAGCTGGCTGAGCCGGGCCGCGTTGCCGAGCCGCTGGGCGCTGCGCAGCGCCCGGGTGGCGTCCAGGATGACCGCCAGCTGGTCCACCGCCGACCGGTCGCTGCGCCAGGTCGGGTCCGGTACCGGCCAGCGGGTCGCGTGCAGCGAGACGACGCCCTCGTGCGGGCGGTAGAAGTGCTGGTACATGCGTTCGGTCACGAAGGGGGCGAAGGGCGCGAACAGTCCCAGCAGCACCCGGTAGGACTCCCACAGGGTCCGAAGCGCACTATCCCGGTCCGGATTATCCGAATCCGTACTATCCGGGTGGGGGCCGGGGCTGAGGCGGTCCTTGATCATCTCGAGGTAGCGGTCGCAGTAGATGGACCAGAACATCCGGGAAGCGGCCTGGTGGGCCTGCATGTAGTCGTAGGCCTCGAACGCCGCCGTGGCCTCGGCCACCGCGTCGGCCAGGTGCGAGAGGACCCACCGGTCCACGATGTTCCGCTCACCGGGCGCGGGCCCGGCGGCAGGAACGCCGGGCGCGCCGAGGTTCAGGGACAGGAACCGGCCCACGTTCCACAGCTTGACCGCGAATTTCCGGCCGGTCCTGATGTCCTTCTCGTTGTACCGCAGGTCGGTGCCGATGCGACCCTTGGTCGCCCACAGCCGGAGGGCGTCCGCGCCGTACTTGGCCATCACGTCATCGGGCACGTACCGGTTGAAGCCGTCGGCGCCCGTTGAGGAGTCCAGGTCCCGCTTGGACAGCTTCCTGCCCTGCTCGCTCAGGCCCCAGCCGGAGATGAGCGCGGTGCGCCACGGTACCCGCCGGAGCAGCAGTTCGGACTGGACCACCGAGTAGAACAGCCAGGTCCTGATGATCTCGAAAGCCTGCACCCGCATGGACATCGGCGCCAGCGCGGGGTCGGTCCCAGAACCAAGCGCCCATCCGTCGTTGATCTGCGGTGATAGCGAGGATGTCATCCACGTGTCCATCACGTCGGGATCGGCCTCCAGGGCCGACCCGCAGGAGGGGCAGGCCGTCACGGGCGGCTCGTCCGCCAGCGGGTCCACCGGCAGGTCCTGTAGCCGGGCCAGGACCGGTGTCGCGCAGGACGTGCAGAACCACACGGGGAACGGCACGCCGTATCGCCGCTGCCTGGTGATGTTCCAGTCCCACTTGAGACCGTCGATCCAGTCCTCGAGCCGCCGCCGCATATACGGGGGGATCCACTCAAGTTCGGCCGCGCGGGCCCGGAAGCGGTCCGCGTGCTCCCGCACGGCGATGAACCACTGCGGCCGGATCTGGAACTCGACCGGCGTCTGGCACCGCTCGTGCACGCCGACGACCTGGCGGACCGGAACGCTGCCCACCAGCCACCCGGCCGCCGTGAGGGCCTTGACGATGGCCGCGCGGGCCTGGGTCAGCGGCAGCCCGGCGAACTCACCGGCCAGCTCCCCCAGCCGGCCGTCCGGCTCCACCACCAGCCGCAGCGGGAGGCCGTCCCGCCGCCACCTCAGCACGTCCTCGCGGTCACCGAACGTGCACACCATCATCAGCCCGGTCCCGTACTCCGGATCCACCGATTCGTCGGTCAGGACCGGCACCTCGTAGCCGAACAGCGGCACCGCGGCCCGCTCCAGCCCCTCGTACCGGGAATCGGCTGGATGGTGGTACAGCGCGACGCAGGCCGGAAGCAACTCCGGCCGGGTGGTGGCGATCAGCGCCTCGGTAAGCGGACCTGGAGCGGAGACGGCGAACCTGATCGTGTGCAGCCGGCTGGTCCGCTCCAGATCCTCCACGTCCGCCTGGGCCAGCGAGGTGCGATCTTCCGGGCACCACAAGATCGGGTCCTGCGCGCGCCGCAGGTAGCCCGCCTCGTGCAGCTTGATGAAGCTGGTCTGGGCGGTTCGCTGGCAGCGCGCGTCGATGGTGGAGTAGCGCAGCGACCAGTCCACCGACAGACCCAGCCGCCGCCATAGGTCCTCGTACCGTTCGGCCGTGCGCCGGGTCTCGGCCAGGCAGAGCGCGGCGAATTCGGCCCGCGGCATATCCGCGGCCCGGACGTGGTACGCCTGCTCTACGTACCGTTCGGTCGGCAGCCCGTTGTCGTCGAACCCGATCGGGTAGAACACGCGTTCCCCGCGCATCCGCCGGAAGCGGACGATAAAGTCGGGCTGGGAGTAGCTCATCGCGTGTCCGACATGCAGGTGCGCCGCCGATACGTAGGCCGGCGGCGTGTCTACGCTGAACACCGGTCCCTGGGCGGCCCGGTCGTAGGCGTAGACGTCGTGCGCCTCCCACAGCGCCCGGCCGGCCGCCTCGACCTCCTGATGGTGGTACTCGCCGAGTTCCATACGTAGGGAAGGTATCCGGTGCAGCCGGTCCTGGCCCACATGATTTTTGGCCATTACTAGGGCATCATTGCCGGGAGCCGGGGAACACACGCAGGTATGCCCGCGCCACGACCTGAGGTCGCCGACCTGCTCGAGGTGGCCGTCCCGCCCGACGCCAAGGTCATCACGGTCAGCGACCTGCATTTGCCTCCGGTCCGTTCGGCCGTATCCGGGCGGTCCTGCGAGACCCTGGCGCGGCACCTGGACGCCGAGACCGGGGCGATCACGGTCATCTTGGCCGGGGACGTCGTCGAGCTACTGGGCTCCCCCGGGGCGACGGCCACCGACATCTTGCGGGCGCACGAGGACCTGTGCGCGGCGCTGGTGGCGGTCACCGCGCGGGGTGGACAGGTGATCTACGCGATCGGCAACCACGACGGCGACCTGGCCTGGGACGTCAAGGCGGCGGACACGGTCAGGGAGATGACCGGGGCCACGTTGTGCTTGTCCGCAGACCTGCTGCTGGCCGGAGGCCGCAAGATCCGGGTGGAACACGGCCATCAGCTCGATCCGTACAACTGTTTCTGCGACGCCCGCAACCCGCTGGACACCCCGATTGGTCACCACGTCGTCAGGGAGGTCATCCCGCGTATCGAGTTCCTCGGTCGCGGCTGGGTTGACGGGGCGCACGAGATGGCGGACCCGACCGACTTCCCCTCGTTTATCGGTTCCCGGCTCGTCTACCGCAAGCTGGGCCGCCGCCTGTGGTGGCTGATCGCGCTCCCGCTGGCGATCCTGGTCCTGATCCGGATCCCGGAGTTCACCGCTTTCCGGTCCCGTTACCCGGACACGGACGCGTGGGTGCACCGGGCCGAGATCCTCGGGTACGGCGCGATCGCCGACCTCATCGTGCTCGCCGCCGTGGTCGGCATCCTCGTCCGGCGCGCCTGGCTGTCGATCAGCGCGCTGGCCCTGGATGACCGGGGCTACGGGCAGAACCACGCCGCACGCCAGCGTGCCGTCGACCTCGTCGCAGACGGCTACTACGGGTTCATCACGGGGCACACGCACCATCCGGAGCTGGCGGCCACCGCTGACGGCTTCTACGCCAACTCGGGATCGTGCACCGCGGTCGTCGAGGGCATCGGCGGCCGGTACGGACTGCCGCCGGCCTACGTCCGCAACCAGCAGATCTGCTGGGTGGAGATCCTCGCGGACCACGTGGACCTGTTCTCGGCCCGGGTCGAGCTGCCCGGCGCGACCAAGATGGAACGGTTCGCCGCCCGGGGCCGCAACCCGCACTCCGAGGAGCCCGCGCGGGTGGCCACCTGGCCGGCCGGCCCCGACTGGCCGCCCCGGGGCTTAGCCCCGCTGGGCCTGCGTTTCCGCGGCCCTGGCCTCTTCGATGGTGAGCTCGGCCGCGGGGTCGGCCTCGAGCCGCTCATCCGGGATGGGCTTGCCGCTGACGGTGGAGCGGCCGTAGCTGCCGTCGGCCAGCCGGTGCAGCGCGCGCTCGATGGCGGCCAGCCGGGTACGCAAGCTCTCGGCGATAGCGTCGTCCATACCCTGGGCGGTCAGCGGCTGAGCGGAGTCACTGATGTCGCCGGACTCGCTGTCCAGCACCGACGCGCGGTCCTCCTGCCCGGCCGCCTCGGCGTCGGAGAGCAAGCCCTGCACCTCGTCACGCTCGGTGCGCAGCAAGGTCCGTGCCCGGTCCTGGTCCATCCGGTTGTCCTCCTGGTCAGTCGCTGTGAGGTGAGGGGTCATCGGAGTGCCCGTGTTCCGCTGTGCCGGGCGCACCGCCCATCATCCGCAGCATAGCCACCCCGCCGGTGCGGACGAACCGCGTGATCAAGGCGCCCGCGAGCACCAGGAAGACGATGTTAAGCCAGGTGGTGTAGTCCCACGACACGCCCTGGTCCGGAATCGATGCCCGGGTGGGACTCGGGATCAGGCCGAGACCACCGAAGATCAGCTCCACGGCATACCCGGCCAGCACCATCGTGACGTAGAACGTGCCGAGCAGGAACAGGGCCATCCGGGTGCCGTAGTACTTCCGGTAGATATTCAGGATCGGCGCGATGAGCAGATCGGCGAAGATGAAGGCGACCACGCCGCCGAAGCTGATGCCGCCCTTCCACAGCACGACCGCCAGCGGCACGTTCCCGATGGAGCACACGAACGAGATCACGGCGACGGCGGGGCCGATGAGCGGACCCCACAGCTTCGCCGCCAGCGGGTGGCCGGTGACAAAGAAGACCCGCCAGAAGCGGTCGGGGACCCAGGCCGCGATGGCGCCGGCGACGATCAGGCCGATGATCAGGTCCCGGATGATCGCGGCCCATTCCATGACGAACACGTGCGCGACCGCGGTGTATCCGTCGCGCGAGAACAGCCGGCTCCTGAACGAGCCGGGCCGCTGGACGGCCATGTCCATCGCGGCGTGGCCTTCCATCGAGCCGGCCAGGCCGCGATCGGCCTGCTCGCGTGCCTCCCGTAGCAGCCGGTCCCGCAGCAGCAGCCTGAACAGCACCGCCAGCAGCACGATCATCAGCGGGCCGCCGGCGAACTCGGCCAGCGTGAACTGCCAGCCCATCAGCAGCGCCAGGATCACTCCGAGCTCGATCACCAGGTTGGTCGAGGCGATCTCGAACGCCATGGCCGCGGTGAAGCTGGCTCCCTGGCGGAACAGCGACCGCGCCAGCGCGACGGCGGCATAGGAACACGAGGACGACGCGGCACCGAAGCCGGCCGCGAGCAGCAGCGTGCGAGGCCGGTCGTCACCCAGCAGCCGCGTGATCGTGGACTTCCGCACCACCGCCTGGATCACGGCCGACAGCCCGAACCCCAGGGTCAGCGCCCAGGTGATCTGCCACGTCATCGACCCGGTGATGGTCAGCGCGTGCCCGAGAGCGTGCGTCCGCCTCACCTCTCCTTCCTGCTTGCTGTCTGGCCACCGTAGACTCGCGTGGGTGAGCACGGCCACGCAGACCCCGGCAAACCCGACGCCTGCCGTCGAACTCGGCGGGTTGGTCAAGCGGTACGGCCAGCTGGCGGCCGTCGACGGGCTGACGCTGACCGCGGACCGCGGCGCCGTGACCGGCATCCTCGGGCCTAACGGCGCGGGCAAGACCACCATCATCGAGATCTGCGAAGGCTACCGGCGGCCTGACCAGGGCACCGTGCGTGTTCTGGGGCTGGACCCCACCCGCGACGCCAGGATGCTCAAGCCCCAGGTCGGCGTCATGCTCCAGTCGGGCGGCATCCCTCCGTCCGTGCCTGCCGCCGATTACCTGACGCTGCTGAGCCGGTTCCACACCCACCCCGTCGCGGTGGCGCAACTTCTCGACCTGGTCGGCCTGGCCGCGGTGGCCCGCACCCCCTACAAGCGGCTATCCGGCGGCCAGCAGCAGCGGCTGTCCCTGGCCGCGGCCGTCATCGGCCGTCCCGAGCTCGTCTTCCTCGACGAGCCCACGGCGGGCATGGACCCGCAGGCCAGGCACGCCACCTGGGACCTGGTCACCGAGCTGCGCGCGGCCGGGGTAAGCGTCATCTTGAGCACGCACTTCATGGAAGAAGCCGAACGGCTCTGTGACTATGTCGCCATCATCGATCACGGCCAGCTGGTGGCGGCGGGAACGCCCGCCCAGCTCACCGGCACGATCGGCCAGCTCAGGTTCCGCGCGGAAGCCGGCCTGGACATAGACAGCCTGCTGGCCGCGCTGCCGCCGGCCAGCGCGGCCAAGGAGTCGCCGGCCGGCCATTACGTGATCGAGGTGCCGGGTACCGTGGACCCGCTGCTGCTCGCCGCGGTCACCGCGTGGTGCGCCGAGCGGGGCGTCCTGGCCAGCAGCCTGCGGGTCGAGAGCCGCACCCTGGAAGACGTCTTCCTCGAGCTCACCGGAGAGGACCTGCGGACCTGATGGGGGCGATCAGCACCTTCTCCCCGGCTCCGGGCGCGGCGCCGCTGGGGCGGATGATCGCGGCCCAGGCCACGCTGGAGACGCGCACCATGCTGCGCAACGGCGAGCAGCTGCTGCTCACTCTGGTCATCCCGCTGCTGCTGCTGGCCGCGTTCAGCCTGGAGCCGCTGGTGAACGTGGGCGCGGGCCTGAGCCGGGTCGATTTCCTCACCCCGGGTGTCATCGCGCTGGCCGTGATGTCCACCGCGTTCACCAGCCAGGCGATCGCCACCGGCTTCGAGCGGCGGTACGGCGTGCTCAAGCGGCTCGGCGCCACCCCCCTGGCCCGCGGCGGCCTGATCGCCGCCAAGACCACGACGGTGATCGCGGTCGAGCTGTTCCAGGGCGCGCTGATCCTGCTCGTCGGCCTCGCCCTGGGCTGGCGGCCCGACGCCAGCCCGGCCGCGATCGTGCTCGCACCGCTGCTCATCCTGCTCGGCACCGCCGCGTTCAGCGGACTCGCCCTGCTGATGGCCGGGACGCTGCGCGCCGAGGCCACCCTGGCCAGCGCCAACCTCGTCTACGTGGTGCTGCTCGGCGTGGGCGGCGTGGTCTTCCCGCTGACCAAGTTCCCCGCGGGGGCCCGGTCGGCGCTCGAGCTGCTGCCGACCGGTGCGCTGTCCACCGGTCTGCGAGACGTGCTGCAGCACGGCGCGACCTTCCCCGCCGGGAACATCATCACGCTCGCCGTCTGGGCCGCCGCAGCGATAGCCCTCGCGGCGCGGACGTTCAGGTGGGACTAGGGAACTCCGCGACAGGTTCGAGATACCCGGCGCCGGCGCAGCTGGCGCTGCCGGCCGCCATGATCGCGACCGGCATCGTCTCCGTGCAGTTCGGCGCGGGCCTGGCGGACCGGCTGTTCGGGCAGATCCCGCCCGCCGCGGTGACCGGACTGCGGCTGTGGGCGGCCGCGCTGGCCATGGTGGTGCTATCCGGGCGGAGCCTGGTCCGCTCGCTTCGTGACCTGGTGAAACGACGAGCATGGACCGACGCGGTCATCGCGGGGTCGTTCGGCATTTCGCTTGGGGTTATGAATTTTTCCATCTACCAGGCATTCGCACGTATCCCTCTGGGAGTGGCTGTCACCATCGAGTTCCTCGGCCCGCTGGCCGTGGCGGTGGCCGGATCGCGGCACGTCAGGGACGTCGGGTGGGTCGTGCTGGCGGCGGCCGGCGTCCTGTTGCTGACCCAGGGCGGTCACGGCCACCTCAACCTGACCGGGGTGGTGTTCGCGGGCGTGGCCGCGGCCTGCTGGGCCGCCTACATCATGGCCAGTTCGGCCACCGGGCGACGTTTCCCCGGCTCATCCGGCCTGGCCATCGCGATGGTGGTCGCAGCGCTGCTGGTAACACCGCCCGCCGTGGCCGCCGGGGGCAGCGCCATGTTCCGGCCCGCGGTGCTGGCCACCGGGGTCGCGATCGGGGTGCTTTCCTCCGTCATCCCCTACCGGCTGGAACTGGAGTCGCTGCGCCGGATGCCGACACGGCTGTTCGGGGTGTGGATGAGCGCCGAACCCGCGGTGGCCGCGCTGATCGGGCTGGTCATGCTCGGTCAGCACCTGAGCATCGTGGAGTGGGTCGCGATCGGCTGTGTGATGGTTGCCTGCGCGGGCGCGGCCTGGGGCGCTCTACCATGATGGGCGTGCCTGCCGATTTGTTCTCGCGCGCCGGCCTCTGGCGGATCGCCAGCCCGGTTCTCTCGCCGACTCCGGTGTCGATGCGGACGCTCGCGCTGGCCAGCGTCATCGCCGATACCGTCATCATGTCCACCGGCGCCGCGGTCCGGCTGAGCTCGTCCGGGCTGGGCTGCCCCGACTGGCCGCGGTGCAGCACGTCGGACATCGTGGCCAGTAAGAATGCCGGGCAGACGCTGCTCAACACCTGGATCGAGTTCAGTAACCGGCTGCTGAACTTCCCGCTGGTCGTCATCGCCGCCCTCGTCTTCATCGCGGCCTGGCGCTTCAGGCCGGATGGGCGGTCGAGGCGGCGCGATCTGTTCTGGCTTGGGGTGGCCCAGCCGGCCGGCATCGTGGCGCAGGCGGTGATCGGCGGCATCGTGGTGCTGACCAAGCTCAACCCGGCCGCGGTCTCCATCCACTTCCTGGTCTCCGCGTCGATCGTGGCCGCGGCCGTCACCTTGCACGTCCGGTGTGCCGAGGGCGATGACCCGCCGGTCCTGGTGGTCCGGCGGGAACTATACCTGCTCTCCGCGGCCCTGGTCGCGGTCACGGGCGTGATGCTCGCGGCCGGCACGGTGGTGACGGGAACCGGGCCGCTGGCCGGCCATGCGGACACCCCCAGGTACAAGCTGCCGCTGGAAGGGATCACCCAGCTGCACACCGACATCGGCTGGCTATTGTGCGGCCTGGCCGTCGCGCTCGTGCTCGGGCTGCGGGTATCGGGCGCCCCGCCGCGCGCGATGCGGGCCGGCTGGATCATGATCGCGGCCCTGCTCTTGCAGGGCATGATCGGCTACATCCAGTACTTCAACCACCTGCCCGCCGGGCTCGTGTGGGTGCATGTCACCGGCGCGGTGATCGTCTGGATCGCCGTGCTGCGACTGTTCTTCGCCATGCGCGACCGCGGACCGGTTAACAGTGCGGGAACAGTACAACCGGCCGCCGTACCCGCGAGGCAGCCGGAGCCCCTGGACCGATAGGCTCCTACCGTGAGCACTAAGCCGAAACTTGACTGGACGGCGACCGACGAGCGCGCCGTTGACCTTGTCCGCGTCCTGGCCATGGACGCGGTCCAGAAGGTGGGTAACGGCCACCCCGGGACCGCGATGAGCCTGGCCCCCGCGGCCTACCTGCTCTTCCAGCGGGTGATGCGGCACGACCCGGCCGATCCCAACTGGCCGGGCCGGGATCGCTTCGTGCTTTCCTGCGGCCACTCCAGCCTCACCTTGTACATCCAGCTCTACTTTTCCGGCTACGGCCTGACCATGGATGACCTCAAATCACTGCGGACCTGGGGCAGCATCACGCCAGGGCACCCGGAACACCGGCTCACCCCGGGTGTGGAGGTCACCACCGGCCCGCTCGGCCAGGGCATCGGCAACGCGGTCGGCATGGCCATGGGCGCCCGCCGTGAGCGCGGCCTGTTCGACCCGGACGCCAAGGCTGGCACCAGCCCGTTCGACCACTTCGTCTACGTCTTCATGTCCGACGGCGATATCGAGGAGGGCATCAGCCACGAGGTCTCCTCGATAGCCGGCGTCCAGGAACTCGGCAACCTCATCGTCCTCTACGACGACAACCACATCTCGATCGAGGACAACACCAGGATCGCCAAGTCCGAGGACGTGGCCGCGCGCTATAAGGCCTACGGCTGGCATGTGCAGGAAGTGGACTGGCGCACGCCCGAGGGCTACCACGAGGACGTGCCCGCGCTGTACCAGGCGATCCTGAACGCCCAGGAGCACACCGAGGCGCCGTCCCTCATCAAGCTGAAGACGATCATCGGCTGGCCCGCACCGAACAAGAAGGACACCGGCGCGGCGCACGGCTCGGCGCTCGGCGTGCCCGAGGTGCAGGCGACCAAGAAGATCCTGCACTTCGACCCGGACGTGAACTTCCCGGTCGAGGAAGACGCGCTCAGCCACGCCCGCGAGGTCGCCGAGCGCGGCAAGCAGGCGCACGCGGAGTGGGAAGAGGGCTTCGCCGCATGGGCCAAGGCCCACCCGGAGCCCAAGGCGCTGTTCGACCGGATGGCGGTGCACCGGCTGGCGGACGGCTGGGCCGAGGCGCTGCCGGAGTTCCCGGCCGACGCCAAGGGCATCGCCACCCGCAAAGCGTCCGGCGAGGTCCTCACCGCGCTGGCCCCGGTGCTGCCCGAGCTGTGGGGCGGCTCGGCCGACCTGGCCGAATCCAACCTGACCACGATGGCGGGCGAGCCCTCCTTCCTCCCGGTCAACCGCCAGACGGCGATGTGGCCGGGTAACCCGTACGGGCGGACCTTGCACTTCGGCATCCGCGAGCACGGGATGGGCGCCATCCTCAACGGGATCGCGCTGTCCGGCGGGACGCGGGTTTACGGCGGCACATTCCTGCAGTTCAGCGACTATATGCGGGGGGCGGTCCGGCTGACCTCCATGATGGAGCTGCCGGTCACCTACGTGTGGACGCACGACTCCGTCGGCCTGGGCGAGGACGGCCCGACCCACCAGCCGATCGAGCACCTGTGGTCACTGCGCAACATCCCGCACCTGGAGGTGGTGCGACCCGGCGACGCGAACGAGACCGTCGTGGCGTGGCGCACCATCTTGGAGCGGGCCCGGCCCGCGGCGCTGTGCCTGACCCGGCAGAACCTGCCGATACTCGACCGGTCCGGGGAACTCGAAGGAGCCGAGAAGGTGGCTCAGGGCGCGTACGTGCTGGCCCCCGGCACCGACGTCATCCTGATCGCGACCGGCAGCGAGG
>JBEKKH010000213.1:0-10958 GCA_050010815.1 Streptosporangiaceae bacterium | reverse complement strand
CGCGCTGGAGGAATGCGACCACCGGTTCCAGGCCCGCGGTCACGACCCCGGCGTCAAGCTCCGGCACCTGGCCCAGATCCGGCACGCCACCTGTACCGGGCCGACCTGCCGGCGGCCCGCGGTCACCTGTGACTTCGAGCATAATATCCCGTTCGAACATGGTGGCAAAACCTGCCTGTGCAATGGGGGACCTAAGTGCAGGCACGAGCACAGGCTCAAGCAGCACCCCCGCTGGAACTGCGAGCAGATCACCCCGGGCACCTTCCGGTGGACCGCACCGTCCGGCCGCCAGTACACCACAGAACCCACCCGCTACCCCATCTGAGGGAACGCCGACGAAGTTGTCCGCCTGGGCCGCCGCCGGTGTAAGCGTTGGCGGATGCTGCCGAGCAGGGTGAGAGTGTGGCGGACGCTGCCGGGCAGGGTAAGAGTGGAGGGTGACACGGTGGGTGCTGCACGTGGACCTCGACCAGTTCATCGCGGCGGTCGAGGTGCTCCGGCATCCCGAACTGCGGGGCCGGCCCGTCGTGGTCGGCGGAGACGGCGACCCGAGTAAGCGCGGGGTGGTGAGCACCGCGTCGTACGAGGCGCGGGAGCACGGGGTGCACTCGGGACTGCCGCTGCGCACGGCGGCGCGGCGGCTCCCGGACGCGGTGTTCCTGCCGGTGGACCGGGCCGCCTACGACGAGGCCTCCGCCGCGGTGATGGCGGTGCTGCGGGACTCGGGCGCGGTGGTAGAGGTGCTCGGCTGGGACGAGGCGTTCCTCGGGGTGCAGACCGACGATCCGGAGGGCTTCGCCCGCACGCTCGCGGCCCGGGTCCGGGAGGCGACGCGGCTGGACTGCACGGTGGGGATCGGCGAGAACAAGCTGCAGGCCAAGATCGCCACCGGGTTCGGCAAGCCGGCCGGGGTGTTCCGGCTGACCCACGCTAACTGGTTCGAGGTGCTCGGCGCCCGGCCCACCGACGCGCTGTGGGGCATCGGCGCCAAGACGGCGAAAAAGCTGGCCGACCTGGGCATCGGCACGGTCAGCGACCTGGCCGCGGCCGACCCGGACGCGCTGGCCGCGCAGTTCGGCCCGATGACCGGACCGTGGCTGGTGCTGCTCGGGCGGGGCCGGGGCGACGCCGACGTGGACGATTCGCCCTACGTGGCCCGGGGGCACGGCCGGGAGGAGACCTTCCAGCAGAACATCGCCGACTGGTCCGTCGTGCAGGCCGAGGTGACGCGGATCGCGGAGCGGCTGGCCGTGGACCTGGCCGCCGAGCCGCGGCCGGCCGTACGGGTGATCGTGAAGGTGCGGTACGCGCCCTTCATCACCGAGACGCACGGGGTGACGCTCGGCTCCCCCGGCTCGGAGGCCGCGGTCATCTCGCGGGCCGCCGCGGACGCGCTGGCGCGGTTTACCGGGCGGCGGCCGGTGCGGCTGCTGGGGGTCCGGGCCGAGTTCGGGTCCTAAAGCGGGCGGACCATGTCGACCTCGTACAGGTGCGGGTTGGATGGCAGCGGCTGGCGTTCGCCGCCCGGCAGGAAGCCGCAGCGCTGGTAGAGCAGGCGGGCCGGGTCGTTGTCCTCGTTCAGCCACAGGTGCACGGCGGTCGCGTCGCCGACCTTGGCCCAGTCGATCACGGCGGCGATCAGGGCCGCACCGACGCCGTGGCCTCGGGCCTTCGGGCGCACCCACATCGAGACCAGCTCGACGACACCAGGTTCCAGTTCGAAACAGCCGGCCAGCCCGGCCGGCTCGGCCGAATCGATCTCCGGCAGGTAGGCGAGAAAGCTGCCGCCGCCGGCGATCCGGGCCTGCCAGTCTGCCTCCCCGAACGCCTTCTCGCGGGCGTAGGTCGAGGCAAACGCGTCCGGCGCATCGGCCAGCGCCGTCAGCCGGATGTCCCGCAGCACCGGCCATTCGTCCGGGGCGGTCTCGCGGATCAGGACCATGCCCCATGCTCTCGTCGGCGCCGCCGGCCAGGCAAGCCAATTTCCCGGGCCGGCCTCCTGGCTGTCGCGCAGCGGACGGTAACGGCCTCAGCCGAACCGGCGGGCGCTCGGATAGCGCTGGCCGCCGTCGACGGCGATGTTGGCGCCGGTGATCCAGGAGGCCCGGGCGGACAGCAGGAAGGCGACCACGTCGGCGACCTCGGGCAGCGTGCCGAGCCGGCCGTACGGGAACTGGCCGGCCACGAAGGCGGCGAAGTCCTCCGGGTGCTCCTGCTTGAAGGTGTCCCAGCCGCCGCCGGGGAACATGATCGACCCGGGGCTGACCGCGTTGACCCTGATACAGTCCGGGGCCAGCTCCTGGGCGGCGGTCGCGGCCAGATGAATCTCCGCGGCCTTGGCGGCGGCGTAGGCGGTGCGCGGCGCGGGACGCATGCCGGTGATCGAGGAGACGATAACCACCGAGCCGCCCCCGGAGGCACGCAGGTGCGGCAGGCCGGACCGGATCAGCTCCGCGGCGTGGCCGGCGTTCAGGGCGAACGTGGCGGTGAACTCGTCGTTGCCTGCGCTGGTCAGGTTGCCGCTACCGACCGTCCCGCCGGCGTTGGCCACCAGGTGGTTCAGGCCGCCGAGCGCGGTCGCGATCTCGTCGACGGCACGGTTCAGCGCGGGCGTGTCGGTGACGTCGGCGGCCGCGGTGGCGACCGAGGCGCCCCGGTCGGCGAGGCGATCGGCCGCGGTGGCCAGGCCCTCGGCGTCCCGGGCCACCAGCCCGACCGCCGCGCCCTCGCCCGCCAGCGTCTCGGCGATCGCGAATCCGATGCCCCGGCTTCCTCCCGTGATCAGCACGCGGCTGCCGCGCAGGCCAAGATCCATGACGATGATTATCTCCTGGCGCCGCAGCACGTCACCCGCGGCCCGGAAGGCCGGGCTCGGTCAGGGACTCCTATCGTGGGACCACAGCCGGTGGACCGGCCGGGACCGAGGAGGCGAGGCTGCCGATGTCCAGGGATCCGCGGGAGTTGTCCGGCTTCGCCATCGGTAACGACGAGCAGTACCGTCCCGTGCAGGCCGTGGGTGACCAGCGGGTGGCGATCAGCAGTACGGACGGCGCGGGCCTGCTGATGTGCCACGCGTCGGGGCCCCTCGATCGCCGGCCGCGAGGCGACGGGCCACTGCTGGTCGTGGTGCACGGCGCTCTGCGGGACTCGGATCGCTACCTGGCGCACGCCCGGCGGGCGGCGCGGCTGTCCGGGCCGGACCCGCTCATCGTGGCGCCCCAGTTCCTGGCCGACGTGGACACCAGCGCCGGGGTTCCGGACGACGCGCTGCGCTGGGAGGTCGAGGGCTGGAAGGGGGGCTACCCGGCGGTCGGACCGAGCGCGGTCAGCTCGTTCGGCGCCATGGATGACCTGCTCGACCAGCTGACGGCGGGTGCCCCAGGCGGGCGTGACCCGGCCGTGGTCCTATTCGGCAACTCGGCGGGCGGGCAGTTCGTGAACCGATACGCCGCCGTCGGGCGCGGGCCTGACCTGCTGGCCGGGCGCGGTCTGGCGGTCCGGTTCGTCATCTCCAATCCCTCGACGTATCTGTACTTCGACCGGGAAAGACCGGTCGCGGTGCGGGAAGGCGCGACCGTCAACCGCTGGCGCTACGGGTTCGACCAGGCCCCGCCGTACGTCGACGCCGGTCCGCGGGCCAGCCTGGAGCGCTACCTCACCCGCGACGTCACGCTCGTGCTCGGCGCGCTTGACCACGACCGGGCCTCGCGGCTGCTCGAGGTGAGTCCCCCGGCCATGGCCCAGGGGGCGGACCGGCTCGACCGCGGTCTCCGCTACGACCAGCATGTCCGCGCGCTGGCCCGCGCGGCCGGGCTCCCCGCCCGGCACCGGCTGATCCAGCTGACCGGGATCGGCCATGCGGCCGGCGACGTGCTGGCCGCCCCGCAGGTCCGGGAAGTCGTCTTCACTGAATCCCGGGGCTAGCTGGCGGGCAGCTCGCCGCGTTCGGCCTGCTTGGCCAGGCGGCGGGCTTCCTTCAGCGACTGGCCGCGGGCCTGCGGCGGGAGACGGTACACCGATGCGCCGCCCATCAGGGTGTAGATGCGGAGCCTGATCACCGGGGCGCCCGGGCGCGGACGAAGCTCCCGGCCGGTCTCCTCATGGCCGCCCATCAGCGAGAAGCCGCCCACCTCCAGGTCGACGGAGTCGGGGACGTAGACGTTCGAACCCCCCATGATCGCGATCAGGTTGAGGGTGAGCTCGCCGCCTTCGATTTCGGCCTCGCGCAGATCGATCTCGTCGCCGCCCATGATCGCGACGGAGTTGATGCGGCCGACCGCCCGGAACCGGCCGCGCCGGTGCGAGCCGCCCATGATGGCGACCATCCACCGGACCGGCTTCTTGATCCTGGCCTGCTCGACCTGGAACTGCCCCGCTTCGGCCGGCAAGTCGCTGGTCAAGGCGGCGAGGTCACCACGGGTCTTGGCCACCAGGGCCCGGCTGGACCGGTCCTCGAGCTCATCCAGGGTCAGCCGTCCGACGGCGGCGTGATCACCAAGCGTGCGCAGCGTGACGTCACGCTCGACGTCCGAGACGCGGAGGGATTCGTCCGGTTCGCTCACCACATGCCCCTTTGAGTCGGCGTGCCGAGCAGTAAGAGTACGCCGCGGGCGGGCGGGGGCGGAACCCACGGGGCCAGCTTGGCCGGTGCGTCCTCACCGGCCGACGTTATCGGTGAGCCAGGTCGTGAGAGGCAGGGCCGTTCGGAAAAAAGAAATCAGTCGGTCCTTGGCCGCGGCGGTTTCCAGCCAGGGTTCCACCGGCCACTGTCGCCAGGCCGTCAGGCCCTTGTTGCGGAGCAGGCCGATGCGGGGGTGGTCGGCGCGGTAGCCCCGGGGCGCGGATTTGAGCACGCCGTGCCCGTGGACCTGGTGGCCGGCCTGCTCGATCGCGGCGACGATCGCCTCCAGCTCGGGTCCGAGCCGGTCGCTGGCCACCGCGGCCCGGTAGCGGGCGAGCTGCTCCGGGCTCAGCTGCCACCGGCCGGCCCCGGCGGCCAGGCCCTCGGCGGACAGCTGGACGTAGCCGGTGCCGCCGAGCACCGCGCCGATATGCGTCTTGTAGGGGGTCTTGTCGGCACTGAACCGGACGTCCCGGTACGGCCGGAAGAGCTTCGGCTCGCCGAATTCCGCCGCCAGTTCCTCGGTCAGCTCGGTCATCGGACCCAGGACCTTCTCGTCGTAGACGGCCTTGTGGCCGGTCCAGTAGGTCTTGGTGTTCTCGGCGGCCAGGCCGTCGTAGAATTCGAGCGCTTCTTCAGGCCACCCGCTGAACGCCATGCCCCGGCTCCCTTCCTCGTCGGCATACATTAGCCCCATGACCGAAGGCGTCACGCTGACTCACCTGGACGAGCCGCTGTTCGACGAGGCGGGCGCGACCAAGCGGGACCTGGTGGAGTACCTGGAGGCGGCCTCCGGGTTCATCCTGCCCGAGCTGCGGGACCGGCCGCTGTCGGTCATCCGGGTCCGGGCCGGCCAGCGGCCGTTCATGCAGAAGAACCTGCCGGACTACGCGCCGCCGTGGATCAGTTCCGTGACGCTGTGGGCGGAGTCGTCCCGTCGCGAGGTGCGGTACGCGCTGTGCGACGACTGGCGCACGCTGCTGTGGTTCGCCAACCAGCGGGCGGTGGAGTATCACCCGACGCTGGTGCTGGCTGATCAGCGGGACCGGCCCACGCAGGTGATCCTGGATATCGATCCGCCGGAGGGGGGACCGTTCGGCCGCGCGGTGGCGGCGGCGTTCCTGGTGCGGCAGGCGCTGGCGGAGGCCGGGCTGGCCGGGGCGGTCAAGACGAGCGGGTCGAAGGGGGTGCACGTGTACGTGCCGGTGCAGGGGGCGAGCTCGGAGGAAGCGGCGGCGGCGACCCGGGCGCTGGCCGCGCGGGCGGAGCGGCTCGACCCGGCGCTGGCCACCACGGCGTTCATCCGGGCGGACCGGGAGGGGAAGGTCTTCCTGGACTCGACCCGGGCCGGCGGCGCGACCGTGGCGGCGGCGTACAGCCCGCGGGTCCGGCCCGGGGTGCCGGTGTCGTTCCCGGTACGGTGGGAGGAGCTGGAGGGCGTGACGCCTGCCGACTTTACCGTGCATACGGTGCCTGGCCTGCTCGGCGGGCAGGCCGCGTGGGCGGGGCAGCGGCCGGCACCGCAGCGGCTGAGCGAGGACCTGGTCGAGGAGGGACGGGCGATCCCGATTGCCCGGGTTCAGGCCATGCACGAGGGCAAGCGGCGAGCCCGGGCGAGGCGTCAATCGTAGAGTAAGGTCCTGGTGTGCATGCGGGTGAGCGGATTCCGGGCGGATCGGAACTAACGGACGGGCGACCTGCGCTCCGGCCGGAGTCGTCGCAGGGTGCGCAGCCGGAGTCGTCGCAGGGGGTGCAGCCGACGGGGCGCCGGTGGCCGGCCGTGGCGGCGTGGGTGACGGGCGGCCTGGTGCTGTTCGCGTTCTTCCTGCGGATCTCGCTCGGCGAGCGGGTGGACTCTGACGGCGCCAACAGCGCGCTGCAGGCCTGGGACCTCGTGCACGGTCACCTCATGCTGCACGGCTGGATCTTCGGCGACGCGACCTTCTACGCGTTCGAACTGCCGCTGAACGGGATCATCGAGCTGCTGTTCGGGATGGGCAACCTGGCCGTCCACGTCAGCTCCGCGCTGACCTACCTGATCGTCGCGGCCTGCGCCGTGGCGCTCGCCACCACCAGCAGCCGCGGTCCGTCCCGGGCGGCGCGCGGCGCGGTCGTCGTCGCGGTGCTGGCCGCGCCGCTGCTGGCCATCCCGACCGTATGGGTGCTGCTCGAGGAACCCGACCACATCGGCACCTCGATGTTCCTGCTGGTGTCCTTCCTGCTCATCGACCGCGGGCCGGACCGGCGGTTCACGGCGCCGCTGGTCGGCCTGATCCTGGGCGCCGGGCAGCTCAGCGACGCCACCGTCCGCTATGTCGCGGTGCCGGCCGTCATCGTGGTCTGCGGCTATCGCGTGCTGGCCGAGCGCAAGCTCCGCTCGGGCGACACGGCGCTCGTGGTCGCCGCGGCCGTGTCCGTGCCGCTGGAGACGGCGCTCCGGGCGGCGATGGCGCACTTCGGCGCGTACGTGATGGTCCCGCCCAAGGCGCAGCTGGCCTCGCCGCGGCTATGGCCTCAGCACGCGTCGGTAACGTGGCTGGACGTGCGCATCTTGTTCGGGGCGGCCAGCGAGCCGGGTCACAAGGTGGCGGTCACCGGTGCCGCTCTCGGGTTGATCTGCCTGCTGGTCGTTATGTTCGGCCTGATCCGGGCGGTATGGACCTGGCGCAGGGCCAGCCGGGCCGAGCAGTTGCTTGTCGTCGCGATCGTCTTCAACCTTGGCACGTACACGGCCTCGGTGATGACGTTGCCCAACGTCTCCAGGGAACTGGCCGCGGTGCTGCCGTGCGGGGCGGTGCTCGCGGCGCGGGCCCTCGTGCCCGCCCGGATCACCGCGAGGCCGCGAGCCTTCGCCGCGGTCGTGGTGGCCGGGCTCATCGCGCTGCTGCCGCTCGTCTCCGCGGCCACCCGACCGTCCATCCGCCCGGCCGTGGCGCCGCTGGCCGCGTTCCTTGCGGCGCACAGGCTGACCTACGGCATCGCCGGGTACTGGGATGCCTCGGTCGTCACGCTGCAGTCGGGCAACCGGGTCCAGGTCCGCACGGTCGACGTGTGGGGGAAGATCGAAGCGGCCGGCTGGGAGTCGAACGCGCTGTGGTACAACCCGGCCAAGTACGACGCCACGTTCGCGGTCGCCAACGACCACGGCGAGTACTCGGCGGCCCGTTTCGAGCACTTCCTCGGCCCGCCGGCGGCGGCCTACCGGGTGGCAGGCCTGTGGGTCCTGGTCTACCGGACGAACCTGCTCCGGCATATCGCGCCGGAGCCGCCGGGTTCTTCCTGACGGGGTTACTACGTGGTCTGCCAGTAGACGGTGTAGTACTCGTGGGCTGCGCGGGCGACCGGGATCAGCCGGACGGGCTTCCCGTGGTTCTTCGCGGTGCCTTCGAAGGCCATCGGCTGCGTGGCTGTCCGGCGGACGGAGGCGGTATCGAGGGCCGGGGTCAGCTCGCCTGGGTCCTTGGCGTAGACGCCGCTCAGCACCACTGGTCCGTAGATGGCCGCCTGCACGGAGGGATGGTCCGGGGTGGGCTCGAAGGCCAGCTGCATCGGCAGCGTTACTTCCAGCAGGTCGCCCGTTCGCCACCACCGCCGGAGGGCGATCCAGCCGCCGGCGGGCGGGCTGGGGAAGGCGGTTTGCGGGCCGGCCGACGGGCCGAGCCCGGTACTCGGCACCATCGTGTTGTTGAGCCGAACCTCGGGCGGGGCGGCGACCCAGTTCGGCACCCGGACCCGCACCGTCATCATGGCCGCGCCCGAGACCACGGATAGGCGCGTTACCGGGTCGTCGGGGAATCCGGTCTGCTGACGCAGCACCAGCCCGTGGGTCCGTACCTCCGACGGGATGAACAGGTTGACGTAGAGCCCGGCCGCGTCGCGGGTGTAGATGGTGTCGGCGAACTTGGCCTGAGTTTCCAGGCCGCTGGCGGTGTCGCAGGTGAACGTTTCCCAGTCGGTGGCGTAGATGTCCGGGTCGCCGCCGGGGAAGTAGTTCAGCGGCTGGCGCTTGAACGAGCCCGTCGACAGGCCGGTGTAGTAGCAGTTGAAGCCGTGCGGCGAGGTCGGGTCCTGCTCCCCCAGCATCTGGTTGAACAGCGTGCGCTCGTAGTAGTCGATCATGTCCACCCGCAGCGGCTGGTGGAAGTGGAGCAGCCGGGTCAGCTTGAGCATGTTGTAGCTGACACAGTTCTCGCAGGTGAAGTTGGTCAGCTGGGCGGCGACCACGTCGGGCTGCTGGAAATGCTCGAAGTTGCCGACGCCGCCGATGACGTACACGTGATGCCCGGTGACGATGTCCCAGAAGTTCTGCGCGATGTCGTGATACTTGCCGATGCCGGTTTCCTCCCACATCCGGACGCAGGCGACGATCTTCGGCGTGGTCACGTTCGCCTGCAGCCCCGGCAGCACGTCCAGCCCGTCGGCCAGCGGGTCAAGCACCTCAGCGTGATAGAAACGCTGGGCGGTCGCCAGGTAGCGTTCGGCGCCGGTGATCGTGTAGAGGTTGGCCAGGGCTTCCGGCATCCCGCCGAACTCGGTGCCCAGGACCATCTGCATGTGTGCGTAGGTCAGCCGACCGGTGCGCCATTCCACCCAGTCGGCCAGCTTCATGGCCACGTCGAGCGCCTGGTCGTCGCCGGCCAGCTGGTACTGGTCGATCAGCCCGGCCAGGTACTTGTGGATCATGTAGTACGGCGACCAGACCGGCTTGCCCTGCTCCAGCCAGCCGAAGTAGCCCTCGGGGAACGCCGACAGGTAACCCGGGTGGTAGCCCGCGTCGGTGGCCCGGGCCTGCAGCGCGGCGAGCTGGCTAACCAGGTAACGGCCGCGGGTTTTCGCAGCCTCGTCTGCGGTGTTGGAGTAGGTCAGCGCCAGGCCGGACAGCAAGTGGCCGGTGGTGTGCCCGCGGATCTGCGAGTCAGGTTTCTCCCAGCCGCCGATGGGTGGCGCCGTCGGATGCTGGCCGTAATTGAGGCGGAACGAACGCAACATGCGTTCGGGATCAAGAAACAGCAGGTAGTCGGTGTTCCTGGCCTGGTTGGCCTTGAATGGGCTGTCGAGGAGTCGGACACTTTGCAGCGGCAGCGCGGCGGTACGCCCGGCGGTGCCGTCGGGGGCGTAGCCGGTGGGGTTCGGGATGCTGGCTGGTGCCTGTGCCTGTGCCTGTGCTCGGACGGCGGCGCCGGGGGACACCTGGTCGGCGACCAGTGCTTGTTCGGCGATGAGGGCGCCGGCACCGAAGATGGCCAGCGCCCGTCGCCGGCTCAGGCCGACGCCGGTCGAGGTCGCTGGGTCGTTGGCGGCCTTGCCGTCGGCGGCCTTGCCGTTCAGGCCGCTGCCCGCCTTGTTCGCATCCGAGATCCTTTGCCCGGTGACCTTTCCCGGGCAAGAGCGTACCCAGCATCGCCGCTCGCATGTCGGCCGCTCACCTTGGCGTAAGCATTTCCGGAGGTAAATCTTACCAACTCATTACGCGGACCTCGGGCGTTGAGCCGGGGCGGCGGGGTGTCCGTAGTCCTGGGTAGTGGTCAGTGCATACAGCAGCCAGATCATGAGCTTTGAATCCTGACGTTCCCCCCGGCTCATGGTTGCCGTCTCCCCCTGTCCGTGCAGGCGGCTGGTGCACTGGCCACTTTTCGTTGGCTATGAGGCCGCTGCTGCGGTGAGGTGTAGGTGGGGACCTAGCCGTGGAGGACTACGGCGGCCAAGGCGGCTAGCAGGAGGGTCAGGGCAGCGGCGGCGCCGTGCAGCGCGACGAGGCGACCGCGGAACGACGGCGCAGGGACGTCCCGCGGCGGCTCGTGGCGGTTCGGCTCGTGGCGGTTCGGGGCGGGGCGGGACTCGCTCTGGGCGTGGCGGCGGGCGGCGCCGAGGTTGACCGCGAACCAGGTCAGGCCCGCGCAAGCCGTGACCGCCGCGAGGCCGAACCCGATCCAGCCGAGCACCCTGGCATGTACCAGGGAGAACCCTAGCCAGAACGCCAGGCCGATAATCCCGCAGGCCGGATGGCTGAACTCCAGCAGCGCCCGGGCTCCCGGTACGACCGGCGCATTCCTGGCCGCGACCAGCGAGGGCGGATCGAAGCGCTCGCGATAGGCACGCCTTTCGTCCTGCTGTGAGGCGGAGCCGGAGGCGCCTGGCGCAGCGGGGACGGCCGGGGCGTTCGGTGCGACCCGGACCGAGGCGTTCGGTGCGACCCGGACCGAGGGTGCGGTCGAGCTCGCCGCGGTGGGAGCCAGCTGCGCCGAGGGCACGGAGCGATCGCGCTTGAGGTTGCTGCTGATCAGCACGGAGAACCCGGCCCCCGCGGTGAACAACCACAACACCAGCACCAGGATGG
>JBEKKH010000212.1:0-11934 GCA_050010815.1 Streptosporangiaceae bacterium | reverse complement strand
TGATCTCGAAGCATCGGATGCCACAAGCCTGGTGCGACGCGCCGCCGATGGGGATCGGCGCGCGTGGGAGAGCTTGATTGACAAGTACGGCAGGCTTATCTGGTCTATTACCGTGGAATTCAAGCTGACCGAGAGCGACGCGGCTGACGTCGTACAGACGACCTGGCTGCGGTTGCTCCAACATATCGACCGCATCCAATACCCGGATCGCATAGGTTCCTGGCTAGCGGCGACTGCGCGGAATGAGTGCCTGCGCAGCTTGGCGACGCGCAAGAGGGTCGTGCTCGGCCAAGATAACGAGGACTTCCAGAGCGTCGCCGTTTACGAGAAGGAGATCGACGAGCGTCTCCTCGCCGACGAGCGCGACCAGGTTGTCCGCGACGCCCTCTCCCGCCTGCCCCGCCGCTGGCAGCGGCTACTGGAGATGCTCATGGCCGATCCGCCGGTCCCTTACGCCGACATATCCGATGAACTCGGGCTTCCGGTAGGAAGCATCGGCCCCACCCGGGGACGATGCCTGGCCCGTCTCCGCGTCCTACTGCAAGCCTCCTGAGCCAAGTGTCCCGGCATCGACCCACCGGCCGCCCGCGGTCTCGACCTCCGGGTCGGCGCAGACGGCCGGGCCGTCGCTCTGCGCGCTGCGGTGCAGCTAACCGGTGGCTCAACTACCGTGTGTCATGGAAAGTTACAGCTTATGCAGGTAAACCGGTAGATCTGATCATGCGTCTTTTGTATCAAGGAGTTCAGGCTGATCTCTAGTAACAAGAGTTGTCAGGCCGTACTAAGCGGGAATGTGGGAGGGGACGATGGTTCAGTCACTCATGCAAGAAGAGACGGTGCACGATCACACGGGCACCACGAATGCCAAGCAATTTGACGCCATCCGCGAGGTCATCGCCGGAGGCGTGAGCAGCAGCATGCGTGCCCAGGCCATCCCCGAGCCACTCGTCGTGCAGCGGGCTGAGGGCGACCGGATCTGGGACGTCGAAGGCAGGGAGCTGATCGATCTCAACATGGGGTACGGTCCGCACCTGTTCGGATATGCGGAGCCTGAGCTGGCCGCTGCGCTCGCCCGGCAGCTCACGGAAGGTTCGATGACCGGGCTGCCGCATCTGGTCGACCAGGAGGCCGGGGAGCTGATCGCACGGCTGATGCCGTCGATCGAGCAGGTGCGTTTCGCCAACTCGGGGACCGAGGCGATCACCTCCGTGCTGCGCCTGGCCAGAGCCGCCACCGGCCGGATGAAGGTGCTCACCTTCGAAGGGCACTACCACGGGTGGAGCGAGACAATACTGCGCGCCGGGAAGGCCACCCTCCACGAGGCCGCGCCAGAGTCCAACGAGCCGCAGCTCGGCGCGCTCGGCATGATTCCGGAGGCGCTCGACCACACGCTGCAGGTCCCCTGGAACGACCTGGACGCCCTGCGCGCCGTGTTCGAGGCCCAGGGTGGCCAGCTCGCGGCGGTGATTTGCGAGCCGGTGATGGCCAACGCCTGTGTCGTTCCGCCGGCGCCCGGGCAGCTTGAGGAACTGCGCGCGCTGTGCGACCACTGGGGCGCATGGCTGATCTTCGATGAGGTGATCACCGGGTTCCGGCTCGGGATCGGCGGGGCGCAGGAGCGCTACGGGATCACGCCGGACCTGACTGTGATCTCGAAGGTGATGGGCGGCGGCGTCCCGGTGGCGGCGTTCGGCGGATCCCGCGGCAAGATGGCCATGCTCGCGGACCACCGCGCGATGCACCTCGGGGTATACGCCGGGAATCACCTGTCGGTGCGGGCCGCTGCCACCAACCTGGCGAAGATAGAGCGTTCTCCTGAGGTCTACGAGCGGCTCGAGCAGCACGCAGACTACCTTGAGCAGCAGTTGCTCGCGATGTTCGCCGAGGTGAATCGCCTAGCACTGGTCAGCCGGGTCGGTTCGCTGCTGTCCGTGTCGCTGCTGAGCCGGCCCGCGGACCTGTCGCGCGGCCCTCGCGCGGCCGCCCAGGCGATGGACTTCGCCGCCCACCGCGCGTGGCAGATCGCCGCCCAGGAACGGGGCGTATATTTCCACCCGAGCCCGATCGAAACCTGGTTCCTGAGCACAGAACACAGCGTCGAAGACCTCGATCAGGTGGTGGCCGTCCTGCGTGACGCGCTGGTCAGCGTCCCCGAGTCGCGATGAACGGAGACACGCCGCTCGAGCTGTTGCGGGAGACGGCCGCGCGATCCCCGCAGGCCGTGCTCTTCGCTGAGGAAGCCGGGAACACCACAGCTCAGGATCTCGTCGACCTGGTCGGAGCACGCCTGGAGGCCTACCGCCAGGCGGGGATCGGGCCGGGTTGCCGGGTTGGGGCAATCGCCTGGCCGGCTGCCTCGTTCGTGGCGGACGTGCTCGCGGTGCTCGCGCTTGAGGCGGTGGTGGTTCCGCTACCGCGGCAGATGAGCGAGTGGGAACGAGAGCGGACCGAGGAACTTGCCGCGGTAACGCACCTGGCCGCGCCGCCCGAATGGCCGCTGCTGCCGGGGGCAGGCGGCGTGGTGGCCGGCGAACGACTGATCGCCCGGAGGCCGCCCGGCGAAGTGCCGCCTGGTGGCGCCGCCAGCGCTCAGCTCACCTCCGGCACCAGCGGAAGCACGAAGGTGGCGCTGCGTCCGGTCAGCGCCTTGCTGGCCGAGGCGGAGAACTACCGCACCGCACTGGACCTGGGTCCGGGCACGGTGCTGGCTTGCCCGGTGGCGCTGCATCACGCGTACGGCTTCGGATTGGCCGCCTTGGCCGCTCCGCTGGCCGGTGCGACTACGGTCGTCACCAGCGCGGACCGGCCTTGGATGCTGTTGCATGCCCTGCATGAACACGACGTCACGTTGGTGGCCGGCGTGCCGCCCCTGCTGCGGCTGCTGGCCGAGTCGACCACCAGCCGACCGACGCGCCGCATCGGCTACCTATCCGCGGGCATGTCGATGGACGCACGGACGGCTGAACTCGTCGGGACCGTGCTCGGTGGCTGGCTCGGCGAGGTGTACGGCACGACGGAAACCGGCCCCATCTGCGTTCGGCCCCCGGCCCCCTGGCAGGATGCGTTCTCGCTTGGTCGGCCGCTCGGGGGGGTCCGGGTCGACCTGCGCCCCCTAGGGCCGGGACCGGGACCGCAGCAGTCGGCGGACGACGCGGCCGGCTCACCGTCGGGTCTGGTCGCGGTCTATTCGCCGACCGCGATGACCGGATACCTCTACCCGGATCGGGTCGATGCCGAGCCGATCGCGGATGGCTTTGTCACTGGCGACATCGGCCGGATGACGCCGGACGGACTGGTGATCGTGGGTCGGCTAGCCAACTGCGTCAACGTCGGCGGTACGAAGGTCAGCCCGGAGGAAGTCGAGGCCGTGTTGCTGGAGTTCCCGACGGTGCGCTCCTGCCTGGTCGACGGTGAGCCGGACGAATGGCGCGGCCAGCGGATCCGGGCCACGGTGACTCCCGCCGACGTCGACCTGTCCGCGCTGCAGGCCTTCTGCCGGCAGCGGCTATCACCGGCGAAGCAGCCGGGCCGATTCGTCGGCGCCGACACCCTCGAAACCACCGCGACCGGCAAGGTGATCCGCCGCCAGGTAGTGACCGCCAGCGCCTCGTCTCAGGCGGATTAGGCACGGACGCCGGCGGCCTGAAACCGAGGCCGCCGGCGTCGCGAGGCCAGCGTCATGGGCCGACCCGGGATGTATCAGGACCGGCAGTCGCGGGTCTTTATAGTCAGTGTGGTGTCCCGCCTGCGTCCATCATCTCGCTGGCGTACTAGCAGCACAATCTTTCCTCACAAGCGGAGGTAGCGTTATGGGCACTGGAGACAGTGGCGAAGTGACCGTCCGGCCGGAGCTGGATCGGCGCCAGGCGATGAGCGTGGTGTCCGATGCCCTGACCACGGTCCTCCCAGACCTAACGGTCGAGGCGCTGGACGAGCGACAGGAACTCGCTGACCTAGGGCTGGACTCGTTGGGTCTCGCCCGAGTGCTCATCGATCTCGAGGGCAAGCTCGGCGTCCAGCTGGTGGATGAATACCTGACGACCATCGAGCTCGAGACCGTGGCAGACCTGGTTGCCCTGGTCGAGCACAACGCGCCTCCGGCCGCAAAGTAGGAGTCCCTGACCCCTTAGTGTTCCGAGGCTAAGCGTCGCGGTCCTCAAGGAGCGCCGCGGGCTCGCCGACGGCGGCCACGGGGATGACGGTGGCCGTGCCGGCCGGCGGAGCCGCCGGGAGTAGCCCCAAGGTGGCGAGGTCATCGGTATCGGCCCAGTAGACCCAGTGGGCGGGGTTTGTCCTGACGGCGGTGTCCATCGCGGCCACGCAGAGCCCGAACGCCGTACCCGTGTCGCCTTCCGTCGGCACCGGCGGCGAGATGTCCAGTACCTGGTGGCGGTAGTCGGCAAGGCGGTGCATGAAAACCATGAGGACGGGGGCACCGGTCAGCTGGGCGAGGGTTACGACCCCGGGCAAGAGCCTGGTTTGCCGCCCGAGGAAGGTCACGTCGACCGCGCGGGTCCGGTCAGCCTCTAGTGGCGGGGCGTCGCTGGAGAACGTCACCACTTCATTGGCGCGAAGCGCGACTGCGATCTGCGCCGCGACCTGAAGCCGGCCCGGCTGGAACTCGATGCCCGGCCGCTGCCGGTGGCGCTGCAGCCGCCTGATGTAGGCGAACTCCAACAGCCGCCGTTCGGCGGAAGACATACCAGGCACCTGGCTGGAAAACGAGCGCCCGGTGGAGGTTAGCGGGAACCCGCTGGCATGGATCAGGGAAAAGGCGCTGTTGTAGGAGCCGAAGTGGGCGCTGCAGAGTATCGCCCCCTTGCCCGCGGCCAGGGCAGCATCCAGATGCTCCCGGCCGCGGATCTCGACGAGTTTCCCCAGGGACCGGGCCCGGCCACGGAGCAGCATCACGTCGATGACCTCACAGGACCTCATCCGGAGGAATTCCCGGGCCAAGCGCTCAGCCTCTTCCGGGCTGAGCTCGTCACCGAGCACCTGGCGCAGGTTACGCACGATGTCTGAGCGCTGACCGGCCCGGTGCCGGAAACCCCAGTCCCCCCGCCAGCAGGCGACGCGGTAGGCGAGGCTGGCGGGCAGGCGCGATGCCAGCGGCGCCACGGCCAGCCAGTAGGCAACGCTCTCCGCGTTGCGCAGCAGCCGCTCCGCCCTGTGCAGGTATGCCATTTCCTTCCCTCTCGATCCCGGCTTCGTTCAGGTAGCCGCAGGCCTCGTGGATCGGGAGCCGCCCTGCATCCCACGGCGACCCATCTCACATGTCATGCCTCAAGCCGTTCTCCTAGGGCGTCAGCGAGAAGGTGGACGCGGGCGTATCACGCGGGCGTATCGCATGATCCTATCTATAGAGCCGCGACTGCTGGCCTTGATACACCCGTGGCGGCCAGATTACTCAGGCCGGCGTATCGCAGGCGTCACGCGCTAGTCCGGAAGGCGGATCGGTTGAATGAGGTGATTGCGCTTCATGAGCGAACTCTGGCAGCGCGTGAGCGAGACCGAGCACGCGCTGGTTAATGGAGCAGCTGGGAAACTGCCCTTGGAGGGCGTCATGTCCGCACTGCAGGCGCTGCCTGAGGCAGACACCTGTCATATCGGCTACGAGCCGCTGATTTCACCGACGGCTCTCCTTGACGAGCTGCCGCTCAGCGAGGAGGCGGCGGCGAGCGTAAAGCGTTCCCGGGACGAGGTCCGCGCCGTGCTCGACGGGTTCGATGACCGACTCCTTGTGGTCGCCGGGCCCTGTTCCGTGCACGACCCGGCGGCCGCTCTCGACTACGCAGGCCGCCTGGCCGTCCTGCGGGACCGGCATCACGATGAGCTGCTGGTCGTGATGCGGGTGTACTTCGAGAAGCCGCGGACCGTGACGGGCTGGAAGGGCCTGATCAACGACCCGGGGATGGATGGCCGCTATGACGTACACCGCGGGCTGCGCGTCGCGCGGCAGCTACTGGTCGAGATCGTAACCCTCGGCTTGCCGATCGGCTGCGAGTGGCTTGATCCCGTCACGCCTCAGTACATCAGCGACACCGTGACCTGGGGCGCGATCGGCGCGCGAACCACGGAAAGCCAGATTCACAGGCAGCTCGCCTCGGGCCTGTCAATGCCGGTCGGGTTCAAGAACGGAACCGACGGCGACATCCAGGTGGCGGTGGACGCGTGCCGCGCGGCTGCGTCCCGCCACACGTTCTTCGGCGCTACCCCGCTCGGGACAGTCGCACTGGTGAAGACCGCTGGCAACCTTGACACCCATGTGATTCTGCGCGGGGGCCGGGCCGGTCCGAATTACGGGGCGAGTCATGTCTCGAAGGCGCTCGACATGGTCGCGGGCGCCGGGCTGCCGCGTCGGCTGATGGTCGACACCAGCCACGGCAACAGCTGGAAGGATCACCGACACCAGCCGCTGGTGGCGGCCGCCCTCGCGGACCAGGTGGCGGCCGGAGAACGAGGCCTGACCGGGGTGATGCTGGAGAGCTTCCTGCGTGAGGGCAGGCAGGAACCAGGCCGTCCAGCCACGCTGACCTACGGGCAGAGTGTTACCGACGCTTGCATGGATATCGGTACCACCGCCGACGTACTAACTGGCCTGGCGGCCGCGGTCCGCGACCGCCGTATCCGGCGGCTTTCAGCATGGCTCGAACGCCAGACCTAACAGTCATCTTGCCGGTAGCGTAGCGCCTTACGTATCAAGCTAATTCGAATCGCCAGGTGTATTCGGGCCGATCAGTCCGGCGACTTTTCGTGCGGCGACGTCGCCGCGGCCAAGTGCGGCAATGACATGAGCAAAGTGGTTTGTCCTGTCCAGTATAGATGGATCCGTCAACACTCCTTCTATAGCTGCGGCAATTTCAATCGGTGGCGCGTTTTTGTCGACGGCTCGCCCGACACCCGAGGCCACGATGCGCTTCGCGTTGTCCGGTTGATCGCGGCTTTGCGGGATGCATACAAGCGGCACACCCGCGGCCAGGGCCGCGGTGATGGTGCTTAGCCCACCATGGGAGACGACAGCCGCCATGTGTGACATGAGCAGATCATGAGGGATGTACCCGCATACTGTCACATTCGGGGGCGAATTAATGGCGCTGGGTTGCAATACCTCACCGAGGGTTAGTAGGACCCGGATCGGTAGCGGGGCCACAGCCTCGAGAATTCTTGGCAGTACCGTAGCCTGGTCTTGCAATGTCGTACCCAGGCTAAGTAGTATCCACGGTTTACCTGGTTCCGCCAGCAATTCAGTCATGCGGGTACTGAGAGGTGGGCTGGGGTCCGGATTGGTGATCGGGCCGACGTCCGAGGTATTGGGTGGAAGCCGGTAGGTGATATCGAAGCCAGGAGGGACCAGCACAAGCACCTGGCCAGCATGGTCAAGGTAAGCTGCGTTCTTCGCGCGGGTTGCCCTAGTGCCCCACGTGTCCGTGAACGTAGAATAGAGGATATGCACGAGAACGGCACGAGGCAGATCGAGCGTGTCCGCGACCTCAAGGCCTGCACCTATCATGCAGTCGACAACGATGACGTCAGGCGCAAAATCCTCGATTTCGGTTCGAATGTCATCTCGCGTGCCCGGGCCGAACAAAGCTGGTACCACGCGTTCTTTCCAACCTTGCTGAAGAGTAACCCCTGATGGCCAGGGCGGCATTGACGGATATGCCGTAAACTCAAGCCCAGCGGTGGCCGCACGTGACTTCATGGATTCCCAGCCGAGGAGTCGGACACGGTGCCCTAGGTGTACAAGTCGTGCGCCCAGGTTGAGCGCTGGAGGAACGTTCCCGCCACCGTCCCAGCTAATGATCAGGAACCTGCCTACCCTGGTCATCTGACTGTCTCACGCTTCACGGCGGCATAAACCTTTCGGTAAGTCATGATCGGCTCCAGGCGGTCGGATTTTTTAAAATTAATTCCGTGACTGGGCAATGCAAATGTGAATAGAAGGTTATCACAATGATCTTCTATATAACCTCCGGGGCACGGGCACGGGCACGGGCACGGGCACGGGCACGGGCACGGGCACGGGCTGAGGTGCTCGTGGCCAGGTCTGTCGTTTTAGCGACGGCGCCGGCTTGATGATCGTCCTGGCGACTAGCCCGCGGGCGGCGCCTGGGCCGCTCGGCTGGTCGGCCGGGGAGCCGTCGTGGCCCGCCGTCACCCTCCCCAGGCGAGCGTCCGTAGCAGTTTGGGTGCTACTTGGGTGCAAATCTGCATCTTCCGGGGCGATACTCACTCTCCGTGATATATGTTGCTCAAGGGTTAACTGATGCATGTGACGATAAGTTACAAACTGTACACGTAAACCGGCACACCCCCCCATGCGTCTCCTAGGCGGGATTCTTGAGCGGGAGCGTGGGATGTGCCGTTTCTACTTGTGCTGCCCGTGGGGGGTAGGTGCCGATGTCTGACCATGCCGTTGTTCGCGCCAGTGTTGCCCGTCAGACCGCGAGCGGGGCATCGACATAGGCCAAGGACTACCTGCGCCGAGCTGCGGCGTGCTCGGCACCCCATGGTCAGGCAGAACACGACTGGCCGCCCGGGATCTCATGACTGCGCTCCGCCGGGAGCCCTGCCAGCGGGATCGTGACGGGGCGGCCGGCCTGCGCATCGCATATATGGAGGGCGAGGGATGTTCGAGAAAAACCTTGATACCGCGGTAGTCGCGGGACTTGTGCGTAGTGCTGCTGCCGGTGACCGGCGCTCGTGGGAGCGTCTGGTCGATCAGTTCGCCAGGCTCATCTGGTCCATCACCGCGGATTTCAAGCTCACGGAAAGCGATGCCGCCGATGTCGCCCAGACCACCTGGCTGCGCCTGCTCCAGCACATCGACCGGATCCAGTATCCCGATCGCGTGGGCTCCTGGCTGGCGGCGACCGCTCGGAATGAGTGCCTGCGCAGCCTGGCGGCACGCAAGAGGGTGATCCTGACCCAGGATGACGAGAGACTGACCGACGTTGTCGCCGCTGAGCCCGAGGTCGATGAGCGAATCTTGGCGGATGAACGCGATCAGGTCGTCCGCGCTGCGCTGTCCCGCCTGCCCAGGCGGTCGCAGCGGCTGCTCGAGCTGCTCATGGCCGATCCGCCGGCGTCCTACGCGGAGATATCCAACGAGATAGGCCTTCCTGTCGGCAGCATCGGCCCCACCCGGGGGCGGTGCCTAGCTCAGCTGCGTGTATTGCTGCAGGCATCATGAGCCGAGTTGCTCAACATCCACCCACCGGCCGCCTACGGCTTCCACATGCGGGAAGGCGTTCCGGACCTCGGCCAGCAGGTCCGGCACGAACAGCAATACCGCATCCGGTCGGCGGACAGCGAGTTGCGCCGGGTCGGCCACGGGAATGCCGCTTCCCGGCATCCGCAGCCCCTGCTTGGCCGGCGAGGCGTCGACCACGGCGGGCAACAGGAGGCGATCTACTTGGGCGTGGCACAGCAGTGAGACCGCCCGGGACGCGGCGCCGTAGCCGAGGACCTTCCTTCCGGCAGACCGCTGCGCGGCCAGCCAGTCATGCAGGTTCCTAGCATGGGCTTGAACGTTCCGCTGCAGGCCAAGGAACACACTAGGGTCGCGGACGCCGATCCGCGTATCGCCGGTGAGCAGCGCCCTGACCGCCTCATCCGGCCCGCCAGGTCCGTCGCCATCTCTGCCGGCGGCCAGCAGCACGGTGCCGCCGTACAGGTCGAACGGCCAGGCGGTGCGCGGGCTGAAGCCGACCGCAGCCAGCATGGCGGTGAGCGCAGTCGTGGAGTAATACGCGTAGTGCCCGTGCCTGAGCGCGTTCCACTGCCGGCCGCGGATGATCGCGCTCAGGGCGTGATACTGCAGCAAGAGCACTCCGCCAGGCAGCACCCGGGCGGCGCGCTCGGCCAGGGCCGACTGCTGATCCGCGGCGTGCATGAGGCCGAAGCAATCGAGGACCACGTTGGCCGGTTCCCCGTCGCCAGCGGGCGCAAGCCCATGGGCAGCCAGCAGCCCCAGCCACGACCCGCCGTGGGGACTGCCATACTCGGCGACCGCGCCTCGTGCGGGCAGCCACCCGGCCACGCTGACTCGTTCGACGGCGTCGGCGGCCTGCGCCACGAGGGCGGCAGGCTCGGTTCCCTTCGGCTCTTCTGGCACCGTGGGGTCGGCCAGCAGCTGGGCCAGGCCGCACGATGAACACAGCCACATCTGCAGCGGATACGCGGGATCAGGCCCCGGATCGTCCCAGCGCGGGAAGTAGTCGCAGGCGGGCTGTTCGCCCAGGTCCAGCACCACCTCGCCAGCTGATCCACGGCAGGCCCGGCAGGCCCGGCTGTCCATATCCACCCGATATTCCACCTAGCAGGATTCCGATGTCAGCTCGACCGATGATCAACTGGTCAGCTTGGGGTTAATGGTCATGTCCACATCGCACGATTGCCGCCTGTGCGGCACGCCGCTCACCCGCACGTTCGTCGACCTGGGGATGTCTCCGTTGTGCGAGAGCTACATCCCGGCGGGCCGGCTCGACGAGCCTGAGGTCTTCTACCCGTTGCACGTCCGCCTGTGTGAGGCGTGCCTGCTGGTCCAGCTTCCCGCCTATGTGCCCGGCGAGCAGATATTTTCCGACTACGCCTATTTCTCCTCATATTCGGACTCGTGGGTGGCCCACGCGAAGCGTTACGCCGAGGCCATGATAGACCGCCTGGCCCTGACCCCGGACAGCCTCGTCACCGAGGTGGCCAGCAACGACGGCTACCTGCTGCAGCACTTCCAGGCCGCGGGCATCGGTGTCCTCGGCGTGGAGCCCGCGGGTAATGTGGCGGCCCGCGGCTTTGCCGCCGGGCTGCGCGCGCTGGTCAAGGACGACGGCCTGGTCACGCTGGAGTTCCCGCACCTGCTCCGGCTGATCGAGCGGCGGCAGTACGACACCATCTACCACGAGCACTACTCTTACCTGTCCCTGCTGACCTCGTCCGCGGCCCTGGCCACGGCCGGGCTGCGGGTCGTCGACGTGGACGAGTTGCCCACCCACGGCGGCTCGCTGCGCGTTTACGCCCGGCCCGAGGATGCCGCCGGTGAGCCGACGGGACGCGTGAAAGCGGTGCTGGCCGCGGAAGAAGCCGCGGGCCTGCATACCGTGGCGGGCCACGAGGGTTTCGCGGCCGCGGTGCTGAAGATCAAGAGTGACCTGCTCGGGTTCCTGCTCGAGGCAGCCAAGCAGGGCCGCTCGGTAGCCGGCTACGGCGCCCCGGGCAAGGGGAACACCCTGCTCAACCACTGCGGCATCCGGTCCGACCTGCTCTCCTACACGGTCGACCGCAGTCCGGTCAAGCAAGGGCAGTTCCTGCCCGGCACGCACATCCCCATCTACGTGCCGGAACGCCTGGCCGAAACCCGGCCCGACTACATTCTCGTGCTGCCGTGGAACCTCCGGGACGAGATCAGCAAGCAGCTGGATTACGTACGTACCTGGGGCGGGCAACTCGTCTTCCCGATTCCCGAGCTCGACATCGTCTAACGAGGTGTGATTCGTGAAGGTCGTTCTGTTCTGCGGTGGCCTGGGGATGCGGATGCGCGATGGCGTCAGCAGCGCTCCCAAGCCGATGGCCATGATCGGAGAGCGCCCGATGCTCTGGCACGTCATGCGCTACTACGCGCACTTCGGCCACAGTGATTTCGTGCTCTGCCTGGGCTACGGCGCCTCGAACGTCAAGGACTTCTTCCTGAACTACGACGAGACCAGGTCCAACGATTTCGTGCTCGAGCGAGGTGACCGGGCCGCGAAGCTGTTCCGGACCGACATCTCTGACTGGCGGATCACGTTCGTCGATACCGGCCTGCACTCCCCGATCGGCGAGCGGCTGCGCCGGGTCCGCCGCTTCGTCTCCGGCGAGCCGATGTTCCTGGCCAACTACGCGGACGTGCTGACCAACGCCCCGCTGCCCGAGATGATCAGCCGGTTCGAGGCCAGC
>JBEKKH010000211.1:0-11079 GCA_050010815.1 Streptosporangiaceae bacterium | reverse complement strand
AGCGAGTGTGTACAGAGGGCAATTTTCTGGGGCGTTCAGGGGTATGCGGGACCTAGGCTGCGCGGTGGCCGGGCCCTCCACACGGCGGCCGGGCCCTCCACGAGCCGGGCAGGCGCCTCCGCTAGCGGAGGGCGCCGGGCGTTCCAGGCGGGCGGTCCAGGCCCGTCTCCTGAACCTGGATCAGACCGTAGCCGATGGCCTGGGCGGTGGTCAGCGAGCGGCCGCGGCGCGCGTCGTCCCGGATCTGGTCGACCTGGTGGCCGGTCACCTCGGCCAGCCTGTAGTACAGCGTGTCGACCATACGGGTCAGCTGCTGCTCCTGCGCGGTGATCGCAGTCACGGTACCGCCGAACCTGAGCTTCGGCTCGGTGAGCACGAAGGTGGCGTTGGGGTAACCGGACCGGCGCGGGCAGGACACAAGCACGCCGAGGCCCGGGCCCCTGATCTCGCCGCTGACGCGGGCGTGCACCGGCGCGTGCAGGACGTCCAGGATGCCCATGACGGTGAGGACGGCGGGCAGCTCGGCCCGCAGGTTCTGCAGCTCCAGGCGGATCAGCCCGGTCCCTTCGGCGTCCAGGGTGAGCAGCTGAGCCGAAAGCCGGGCGGCCGCGTCGTCGTCTAGGACGCCAGCGGCCAGCACGATCCGCTTCTCAAGCAGCTGCTGATGCATGATGGCCTGGCCGCCGTCGGGCGGCGGCAGCCACACCCGGGTCGGCGGAACGGGATCCAGCGGCGGCGAGGACGGCAGCGGCGGCGAGGACGGCCAGCTCGGGGCGGGGCCCGGCCGGCCCGGTACCTCTGGCGGCCATGATCCCGGGATGTGGGCGTGTACGGTCATCCGCTGGCTCCTTCTCCTTCGGACCGGTTGAGCTGCCAGGTGATCTGGCCGCCGACCGCGGCCGCGTAACGCTCCAGCGTGGAGGCACGCACGTCAGCGGTGCCCGATTCCAGCCGGGCGACCGCGGACTGGGAGGTCCCCATCCGGGCCGCGATCTCGGTCTGGGACAGGCCGGCGGCCTGACGCCGTTCGGCTAGCTCGCGGACGAGCTTGACGCGATCATCCGCCATCCGGGCCGCGTGCTCATCCGCCCGCAGGCGCTGGGCCATCTCGCGGAAGCCAGGCATGACCGGCAGCGGCGGAGGACCGGGCTGATCCACGGCAGGTTCGGCGCGGCTGGAGTGCGGTTCGTGTTCCATACCGTTAAAGATATCTCATATTTGAGATAATGGGAGAGGCGTTGGCCGTGGGGGCTAGTGCCTGATGCGGCGTGGCCGGGCCGAGCCGGGCGGCCGGTGATCAGGGCGGGACGGCCGGTGATCCGGGCGGGGCTGGCCGGGGGACGGGACGGCGACAGGCCAGCTGGCCTCGGCCCAAACGGTGCGGCCCGGATAGGCGTCGGCGAAGCCCCACCGGCTGGTGCAGGCGGCCACCATGGCCAGGCCGCGGCCACCTTCGGCCATCAGGTCGAGGGCACCCGCGGCCGGGACAGCCTCGGCGCCCTCATCGGTCACCGCGACCCTGGCCACGCCGTCGCGCCGGGCGTCGACTTCGACGATGAACGTGCCGCCGCGCCCCGAGGCGGTATGCACGATCGCGTTGGCGGATAGCTCGGACACGCACGTCATGAGCGTTTCCCTGGCCGGGCAGCCCACCAGCAGTTCGGCCACGAACCGGCGCGCGAGCGCCACGGACTCAGGGCGACCGCGGAAGGTCTGAGCCCGCGGCCGCTGGCCTGGTGTCCATCGAACGGGACCGGTAGATCCCAAGGAACCCAACGGAAGTACCGGGTAGGCACCTGTCACCGTAGGTCACCCCCTGACGAATAGTTCCTACCCTCAGTGACGCGCGAACGGACGAAAAGGTTCACATGTGATTTCCCGGCCGTAACCGGCGTCGAGCCGGGCGCCCCGATCGGGCGATTTGGGGGCTTTTGGATCTTCATTTGGGGAGAGAGACTGGGGGAGCGAGTGAGTGGAGGAGGAGCAGATGGCGGAGCCTGCGGCCAGCGCCCCCGGACTCAAGCGTTCGCTGTCGGTGTGGGCGGCGGTGGGCCTGTCGGTCGCGCTGATGGCGCCGAGCATGGCGGCGAACATCAACCCTCAGGCCAGCGCGACCACCGCGGGCCGCGCCGTGCCGCTGACCTTCCTGATCGCGGCCATCGGCGTCCTGCTTGTGGCCTACTCCTTCGTCCGGCTGTGCCAGTACTTCCACCATTCCGGCTCGGTCTACGCCTTCGTCGGCGCGACGCTCGGCCCGCGGGCCGGCGTGGTCGCCGGCTGGGGGCTGCTCGGTACCTATACCTTCTACGCCGTCGTGACCTCGAGCGCGGCCGGCATCTTCGGCACCGCGTTCCTGCAGGCCGTCGGCATCTGGAAGAACCCGCCCTCGTGGGCGCCATTTGTCCTGCTCGCGGTCGCGCTGGCGCTGGCACTGCTGCTGGCCGTGATGCCGGCCCGGCGCGGCGCCGGGGTGCTGCTGTCCGTCGAGGGCACCACGGTCGCGTTGATCCTGATCGTGACCGCGGTGGTGCTGGTCCGGCTGCTGGCCGGGAACGCACCCGGCCATGAGCACTTCACCTGGAGCGTGTTCCATGTGACCCCTGGGACGAGTTTCTCCGGGGTGTTCCTGGGCGTGGTGTTCGGCTTCCTGTCGTTCGCGGGGTTCGAGGCGGCGGCCACCTTGGGCGAGGAGGCCAACCGGCCGACCAGGGACATCCCGCGGGCCATCCTCGGCACGGCGATCTTCGGCGGCGTCTACTTCGTGATCGTCACGGCGGTCGAGATGATGGGCTTCGGCACGAGTAAGGCCGGCGTCGCGGCGTTCACCGCTTCCCCGTCGCTGCTCGGCGAGCTGGGCTCCTCCTACGTCGGCCACTGGGTCGGCGACGTGATCACGCTGGGCACCACGGTCAGCGCGTTCGGCTGCTGCCTGGCCTCTACCGTCGCGGCGGCGCGGCTGCTTTACGCGCTGTCCCGGGACACCGCCGGGCCCCGGGGCCTGGGCCAGGGCTCGCGGTGGGGCACGCCGGCCTGGGCCACGCTGACGATTAGCGTCATGTCGGGACTGATCGTGGTCATCTACACGGCGGCGTTCCACGCCACGGCCTTCGACAGCTTCCTGTGGTCCGGCACCATCGGGACGCTGATCCTGCTCGTCGCCTACGTGCTGGCCACGCTGGGCGCCACGATGCTGGTGTTCGTGCGGCGGAAGCTGCCGGTGCCGATGTGGCAGATCGTGGTGCCGATCGCGGCGCTGGTCGTGCTGGGGTACACGCTGTACCGCAACGTGAGCCCGTACCCGAAGGGTGCCGCCGCGTGGTTCCCCGTGGTGTCCGCCGTCTGGCTGGCGGTCGCGGTGCTGGCGGTGATCTTCGCGCCGGGCACGGCCCGCAAGCTCGGCGCGGCGCTGTCCGCCCGCGAGGGTATCGCGGCGCCGGGCACCGGGGACACGGTAACCGGCCGGGGCCGGCACCGGATCACGCCCGCGCGCGACCAGGCCACCTGATGACGGCCGGTTCATGACGGAACTGCTTGACTGCGTCGCCGAGCAGACCCTGGTCGATCACCACTGCCACGGGGTGCTGACCAGGGACGCGGACACCGGCACGCTGGAATCGATGCTGACCGAGGGCGACCGGTGGCCGGGCGGGTCGGTGTTCGACTCACGGGCCGGATTCGCGTTCCGCCGCCTGTGCCCGCCCGTCCTCGGCCTACCGCCGCACGCCGAGCCGGCCGACTACGCGGCCCGCCGAAGCGAACTGGGTGCGACCGAGGTGAGCAGGCGGTTCCTGCGGCTGGCCGGGGTGTCCGTGCTGTGCGTGGATACCGGCTTTACGCCCGAGCCGCTGACCTCGCCGGCCGAGCTCGGCGGCTTGGCCGGGGCGAGGGCATACGAGATCGTCCGGCTCGAGCGGGTGGCCGAGGACGTGGCGGCCGCCGGGGTCGGCGCGGGCGCCTTCGCCGACGCGGTGCGTTCCGCGCTGGCCACCCGCACCGCCACGGCGGTCGGCGTCAAGTCGATCGCCGCGTACCGCACCGGGCTCGACCTGGACCCCGCACGGCCATCGGACGCCGAGGTCAGGGCCGCAGCCGGATGCTGGCTGGCCTCGGGTCCCGGCTCGGGGCCTGCTGGCCCGCCGCGGCTGGCCGACGCCACGCTGCAGCGGTTCCTGATCTGGTGCGGCGTGGACCTGGGCCGGCCGGTGCAGTTCCACGTCGGGTACGGCGACAGCGACGTCGACCTGCACCGCGGCAACCCGCTGCTGCTTACGCCGCTGCTGCGGGCGATCCAGCCCACCGGGGTGCCGGTCATGCTGCTGCACAACTACCCGTACCACCGCGAGGCCGGCTACCTGGCCCAGGTCTTCCCGCACGTGTACCTCGACGCCGGGCTGGCCACCCACAACCTCGGCGCCCGTGCCCCCGTGCTGCTGGCCGAGGCGCTCGAGCTGGCGCCGTTCGGGAAATTCCTGTACTCCTCGGATGCCTTCGGGCTGCCTGAGCTGCACTACCTGGGCGCGGCGCTGTTCCGGTCAGCGCTTTCTTCGTTCCTGCGTACGGGCCTTGACGAAGACCTTTATGACGAACGGACCGTGGTGCGTCTGGCCCGGATGCTCTGCGCCGACAATGCCAGGCGCGCATACCAGCTCGGCGAGTGGCTGGAATAGGCCCGTGCCCGTGCGGCCAGGACCTTGGCACCTGGTCGCCGGGACCTTTGGCGCTGCGCGGAAACGTCCCGTTAACGAATCATCCAGTCAGCGAGTGGGTACCTACTGAGAACCTGGCCGCGACGGCTGAAGGGAGTCAACGTCATGGGTCGTTACGCCGAAGCGTTCCGCCGGAGCCTGGCCGATCCCGAAGGATTCTGGGGTGAGGCGGCCCAGGACATCGACTGGTACACCGCACCCACCCAGGTGCTGGATGCCTCGAATCCGCCGTTCTACCGCTGGTTCGCCGACGGCGTGCTGAACACGTGCTTCAACGCGCTGGACCGGCACGTGCGCGACGGCCGGGGTGAGACGACCGCGCTGATCTATGACAGCGCGGTTACCGGCACCAGCCGGTCTTATTCCTACCGGGAGCTGCTGGCGGAGGTTGCGCGCTTCGCCGGGGTGCTGCGCGACCTGGGGGTCGGCGCGGGCGACCGGGTGATCATCTACATGCCGATGATCCCCGAGGCCGCGATCGCGATGCTGGCGTGCGCCCGGATCGGCGCGGTGCACTCGGTGGTGTTCGGCGGCTTCGCGCCGGCCGAGCTCGCGACGCGGATCGACGACGCCGCGCCGAAGGTGGTGGTCTCGGCTTCGGCCGGTATCGAAGGCAGCCGCGTCATCGCGTACAAGCCCATGCTGGACCGGGCCATCGAACTGGCGCGGCACCAGCCGGAGCACTGCGTGATCCTGCAGCGTCCGCAGGCGATCGCGGCCCTGACCCAGGGGCGTGACCTGGACTGGACCCAGGCGGCGGCCGGGGCCGAGCCCGCGGATTGCGTCCCGGTGGCGGCGACCGACCCGCTGTACATCCTGTATACCTCGGGCACCACGGCCAAGCCCAAGGGCGTGGTGCGCGACAACGGAGGTCACGCGGTCGCGCTGCGCTGGACCATGGACAACATCTACGACACCAAACGGGGCGAGGTGTTCTGGGCCGCCTCGGACGTGGGATGGGTCGTCGGGCACTCCTACATCGTCTACGCCCCGCTCCTGGCCGGGTGCACGACCGTGCTGTACGAGGGAAAGCCGGTCGGCACCCCGGACGCGGGGGCGTTCTGGCGGGTCGTCGCCGAGCACCGGGTCAAGGCGCTGTTCACCGCGCCGACCGCGTTCCGCGCGATCAAGAAGGAGGATCCGGACGGCAGGCTGTCCCGCAAGTACGACCTGTCCGCCATGAAGTACCTGTTCCTGGCGGGCGAGCGGCTCGACCCCGAGACCTACCGGTGGGCGGGCGAACTGCTCGGCCTACCGGTCATCGACCACTGGTGGCAGACCGAGACCGGCTGGGCGATCGCCGCCGACCTGATGGGCCTGGAGGCGCTGCCGACCAAGGCCGGGTCCCCCACCATGCCGGTGCCCGGCTACGACGTGCGGATACTGGACGCCGACGGCGCGGAAGCCAAGCCGGGCGAGACCGGCGAGATCGTGGTGCGGCTGCCGCTGCCGCCGGGGTGCCTGCCCAGCTTGTGGCGCGATGACGAGCGGTTCGTCGACTCCTACATGTCACAGCACCCCGGCTTCTACGTGACCGGCGACGGCGGGTACCGCGACAGCGACGGCTACCTGTACGTGATGGGGCGCATCGACGACGTGATCAACGTGGCCGGCCACCGGCTGTCCACCGGGCAGATGGAAGAGGTACTCGCCAGTCATCCGGCCGTGGCCGAATGCGCGGTGATCGGCGTCAACGACGACTTCAAGGGCCAGGTACCCCGCGGGTTCGTGGTGCTCAAGGCGGGCGTCACCACCGAGCCGGCCGCCCTGTCCGCGGAGCTGGTGCAGCTTGTCCGCGACCAGATCGGGCCGGTGGCCGCGCTGCGCCAGATCGACGTGGTCGCCGCCCTGCCCAAGACCCGATCCGGCAAGATACTCCGCAAGACCATGCGGGGAATCGCCGACGGCCGGGACGAACAGGCGCCTTCGACCATCGAGGATCCCGCCGTGCTCGACGCGCTGCGCTCGGTCTTGGCCCGCGAAGGCTGATCCGCCGGGGCGCCCGGGCGCCGGGGGCCCGGCGCCGGGGCGTTTAATCGCTCGGCGACCGGCTGAACATTTCGTATCGTCGTGGTATGAAGCTGCTCTCGGTCAACATCGGCCAGCCGGGGCCCAGTCCCAAGACCGAGGTCAAGGTGACGGGCATCGACAAGCGCCCGGTCGATGGGCCGGTCATGGTCACGCCCGCGCCCGCCAAGGGCACCGGCATCGTCGGGCTGGCCGGGGACCGGGTCTATGACGTGCAGCACCACGGCGGACCCGACCAGGCGGTGTACGCGTACGCCCGGGAGGACCTCGACCTCTGGGCGGCTGAACTCGGGCGGCCGCTGCCGTCCGGCGTATTCGGCGAGAACCTGACCACGGAGGGCGTCGACGTCAACGGCGCCCTGATCGGGGAGCGCTGGCGGGTCGGGCCGGAGGTGATCCTGGAGGTGTCGTGTCCGCGGATTCCGTGCCTGACCTTCGCCGGATGGCTCGCCGAGGCGGGCTGGATCAAGCGCTTCACGCAGGCCGCCCGGTCGGGGGCTTACCTGCGGGTCATCCAGCCGGGCGAGGTCCGCGCGGGCGACCCGGTCACCATCGTGCACCGCCCCGGTCACGACGTGAGCATCGAGATGGTCTTCCGGGCGGTAACGCTCGAGCCCGAGCTGCTCCCCCGCCTGCTGGCCGCCGATGCGCTCCCCGGCGACCTGAGGGAGCTGGCGCGTAAGCGCACCGGGTGATCACGGGAGGAGGCGCCGGGCTGCGGCCAGGAGGTGCTCGGCCGGGGCGGTGGCGTCGAGCCAGTGGACACGGGGGTCGCGGCGGAACCAGGATTCCTGGCGGCGGGCGAAGCGCTTGGTGGCCTTGATCGTGTCGGCGCGCGCTTCGGCGCTGGTGCACTCGCCGTCCAGGTGGCGCAGCAGCTGCCGGTAGCCCAGCGCGCGGCTCGCGGTTTTCCCCTCGCGCAGGCCCTGCCGGGCGAGGCTTTCCACCTCGGCTTCCAGGCCCGCCTGCCACATCTGGTCGACCCGGACGGCGATCCGCGCGTCAAGTTCGGGCCGGGGCAGCGTGAGGCCGAGCTGGATCGCCGGGCGGACCTGACCCGCCGACTCATAGGTCGGCAGGGTGGCGCTGAACGGGCGTCCCGATAGCTCGATCACCTCCAGGGCCCGGACGATCCGGCGGCCGTTGCCCGGCAGGATCGCGCCGGCCGCGGCCGGGTCCAGCGTGGTCAGCCGGGCGTGCAGCGCGGCGGGGCCGAGCCGGCCGAGCTCGATTTCTAGCCGGGCGCGGATACCGTCGTCCGTTCCGGGAAAATCAAGGTCGTCAAGGGCGGCCCGGACGTACAGGCCTGAGCCGCCGACGAGCACCGGGACCCGGCCGCGGGCCGCGATGTTCTCGATCGCGGTGCGGGCGAGCTTCTGGTAATCGGCCACGTTCGCGGTCTGGGTCACCGGCCAGACGTCGAGCAGGTGGTGCGGCACGCCCTGCCGGGCGGCTTCGGGTTCCTTGGCCGTGCCGATGTCCATGCCCTGGTAGAGCTGCATCGAGTCGGCGTTCACGACCTCGCCGCCCAGCGCCCGGGCCAGTGCGAGGCCCAGCCCGGACTTGCCGGTGGCGGTGGCGCCCACCACCGCGATGAGGTGCGTGTCCATGTCCCCTAGTCTGCCCGTCGCCAGCTAGCGACGAAGTAGCTGACCTCGAACGGCGCCGCCGCGTAGGCCAGCGCAGCGGCGAAATCGTCCTGGCCCGCCGCGCCGGCCAGGACCTGCCAGGCGGCCCGGCCGGCGATGAACAGCTCACCGTCGGCGGCCGGGTCCAGGGCGGCCAGCGCATGCGGGCTGGGCGCGGCCAGCGCCGCCGCCACCTCCTCGTCGTAGCGGTCGGCGGCGGAATCGCGGGCCCCCGGGGCGCCGCGGGCCCGGCGTCCGGGACCATCGCCCATGGCGAGCAGGGCCACCCGCGGTGCGAGCGCAGCGATCTTTCCGCCCAGTTCCAGGCACTCCCCGGCCGGCGCGTCCGCCGCGATCCCCCACCAGGCGGTGGGCGGCTCGCTGCGGACCGTCATGGCATCGGTGGCGGGCCGGGCGAGCAGCCACTTTCCGATGGTCAGCGAGAGCGGGAGGACGGCGGAGCTTCCCCGGTCGTCGTTGTCGCCCGCTCCGGCCGGGACACCGAACTCACGCAGGCCGCCCGGCGTCTCCGGCGGGTAATCCCCGGTGCGCTCGGCTCCGCCGGCCACGACGATCAGGTCTGGCGCCGCGGCACGGAGCGCGGCGACGGCCGCATGACACGCGGCCCGCAGCCGCTCGAGCTCCATATCGCCCGGACCGGACACCCCGGTGGCCGCGGGGATCAGCAGCGGCGGATGCGGGCAGACCGCCGCCGCGATCAGCATCGGAACATGCCTGCCCCTTCCCGGGTCGGGCCGGGTCGTGCCGGCGGCCGCGCGGCATGGAGCTTACCGCGCACCGGTCGCCGGGACGTTCCGGCCGAGCCGCCGGGGGCTTTCCCGGCCGACCCGCCGGGACGTTCTCGGTAGCCTGGCCATATGCACGAGCGCACCGAGCCGGACCAGGCGGCCATCCAGCCGTTCCGTATCGACATCGCGCAGGCTGACCTGGACGACCTGCGGGACCGGCTGGCCCGGACCCGCTGGCCGGACCAGCTGGCCGGGGTCGGCTGGGACTACGGCATCCCGCTGGATTACGTGCGGGAGCTGGCCGAATACTGGCGCACCGGCTACGACTGGCGCGTGCACGAAGCCAGGCTCAACGCCTTTGACCAGTTCACCACCGTGATCGACGGGCAGCGCGTCCACTTCCTGCACGTCCGGTCGGCCGAGCCGGACGCCCTGCCGCTGATCATCACCCACGGCTGGCCGGGATCGATCGTGGAATTCATGAACATCATCGGTCCGCTGACCAACCCCGCGGCCTACGGAGGCGATCCGGCAGACGCGTTCCATCTGGTCGTTCCGTCCATTCCCGGTTACGGGTTTTCCGGGCCGACCCGGGAACGGGGCTGGGACGTGCGGCGGGTCGCGCGGGCCTGGGCCGCTTTGATGGAACGGCTCGGCTATTCGCGTTACGGCGCGCAGGGCGGTGACTGGGGCTCCTCGATCTCGCGCGAACTCGGGCTGATCGCCCCGGGGCACCTGTCCGGCGTACACCTGAACATGCTCTTCGCCCGCGTGCCCGAGGATGCGGGCGAGCTGACCGAGGAGGAAACCAGGAGGCTGCAGGCGCTGAAGACGTTCCGGTCCACGGGTTCGGGATATGGCGCGATCCAGTCCACCCGGCCGCAGACGCTGGCCTACGGGCTCACCGACTCACCGGCCGGTCAGCTGGCCTGGATCACCGAGAAGTTCGGTGAGTGGACCGACGGCGGCCGGCCCGACGAGGCGGTCGACCGCGATCAGCTCCTCACCAACGTCACGCTGTACTGGCTGACCGCTACGGCCGGATCCGCGGCGCGGCTGTACTACGAGGCCGCGCAATCGGGGGCCTGGGGTCCCCCGGCCATCTCGACCGTGCCGACCGGCGTCGCCGTCTTCCCGCGGGAGATCGCGCCCGCGATCCGGCGCTTCGCCGAGCTGTCCAACCCCATCGTGCACTGGTCCGAGTTCGATCGCGGCGGTCACTTCGCGGCCATGGAAGTACCCGACCTGCTCATCGGCGACATCCGCGACTTCTTCCGCCCGCTGCGCTGAGCCTTGGCGATTTTCACTCGCCGAATCGGCCTCTGGGTGTCGGTTGTAGCCGGCACGATAGAAACCTGGGCCGGCTGGGGCCGGCTGGGGCCGGCTGGGGCCGGCTGGGGCCGGCTCAAACGCCCCAGGTCGGGTGGCTCTGCTGGAGTGACGGGATAGCACCTTCCGGGCCGGTGGTGCGGCGGCCGGAGAAAAGATCGTGGTGGATCCGGGCTACGTGGCGGATCTGGTGTATCCCCGTGCACCGGATCCACCGCCGAGCCCGGATCCACCGCGCAAATCCCGGCCAGGGCGCCGGACACGGCCGCCGGGGCGGGGCGGGCGGGGCAGCCGGGGCGGGGCGGGCGGGGCAGCCGGGGCGGGCGGGGCAGCCGGGGCGGGCGGGGCAGCCGGGGCCGCAAACGGCCGCGGTCCGTCAGAACCCGGTCTCGCCGATCCTCGGCTCAGCCCTGCAGCCTCTTGAGCAGGGCTGCGCCGTCCGGGCTGCCCAGGCCGGTGCAGGCGTCCCAGCCGGGGCCGGCCGCGTACGCGCCGTTGTTTCCTGTGGTGATGTCGTTAAAACCGGCCACGTCGGTACCGGGAGTGATGCCCGCGTACAAAGTGGTCTGGATAAGGCCGAACCGCTGCCCGGTCGCCTCCGCGAGCCGGCTGACCAGCGCGGCCCATAGCGGTGCCACC
>JBEKKH010000210.1:0-11210 GCA_050010815.1 Streptosporangiaceae bacterium | reverse complement strand
CCAGCGAGTCGAACAGCATGACTCAACCGTATGTACGAACTAGCGCAAGCAAATCGCGGACACCGTGGTCCACGAGCACCAGGCCGACGGGGATCACCACGCGGTCGGGGTCAGGGGAAGGCGGCAAAACGCCGCAGGACGGAAGAGCTGGAGGCCAATCATGGCCGGTGTCGTAGTCGCAGTAGCAATCGCCTTGTTTTTCGGCGGGATCGTCGTCGGGGTCATCACCGTGGTCGCCGTCGCGGTGCGTCGCGAAGACCGGGGCTACACCCTGGTGTACGACGCGCCCAACCGGATATCGAACAGCGCCCGTAGGCTCAACGGACTCGGCCGCCGGGACCTTGACCCGGAATTCTTCCGGTCGGCCCGTGAACTCGTGCACTAGACATTAACGCGCTGACCAGCGCTCTTATTAGTATCACAGCACTGCCGAGCGGAACAGGCGAGGCCACAGGGACCGGGGCCCCGGTGGCCTCGCCTGCGCTCGTCGGCAGGTGGCTAGCGTCCATCCGATCGACTCCAGCCGATATTGCCGGGATCTGGAGCTGCCTGGCTCAGATGAGCCAGGCGCGCTGCGTCATGTGCCGCATCCTCGCCGGGTCACGCGGCGTAGCGTGCTTGAGTGGCTCCTGGGCGGGCCCGAGCTGCGGGACACCGATCGATGCGCCAAAGGCAATCGGCCGGACCGGCAGCGCAGTCTGTCTCGTGACATACCAGCCATCCCAATAGCTGGGCTTGCTCCACATAGTAGAACTGTCCTTGCGGCAGGAATATTTGGCATGAATCTGTTTCACGCCTCATTTCGTCTGAGATCGGCATCAAACAGGTGCCAAGGGTTGGGATGGCTGGAATGGTAAGAAACGTACTGGCCATGCAACTGATTTGCTACAGAAGAACGTGTCATCGGACCTGCCAGACCGATAGTTCCAGGTAGGTCCGGACGGCGCGACCGGCTCGTGGGGTTACAAAGACGTAAGCCTGGCAGCACCAGGGCCTGCGGATCTCGCTGAGCCGCAGGCGGCGCGCCCCGGCGGTGCGAGCACCGCCGGCGCAAGTGTGGGGAGGGCCATGATGGACCGCATCGTGGTGGCAGTGGCAATCGGGATGGGCCTGGTATTCGGCACGGGGATCATGGCCGGCATCGTCGGCATGATGGCGGTCGCGATACGGCGAGAAGACAGAAGGTACACGCTCACCGGGACGGCGCCGGACGCTGCCGCCCGGGGAGCCAGGCGGCTGGCCGGCGTGGGGTTCCGCGACATCATCTCACCCGACCACGAGCAGGCACGGCGATGAGCGCCGCCGACGTGATGGCTCTCGTGTTTTTTGTCTTCTTCGCCGTGGGAGTCGCCGTCGGGATCGTCACGGTGATCGCCTTGTCCGCCCGGCGGGCGGACAAGGCGGATCGCTGGCGCCGCCACTCGGCCGCCCCCGCAGCCGACCCGGGCTATTTCGATGACGACGAGCCAGCTGAGGAGCCACCGTGGTGGCAGAGCGGCGATGACTGACCTCCGCGTCCGCGCGGATGACGGAGGCTCCGTGCGGGTCGAGGTCTGACACTAGGCGGTTCTAAGCTCAGCATGTGAGCGATGACCAGAACGGCTTTCCGTGGGCGCCGGGCAGCGCGACCGGCATCGGGTCGATGCCGGGCACCGATCCGGCGGAGGCGATGCGGGTGGTCGCGGGCGAGCTGCCCGACTTCCCGTACCTGGCCGAGCTGCCGGATCGGGGACCGGGGGCGGATCTGGTCGGCCGGACCGCCGGCCTGCTGATCGACATCCCGGTCGAGGTGACCCCGCGCGGCTGGCGGCTGGCCGAGCGGCCCGGCCGTGACCTGGCCCGCGCCAGGTCCATGCTCTCCTCCGACCTCGACGTCCTGGCCGAGGTGCTCGACGGCTATACCGGGCTGGTCAAGATCCAGCTCTGCGGGCCGTGGACGCTGGCCGCCGCGCTGGAGCGGCCGCGCACGCTGAACGTGGCGCTGTCCGACCCGGGCGCGGTCGCCGACCTGACCGCCTCACTGGCCGAAGGCGCCGCCGCGTACGTGGCCGAGGTGCTCAAGCGGGTGCCCGGGGCGCAGCTCGTGGTGCAGTTCGACGAGCCCTCGCTGCCTGCGGTAACCGCTGGCGAGATACCGACCGCGAGCGGGCTGTCGCGGTTCGCCGCGGTCGAGGCGGACACGTTGCGGGACCGGATGACCCAGGTCTTCGCGGCCGTCCGCGGCTACACGGTCGTGCACTGCTGTGCGGCCACGGTCCCGTTCGGCATCATCAGGGCGGCTGGGGCGGATGCGGTCTCCTTCGACCTTAGCCAGCTACGGCGGGGTGAAGAGGACGCGGTCGCCGAGGTCGCGGAGGCCGGGATGGGGCTGCTGACGGGTGCGGTGCCGGCGCTGCCCGAGGCGGGTGACGGGCCGACCCGCGCTGACCGGGGTGACAGGCCTGGCCGGGGTGACGGGCCTGGCCGGGGTGACGGGCCTGGCCGGGGTGACGGGCCTGGCCGGGGTGACGGGCCTGGCCGGGGTGACCGCGCTGGCCGGGGTGACGGGACGGGCCGGGGTGGTGAGGCGCGTGATACGGCCGAGCGGGTGATCAGGTTCTGGCGGCGGCTGGGGCTGCCGCTGGCGTCGTGCGGCCCGCAGGTGGTGATCACGCCGTCCTGCGGGCTGGCCGGCGCGTCGGAGGTGCAGGCGCGCGCCGCGTTGACCCGATGCCGCCAGGCGGCCAGCATGTTGCCCGAGCTGATCGAAGACACCCGGGGAGAGCCCAGATGAGCGAGCACGAAACGGGCGAGGACGATACGGAGCCGGAGGCGGCGCCCGCGGAGGCCAGGCGGCGGCACGCCGACCTGAGCCTGGATATCACCGAGGCCGATCACCGGTATTACGTGCTGGACGCGCCGACCATCTCCGACATCGACTACGACACCAAGATGCGCGAGCTGCGGGCGCTGGAGGAGCAGTACCCCGACCTGCGCACGCCGGACTCGCCGACGCAGACCGTGCACGGTTCGATCTCGACGCTCTTCACCCCGGTCGAGCACCTGGAGCGGCTGCTCAGCCTGGATAACGTCTTCACCGACGAGGACCTGGGCGGCTGGGCCGACCGCGCCACCCGGCTCGGCGGGGACGGTCCCTACCTGTGCGAGCTGAAGATCGACGGGCTGGCCATCGACCTGGTCTACTCCGGCGGCGCGCTGGTCAAGGCGGCCACCCGGGGAGACGGGCGCACCGGCGAGGACGTCACGCCCAACATCCGGACGATCGGCTCCATCCCCGCGCGGCTGAAAGGCTCGGGCTGGCCCGCCGTCCTGGAGGTCAGGGGCGAGGTGTTCCTGCCGGTCGAGGCGTTCGAGAGGCTGAACGAATCCCTGCTCGAGGCGGGCAAGCCGGCCTTTGTCAACCCGCGGAACTCGGCCGCCGGATCGCTGCGGCAAAAGGATCCGCGGGTCACCGCGACCCGGGCGCTTGACGCCATCATCCACGGCATCGGCCGGGTCGAGGGCTCCGCGGGCGAGGCAGGTGCGGCAGGTGCGGCGGGTGCGGCGGACGAGGCAGGTGCGGCGGGCGAGGCAGGTGCAGCGGGCTACGCCGGCATCAGCGGCGAGGCCGGCGGGCCGGGTGAGGCAGGGCACCTGGAAGGCGCGCCGGACAGCCAGTCGGGCTGGTACGAGCGGCTGCGCGAGTGGGGCCTGCCGGTCAGCGGCCTGTACCAGGTCGTGCCGGACATGGCCGGGGTCAGGGAATACATCGCCTACTACGCCGAGCACCGGCACGACCCCAACGGCCCGCCGTACGAGATCGACGGCGTGGTGGTCAAGATCGACCAGCTCGCGCTGCAGCGTCAGCTCGGCTCGACCAGCCGGGCGCCACGCTGGGCCATCGCCTACAAGTACCCGCCGGAGGAGGTCACCACCCGGCTGCTCGACATCCGGGTGAACGTGGGGCGCACGGGCAGGGTCACCCCGTTCGCCGTGATGGAACCGGTCAAGGTGAGCGGGTCCACGGTGGACCGGGCCACCCTGCACAACTCCGACGAGGTCAGGCGCAAGGGCGTGCTGATCGGCGACATGGTGATCTTGCGCAAGGCCGGGGACGTGATCCCCGAGGTGCTCGGCCCGGTGGCGGACCTGCGCACCGGCGGCGAACGCGAGTATCAGTACCCCACCCACTGCCCGTCCTGCGGCACCAAGCTGGCCCGCGAGGAGGACGAGGTCGACTGGCGCTGCCCGAACACCCGGTCGTGCCCGGCCCAGCTCCGTGAGCGGCTGTTCCACCTGGCCGGGCGGGGGGCCTTCGACATCGAGGTGCTTGGCTACGAGGCGGTCAGCGCGCTGCTCGACTGCGGCCTGGTCGCCGACGAGGGCGGCCTGTTCGCGCTCACCGCCGCCGAGCTGGAGACCTGCCCGTTCTTCATGGTCAAGCAGGGCGCGCTGAGCGCCAACGCCACCCGGTTGCTGGCCAACCTGGAGCAGGCGCGGACCCGGCCGCTGTGGCGGATCCTGGTGGCGCTGTCCATCCGCCACGTCGGGCCGACCGCGGCCCGGGCGCTGGCCGCCGAGTTCGGCTCGCTGGCGGCGATCGAGGCGGCCAACGTCGACGCGCTGGCCGCGGTGGACGGGGTGGGGCCGACCATCGCCGCGTCGGTGCGCGACTGGTTCACCGTCGACTGGCACCGCGCGATCGTGGCGAAGTGGCGGGACGCCGGCGTGCAGCTCGAAGACGCGGGCTTCGACCCGAACCGCGCCGCGGCCCGGCTGCTCGCGGGCGTATCGGTGGTGATCACCGGCACGTTGCCCTCGCTAAGCCGGGAGGAGGCCGCCGAGGCGGTCCGGGAGGCGGGCGGCAAGGTGACGTCTTCTGTGTCCAAGAAGACCGACTTCGTGGTCGCGGGCGAGAACGCCGGCTCCAAGTACGACAAGGCCGTCGAGCTGAACATCACCATCTTGGACGAGCCCGCCTTCCGCCGCCTCCTCACCGACGGCCCCGACTCCCTCCGCCCGCCCGCGCCCCCGGATTAATGTGGATCGCTACCTACCCCATACGGGCAGCAGCGATCCACGGTCACGGCCGGCCCTGGGTGAGCTCGGTCAGGCGGCGGGTTAGGTAGCGGCGCTCGGGGGCGGTGGTGGCCAGGTTGAGGGCTTCGGTGTAGGCGGCGGCGGCCTCGGGGCGGCGGTCCAGGCGGCGTAGGAAGTCGGCCCGGGTCGCCGGGAGCAGGTGATAGCCCTCCAGCCGACCCCCCGCCGATAGCGCCTCCACCAGCGAGAGGCCGTCCGCGGGCCCGGACGCCATGCCGACCGCGACCGCGTGGTTCAGCTCGACCACCGGGGACGGCATGAACTCGAGCAGCTGCCCGTACAGCGCCGCGATCTGCCCCCAGTCGGTGCTGGCCGCGGCCGGCGCGGTCGCGTGGCAGGCCGCGATGGCCGCCTGGACCTGATAGGGGCCCGGCCGCCCCTGCCGCAGCGCGGTCCGCAGCAGGGCCGCACCCTCGTCAATCGAGGCCGCATCCCACCACGAGCGGTCCTGATCCTCCAGGGTCACCAGGTCCCCGGCCGCGTCCACGCGGGTCGAACGGCGCGCGTCGTGCAGCAGCATCAGCGCCAGCAGCCCGGCCGCCTCGGGTTCATCCGGCATCAGCCGGGTCAGGATCCGGGCCAGCCTGATCGCTTCGGCGGACAGGTTCTGCCGGACCAGGTCAGCGCCCGCCGTCGCCGCGTAGCCCTCGTTGAAGAGCAGGTAGAGCACCGCGAGCACGCCCGGCGTGCGTTCGGGCAGCAGGTGCGCCGGGGGGACCCGGTAGGGAATCCCCGCGTGGGCGATCTTCTGCTTGGCCCGGACCAGCCGCTTGGCCATCGTCGGCTCGCTGGCCAGGAACGCCCGGGCTATTTCCGCGGTGGTCAGGCCGGCCAGCGTGCGCAGCGTCAGCGCCACCCGCGCCTCGAGCGCAAGTGCGGGGTGGCAGCAGGTGAACATCAGCCGCAGCCGGTCGTCGGGGACGCCGCTGTCATCGGGGCCGGCCGCCGCGTCGTCAGCGCCTGGCTCCTCGGTCATGACGGCCACCTCCCGGAGTTTCGCGGCTCCGACCGCCTTCCTGCGCAGCACGTCGATGGCCCGGTGGCGGGCGGCCGTGGTCAGCCAGGCGCCCGGTCGGCCGGGAATGCCGTCTCGGGGCCAGCGCTGCAGGGCCATCGCGAAGGCGTCCTGGGCGCATTCCTCGGCCAGGTCCCAGTCGCCCGTCGTCCGGATCAGCGTGGCCACGACCCGGCCCCACTCATCCCGGAACGCGGCGTCCACCGCGGCCTTGACGTCAGCGCTCACCACGCACCTCCACAGCAACGACGAACAAAAGACCCGACCCAGGACCACGGTAGCGGGCCTTATTGCTTACAGGGCGCCGCTGCACTCCCCCTAGGATGGCGTGCATGCCGATTACCCGTGACGAGGTCGCGTACCTGGCGCGACTATCCAGAATCGCGCTCAGCGACGCGGAACTAGACCATCTGGCGCCTCAGCTGGACCAGATCATCACGGCGGTCGCGCAGGTCCAGGAGGTCGCCGCCGAGGGCATCCCGCCGACCTCGCACGCGACCGGCCTGACCAACGTGTTCCGCGACGACGAGCCGCGCCCCTGCCTGACCCCCGAACAAGCGCTCGCAGCGGCGCCCGCGGTGGAGCAGCAGCGGTTCAAGGTGCCGCGGATCCTAGGGGAGGACTGAGCCGATGGCCACCGAACTCACCCGGATGACCGCCGCCGAGCTGTCCGCCGCGCTGAGCGCCGGCGAGGTCTCGGCGACCGAGGTCACCCGGGCGCACCTGGACCGGATCGCCGCCACCGACGACCGCCTGCACGCGTTCCTGCACGTCGCGGCCGACAGCGCGCTCGCCCAGGCGCGCGATGTCGACGACAAACGCCGAGCCGGAGGCAGGCTATCCCCGCTGGCCGGCGTCCCGGTCGCCGTCAAGGACGTCTTCGCCACCGAGAAGATGCCGACGACCTGCGGCTCGCGCATCCTGGCGGGCTGGCACCCGCCCTACGACGCGACGATCACGCAGCGTCTCAAGGCCGCCGGCGCGATCATCCTCGGCAAGACGAACATGGACGAGTTCGCCATGGGCTCCTCGACCGAGAACTCCGCGTTCGGCCCCAGCCACAACCCGTGGGACCTGGCCAAGATCCCGGGCGGCTCGTCCGGCGGTTCGGCCGCCGCGGTGGCCGCCTACCAGGCGCCGCTGGCGATCGGCACCGACACCGGCGGCTCGATCCGCCAGCCCGCGGCGGTCTGCGGCATCGTCGGCACCAAGCCGACCTACGGCGGCTCGTCCCGGTACGGCGTGGTCGCCTTCGCCAGCAGCCTGGACACGCCGGGGCCGTTCGGCCGGACCGTGCTGGACGCGGCGCTGCTGCACGAGGTGATCTCCGGGCACGACCCGATGGATTCCACCTCGATCGACGCGCCGGTGCCGCCGGTGGTGGCCGCGGCCCGTGCGGCGGACGTGAGCGGCATGCGGATCGGCGTGGTCAGCGAGCTGTCCGGCGCGGGCTACCAGCCGGGGGTGCTGTCCAGGTTCGCCGAGGCGGTGGAGCTGCTCGAGTCGCTGGGGGCCAAGGTCACCGAGGTGTCGTGCCCGCACTTCACCTACGCGCTGCCGGCCTACTACCTGATCGCGCCCAGTGAGGCCTCGTCCAACCTGGCCCGCTTCGACGCCATGCGGTACGGCCTGCGGACCGGCGACGACGGGACTCTGGACGCCGAGGAGGTGATGGCGCTGACCCGCGAGGAGGGCTTCGGTGCCGAGGTGAAGCGGCGCATCATCCTGGGCACGTACGCGCTGTCCAGCGGCTACTACGACGCTTACTACGGCAAGGCCCAGCAGGTGCGCACGCTGATCATCAGGGACTTCGACGCGGCCTTCGGCCAGGTCGACGTGCTGGTATCGCCGTCCACGCCGACCACGGCGTTCGGTATCGGCGAGCGGGCCGACGACCCGATGGCGATGTACCTGGCCGACCTGTGCACGATCCCGTCGGACCTGGCCGGCAACGCGGCCATCTCGGTTCCGTGCGGGCTCGCCCCGGAAGACGGCCTGCCGGTCGGGCTGCAGGTGATGGCGCCCGCGCTGGCCGACGACCGGCTGTACCGGGTGGCCGCCGCCGCCGAAGCGGCCCTAGTCGGCCGCTGGGGCCAGCCGCTGCTCGCGAGCGCGAAAGGACTCCAGTCATGACTCAGAACACGGACATGCTCGTCCCGTTCCCCGAGGCGATGCAGCGCTACGAGCCGGTGATCGGGCTGGAGACGCACATCGAGCTGGGCACCAGGACCAAGATGTTCTGCGGCTGCACGACCACCTTCGGCCACGAGCCGAACAGCCAGGTGTGCCCGGTCTGCCTGGGCCTGCCGGGCTCGTTGCCGGTGGTGAACCGGATGGCGATCGAGTACGCGATCAGGATCGGGCTGGCCCTGAACTGCTCGATCGCGTCGTGGTGCCGGTTCGCCAGGAAGAACTACTTCTACCCCGACATGCCGAAGGACTTCCAGATCTCCCAGTACGACGAGCCGCTGTGCACCGACGGCTGGCTGGACATCGGTGTTGACGACGGGAGTAACGCACGGTCAGAGGTGAGCGGACCTGGAGCACATGGCGGCAGCACAAGAACAGTGCGGGTCGGCATCGAGCGGGTCCACCTGGAGGAAGACACCGGCAAGTCGCTGCACGTGGGCGGGGCCACCGGCCGGATCCACGGCGCCGACTACTCGCTGGTCGACTACAACCGGGCGGGCATCCCGCTGGTGGAGATCGTGACCAAGCCGGTGACCGGGACCGGGGCGTCCGCTCCCCTGGTGGCGCGGACCTACGTCACCGAGCTGCGCGACGTGATCCGGTCGCTGCGCGTCTCCGACGTGCGGATGGAGGAGGGTTCGCTGCGCTGCGACGTGAACACCTCGCTGTCGCCGCGGGGTTCCGGCGTCTGGGGGACGCGGACGGAGACCAAGAACGTCAACTCGCTGCGTTCGGTGGAGCGGGCGGTGTCCTTCGAGATCGAGCGGCAGGCCGCCGTGCTCGACGACGGCGGCCGGGTCAAGCAGGAGACCAGGCACTTCCAGGAGGACACCGGGACCACCACGCCCGGCCGGTCCAAGGAGGAGGCCCAGGACTACCGGTACTTCCCCGAGCCCGACCTGGTGCCGGTGGCCCCGCCGGCCGAGTGGGTGGAGCAGATCAGGGCCGCGCTGCCCGAGGCGCCGTCGGTGGTCCGGGCCCGGCTGCGGGCGCAGTGGAACGTGTCCGAGCTGGAGATGGACGCCATCGTCAACGCGCACGCGCTCGAGCTCGTGCTGGAAACGGTCGCAGCGGGCGCGTCCCCGGCCGACGCGCGCAAGTGGTGGCTCGGCGAGCTCGCCCGCCGGGCCAACGACGCAGGCGTCGAGCCGGCCGATCTCGCCATCACCGCTGGTCAGGTCGCCCGGCTGGCGGAGCTGGTCTCCTCCGGCGCGCTGAACGACCGGCTGGCCAGGGACGTGATCGACGGCGTGCTGGCCGGCCAGGGCGGCCCGGACGAGGTCGTGGCCGCCCGCGGGCTGGCCGTGGTCAGCGACGAGGGCGCGCTCACCGAGGCGATCGACGCGGCCATCGCGGCCAGCCCCGACGTGGCCGCCAAGATCCGCGACGGCAAGGTGGCCGCAGCCGGCGTCCTGGTCGGCGCGGTCATGAAGGCGACCCGCGGCCAGGCCGACGCCGCCCGCGTCCGCGCCCTCATCCTCACCCGCCTCACCTGACCCGCCCCCGCATCCCGCCCCCGCGGCCTGCCCCCCGGCCGCAAAGTACTCGATGTGCCGTTGCATCCCCAAGAAGGGGTGCAACGGCCCATCGAGTACCTTTTTTTGCCAACCGAACACCGGCTATACACGCACGCCAGGGCGCTAGCCGGGGGGCCGGAGCCTCGTGGGGGCGGCGCGCGGCGAGTTCATTCGGTATCCTGGGTAGGCCGAGAGGCGCTGCAACGGGCTGGGGCCCGCCACGCTCGGCCTGATTCACGTAGCAAGGGCGCCTCCTAGTGACTAGGAGGCGACCAGGTGGCAGCGACTTCCCCGGCGAGGACGACAGCGGCGGGCGCGGGTGAGCGGCTGCGGCGGCTGCTGGACGAGCGCATCGTGGTGCTTGACGGACCGTGGGGCACGATGCTGCAGGGCGCCGGGCTGGCCGCGGCCGACTACCGCGGTGACATCCTGCGTGACCATCCGCAGGACGTCACCGGCGACCCGGATCTGCTGAACCTGACCCGGCCAGACGTCGTGCTCGACATCCACCGCCAGTACCTGGCGGCGGGCGCGGATATCACCACCACGAACACGTTCACCGCGACCAGCATCGGGCAGGCCGACTACGGGCTGCAGTCCCTGGTGGCCGAGATGAACCTGCGCGGTGCCCAGCTGGCCCGGCAGGCGGTGGACGAGGCCGATGCGGCCGATGCGGCCGAGGCCAACGCAGCCGACGCCACGGACGGGGCCACACACGGGGTCGGCCACGCGCCGGGCCGCCGGTTCGTGGCCGGGTCCGTCGGCCCGCTGAACGTCACCTTGTCGCTGTCCCCGCGGGTGGAGGATCCCGCCTACCGGGCGGTGTCGTTCGACCAGGTCTACGCGGCGTACGCGGAGCAGGTGCGGGCGCTGGCCGACGGCGGCGTGGACCTGCTGATGGTCGAGACGATCTTCGACACGCTGAACGCGAAGGCCGCGATCGCGGCCGCCCGGGACGTCGCGCCCGAGCTGCCCCTGTGGATCTCGGCGACGATCGTCGACCTGAGCGGCCGCACGCTGTCCGGGCAGACCCTGGAAGCGTTCTGGACCTCGGTCGAGCAGGCCGGCCCGCTGGTGGCCGGGCTGAACTGCTCGCTTGGCGCGGAGGAGATGCGCCCCTACGTGGCCGAACTGTCCCGGCTGGCCACCACGTACACGGCCTGCCACCCCAACGCCGGGCTGCCGGACGCGTTCGGCGGCTACGACCAGAAACCGGCCGAGACCGCGCGGCTGCTCGGCGAGTTCGCCCGGGCCGGAATGGTCAACGTGGTCGGCGGCTGCTGCGGGACGTCCCCGGCGCACATCGCCGAGATCGCCGCCGCCGTGGCCGGCCTGCCGCCCCGCCCGGTGCCCGTGCACGCCCCGCGGACCCGGTTCAGCGGCCTGGAGCCGTTCGGCATCGACGCGGG
>JBEKKH010000209.1:0-11223 GCA_050010815.1 Streptosporangiaceae bacterium | reverse complement strand
TGCTCGGCATCGGGGCCGCCGCGGCCCGGGCCGGCGTCTCGGAGCGGGCCCTGCGGTACTACCAGCAGATCGGGCTCATCACCCCGTGCGCCTGCACCCCGGCCGGCACGCGCCGTTATTCCGAGGACGACCTGGCCAGGGTGGCCCGCATCCGTCAGCTGCAGGTGCTGCTCGGCTTCAACCTCGACGAGATCGCGGTCGTGCTGCGCAGCGAAGACCGGATGGCCCAGATCAAACGCAGCTACCACCACGAGCACACCAGCGACGCCGAACGGCGGGAACTGGTCCGCGAGAGCCTGCGACTGCAGCTTGAGCTGCGCAAGACCGTGCAGGCCAAGCGGGTCGCCATCGAGGGGTTCCTGGCCGACCTGGACGCCCGCATCGCCCGCGCCAGTGACCTGCTCGGCCAGATGACCGCCCCGGCGAGCTAAGCGGCTCACAGATACCGGAGGACCCTGGCCGGGGACTCGACGCAGTCGGCGACGAACCGCAGGAAGCCGCCCGCGGTCTGGCCGTCGCACACCCGGTGATCGAAGGTGAGCGTGAGCTGGGTCAGCGTTCTGGGCACCACCTGGCCGTTGACGATCCAGGGCCGCTCGATGATCCTGCCGATGCCCAGGATGGCCACCTCAGGATGGTTGATGATGGCCGCCGAGCCGTCGACGCCGAACACGCCGTAGTTGTTGATCGTGAATGTCCCGCCGGTGAGTTCGGCCGGCCGCAGGATGCCTTGCCTGGCGCGCAGCGTGCTGTCGGCCAGCGCCACGGAAAGCTGCTCCAGGGTGCGGGCCTGAGCGTCCGCCACCACCGGCACCAGCAGGCCCCGGTCGGTCTGCGCGGCGAAGCCCAGGTGCACGGCCGGGCCGGTCACGATGACCTCGTCCTCGACCTTCGCGTTCAGCTCCGGATGACGGCGCAGCCCCAGGATCGCGAACCGGGCCAGCAGGGCCAGCAGGCTGATCTTGGGCTCCGCATCCCCGGCGTTCAGGCTCGCGCGCAGGCTGAGCAGTTCGGTGGCGTCCGCATCGACCCAGACCGTCGCCTCAGGGATTTCCCGGCGGGACCGGCTGAGCTTGTCGGCCGTGACCTTGCGGATGCCCCGGAGCGGAGTCCGCGTCACCTGCTCGGCGCCGGTCTCCGGCCCTCCGGCGGGCGCCGTCGGCCGGAACCCGGAGTCCCCGTGGGCCCCGATCGCGTTCTCGACATCCTGCCTGGTGACCAGGCCATCACGGCCCGAGCCGCGGATCGAGGCCAGGTCGAGGCCGGCGTTGCGGGCGAGTCGCCTGACGATCGGGGAAACGACGGGGACGCGGCCGTTGGAGCGGGCGGCCGATTCGGCGAGCGGGGCTGGCGATACGGCGAGCGGAGGCGATACGGCGAGCGGAGCTGACGATTCGAGCGGCGCAGGCGGCTCGCGGTGAGCCGGCCGCCGCCGGGACCGGGGCCGGGGGCTCGTCGTGCCGTAGCCGATCAGGACGTTCCCGCTCTCGCCGTCGGCGCCGGACCCGGCCGGATCATCGCTGACCGTGATCAGCGTATCGCCCACCGCCAAGAGGTCGCCCGGTCCGGCGTGCAGCTCCGCCACCCGGCCGGCGAACGGGACCGGGATGCCCACGACCGCCTTCGCCGTCTCGACCTCGACCACCTCCTGGTCGACCGCGACGAGGTCCCCGACCCGCACATGCCAGGCGACGATCTCGGCCTCGGTCAGGCCCTCGCCCAGGTCCGGCAGCACGAAGGCGGGCATCTAACTGGCCGCCTGAGCCTGGGTGGCGGTTTCGGCCCACTGCAGCCTGTCGATCGCGGCGAGAATGCGGTCGACGTTCGGCAGGTGGTATTCCTCCAGGCTTGGCGGCGGGTAGGGAATGTCAAAGCCCGCGACCCGCAGCACCGGGGCCTCGAGATAGTGGAAGCACTGTTCGGACAGACGCGCCGCGACCTCGGCGCCGTAACCACAGAAGCGGTTTGCCTCGTGCACGACGATGGCCCGGCCGGTGCGCTTGACCGATGCGGTGACCGTCTCGTCGTCGAAGGGGGCCAGGCTCCGCAGGTCGATGACCTCGACGCTGCGGTCGGCGGCCTCGGCCGCCTCCAGGGCGGTGGCCAGTGCGCCGCCGTAGGCGATCAGGGTGACATCGGAGCCTGGGCGCCGCACCACGGCGCGATCCATGGGGACGTCACGCTGCGCCGAGACGATCTCTTTGGACCAGTACCGGCGCTTGGGCTCCAGGAAGATCACCGGATCCGGGCTCTTGATGGCCTGCCGCAGCAGGACGTAGGCATCGGCCGGTGTCCCCGGGGTGACCACCCGCAGTCCCGCGGTGTGGGTGTAGTAGGCCTCGGATGAGTCGCAGTGATGTTCCACGCCGCCGATGCCGCCACCGTAGGGGATCCGGATGACGATGGGCAGCCCGATCCGGCCCCTGGTCCGATTGCGGAGCTTGGCCAGGTGGCTGGTGATCTGCTCGAACGCAGGATAGGCGAAGGCGTCGAATTGCATCTCCACCACCGGACGCAGGCCGTTCATCGCCATCCCGATCGCGGTGCCGACGATGCCGGATTCGGCCAGCGGGGTATCGAACACCCGGGTCGATCCGAACGCGTCCGCCAGTCCGCTGGTGACCCGGAACACCCCGCCGAGCGTCGCCACGTCCTCCCCGAAGACGAGCACCGTGTCATCCTCGCTCAGGGCATCGGAGAGCGCCTGGTTCAGCGCACCTGCCATCGTCACGGCCTGGCCGACGGCCAGCGCCCGGTCCTGCTCAGCGGTCGTCGTCATCCCGCGTTCCTGCTTCCTGAAGGTCAGCCAGCTCGGCGGCCAGCTCGCGCTGCTGCCGGCGCAGCTCCGGCGTCTGCTGGGCGTAGACATACCGGAAAAGGTCGGCCGGATCGGCACGGGTGCCGGTGTTCATGCGCTGCCGCAACGCGGCCGCGTCCGCCTCCCCCTGGGCCTCAAGCGCCGCGTTGGCGGACTCGTCAAGCAGGCCGCGGCGGCCGAGGTACTCCCGGAGTCGCGTGACCGGGTCGCGCGCCCGCCAGCTGTCGACCTCCTCCTGGGAGCGGTAGCGGGTCGCGTCGTCGGCATTGGTGTGCGGTTCCATGCGGTAGGTGAGCGCCTCGATGAGCGCCGGCCCGGCACCGGCCGCGGCTGATGCCACCGCCCGCCGGACCACGGCGTAAACCGCGGCGGCGTCATTCCCGTCCACCAGCGTCCCGGGAATTCCGTAACCGATGCCCTTGTGCGCCAGGGAGGGAGCGGCCGTCTGCTTGGACAGCGGGACGCTGATCGCGTATCCGTTGTTCTGGACGAGAAACACCACCGGCGCCTTCCACACGGCCGCGAAATTCAGGGCCGCGTGTGTGTCACCCTCGCTCGTGGCACCATCGCCGAGCATGACCACGGCGACCATATCCTCGCCCTTGATCGCGGCCGCGCGGGCCATCCCGACGGCGTGCAGGGTATTGGTGGCCAACGGGGTGCACTGGGGCGCGACTCGCTCCCGGTAGGGGTCATAGCCGCTGTGCCAGTCCCCGCGCAGCAGGGTCAGCACCTGGACCGGGTCTACGCCCCGGGCGGCCATCGCCATGGAATCGCGGTAGGTCGGAAAGAGCCAGTCCTGCGGACGCAGGGCGGCCACCGCGCCGATCTGGCACGCTTCCTGCCCGCGCGCCGAGGGATAGACCGCGAGCCGCCCCTGCTTGGTCAGGGCGGTCGCCTGGGTGTCAAACCGGCGGCCCAGGACCATCTTCCGGTACATGGCCAGGAGAACCTGGTCCTCGGGCATATCCAGGTCGTCGCGGGGGACGGCGCGGCCGGTGGCATCCAGCAACGTGACGGGAGCCGGTCCAGGCAGAAGCCGCTCAGACGTCATCGGGCTGGTCCTCACACGCGCTCCTCGGCTTAGTACAACTGGCACCGATCATGCGCTGTATATCGCTATATATCTAGATTGATGAGAGAATCAAAGACAAACGCTTATTCTAAATTGGAGTATTAGACAAATGGATCCCAGTGATCGCCTCGGAACGGCGTCTGCTGGACAGGTGGCAACCCTGGATCAGACCGATTACCGGCTGCTGGAGGAACTCAGGCAGGACGGGCGGCTGTCCATGCGGGCCCTGGCCGAGCGCGTTCATATCTCCCGGGCCGGCTGCTACGCGCGGGTCGAGCGGCTGCGCCGGGAAGGAGTGATAACCGGCTTCACCGCGGTGATCGACCCGCACCGCATCGGGCCGTCCCTGTCGGCTCACATCTACCTGCGGATCAGGCAGCACTCATGGAAAGACGTACGCCATGAGCTGGCCCGTATCGCGGAGATCGAGCACGGCCAGCTGGTAACCGGAGAAAATGACATCGTGCTCTTCGTCCGCACCCAGGACGCCGAAAACCTGCGTGCTCTGGTGCTGGACCGGCTGCAGACAATGGACGGGGTCCTGTCGACCCACACCGTACTGGTCTTCGACGAGCTCTGAACCGGCGAAGCAGGCTCCGTCCGTGCTCACCGCACCGGCAGCGCCTGGCTTAGCCGCACACTGGTCAGGTGCGGATCACGATCTGGGTGCGCCCTGGCGCCGTCCATCCCGCGATCGGCGGCGATCAGGGTGGCGCGCTGATTGTCCGGGTCAGCGCGCGGGCCGTGGACGGCCAGGCGACTGAGGCGGCGCTGACCGCGGTGGCCCGCGCCTTCGGCGTCCCTCGCCGCGCGGTGACCCTGATCACCGGCGCGTCAAGCCGGACCAAGATCATCGACGTGGCGGCCGGCGATCCGGCGGTTCTCGCGCGGTTGCTTTCCAGATCTCCCCGCTCCGGCGCCTGACCTCGTCAGCGGTCGGGCCTCGCCGCCCGCAGGAGCACAGAAACGAATGGCACCGCCGGAGAAACGAGGGGTCAACATACCCCTCCATTTTCAATATATAGCGCACCGGGGGGCTTGCGGCAAGACCCGGGTGGTGCGGCAGAATCGCTGGCCGAGGCCAGAACCCGGGGGAACGGGACTCGCGACATGCGCGTCCCGCGGCCCGGCGTATGGGTACGCCTCTGATCGGAGCTGATGACGTGAAGCCCCTGACGACCAGCGCGTTTGACCTACCTGACCACCTCTCCCCGAAGGCCGACCCGGCGCTGATCGCCGGCGACGAGCACCACTTCGCGGCCATTGCCGAGAGCCTCCGGCAGTCGATTGCCGACCTGTCCGACCGTCTTGACGCCGAGCGCATGGCGCCCGGCGGCATAGGCCAGGTGGCGATGGACCGGGACATGGAGGTCCACCGGCTGACCGCTCGCCTGCGCGCCCTGCGCCGCTTCGGTTTGGACCTGTGCCTCGGACATATGGTCAGCGCGGACAACCCCGAGCCCGGGTACGTCGGACGGCTTGGCCTCACCGACAGCGCAGGCCGCCGGCTGCTGATCGACTGGCGTTCTCCCGCCGCGGAGCCGTTCTTCGGCGCGACCCACGCCAACCCGATGGGCCTGGCCAGCCGCCGCAGGTATCGCTGGACCCGCGGCCGGGTCAGCGATTACTGGGACGAGGTGTTCACCTCGGACGGGTTTGACGGGCACGCCGCGCTCGACGACCAATCCGCCTTCATCGCCAGCCTGGGCAGCAGCCGGTCGGCCCGGATGCGAGACGTCCTCGGGACCATCCAAGCCGACCAGGACGCCATCATCCGCGCCGGATCTCGCGGCGCTCTGGTCGTTGACGGCGGTCCGGGTACGGGCAAGACCGTCGTCGCTCTGCACCGCGCCGCCTACCTCCTCTACTCCGAACCTCGCCTCGGTCACCGCCGGGGCGGCGTGCTGTTTGTCGGTCCGCACCAGCCCTACCTGGCCTATGTCTCCGACGTGCTCCCCAGCCTCGGCGAGGAGGGCGTGCAGACCTGCACCCTGCGGGACCTCGTCGCCGAGGGAGCCGCAGCGGCGACGGAGACTGACCCGGACGTGGCCCGGCTGAAGTCGTCCGCGGACCTGGTGAAGGCGATCGAGGCGGCGGTCAGGTTCTACGAGAGGCCGCCCACCAAGGCGATGACCGTCGAGACCCACTGGACCGACGTCTGGCTGAGCGCTAACGACTGGGCCGAGGCGTTCGAGGCAGCAGAACCCGGTACTCCGCACAACGAGGCGCGCTATCAGATCTGGGAGGAACTGCTCACGGTCCTGATGGACTCCCGCGACGACGACGTCCCGGCTGAGGACTTCCGCAAGTCGCTGCTGCAGAACCAGGACCTGCGCACGACCTTCAACCGGGCGTGGCCGCTGCTCGAAGCGGCTGACCTCGTCTCAGACCTGTGGTCGGTACCCGCCTACCTGCACCTGGTCGCCCCCTGGCTCAGCCCCGATGAAGTCCGGGCGCTGCAGCGCCCGGACCCTCAGGCCTGGACGGTGTCCGACCTGCCGCTCCTGGACGCGGCACGCCAGCGGCTCGGCGACCCGGGGGCGTCCCTGCGCAGGCGCGGGCATAACGCGGCTGTCGCCGCCGAACGCGAGCAGATGGCCAAGGTCATCGACAACCTGATCGTGGCCGGGGACGACGAATACGGCGGCGGCCTGGTGTCGATGCTGCGCGGTGAGGACTTCCAGGACGTCCTGGTCAACGAGGCCGCGCTGCCGAGCACCGACCCGGACCTGCTGGCCGGCCCGTTCGCGCACATCGTCGTGGACGAGGCGCAGGAACTGACCGACGCGCAGTGGCAGATGCTGCTGCTCCGCTGCCCGTCCCGGAGCTTCACCATCGTCGGGGACCGCGCCCAGGCCAGGCACGGGTTCACCGAGTCCTGGCCGGAACGGCTCGAGCGGGTCGGGCTGGACCGGATCACCCTGGCCTGCCTGACCATCAACTACCGGACGCCGGAGCAGGTCATGGCGGAAGCCGAGCCGGTCATCCGGGCCGCGCTCCCGGACGCCAACGTGCCGACCTCCATCCGCAGCAGCGACGTCCCCGTCGTCCACGGATCTGTTTCTGAGCTTGGCTCGATCCTCGATGGCTGGCTGGCCGCGCATCCGGACGGGATCGCCTGCGTCATCGGCGATCCCTCGTTCCTGGAAAACACGGCCGAGGCGACGTCCCGCGTCCGGTCGCTGACCCCTGAGCTGTCGAAGGGGCTCGAATTCGACCTGGTCGTCGTCGTCGATCCAGAGGCGTTCGGCCAGGGTATCGAAGGAGCGGTCGACCGCTATGTCGCGATGACCCGGGCGACCCAGCAGCTCGTCATCCTGACGAGCGCCGGGCCGTGACGAGGGTCGCGACGGTGCTGGCGCGAATGGGCCGCCCGAGTCGCCCATAAATCGCGGTGTATTCACGCTCGAGGGCTTGGCGCTGGTCCGGTGAGAGCCGGGCGTAAAACGACATCGTGCGGACCAGAGCATTGAGCTCGTCAGGAGTGTGCTCGATAAGCCTGGGCATGACTGCCACCTGGACATCACCGAACAAACGACCGGCACAATCTTGCCCGAGGTCGTAGCAGCCGAGCCACGCCCATACCTCCGAGACGTTGCCATGGCGTTGCTCCACCCCGGCGAGCGTCGTGTCCAGATCCCGGTAGGCCGGCCAGTGAGCGGCAATGTCCGGGGCGATCTTTCTCATGGCGGCGAGTACCGCTTCCTGATCGTGCTGGCTACGCGCCTCCTCCAGTCCGAAGTACTGCACGAGGGCGAGCGTGCCCCCGGGAACAAGTACGTCCGCCGTCTTCCGCCAGCTGACGTCGGGGTCAATCCAGTGAAACGCGGACGCACAGAAGACGGCCAGAAACCGCTCGCGGGGAAGCGCCGCATCCTCAAACTGAGCGTTCACGAATTCCACTTCTCCAGCACCTGCCAGGTTCTGCCTGGCCAGTGCGATCAGGCTCTGGCCGGGTTCGAGCGCTGTGACGTGCAGGCCCCGAGCGAGAAGGCCGCGCGTCAGCTGGCCGCTTCCGCACCCGACCTCGAGCACGTGATCACCACTGCCGATCCCTGCGACCTGACACGCTCGGTCGACGAGTTCGTCCGGATAAGCCGGACGGCGGCGATCGTACTCAGCCGCGATCTCATCAAAAACCTTGCCGTAACGACGCGCCGTAGATCCTGATCGCCCGGTCATTCACTGGCCTCGTTCCTGCTCGTTACTGTGACCACATCATGGTTACGGTACCGACCTGGTCATCGGGCGGTACCACTGACGAAGCTTCATGGTCGGTCTTCCCTCGCCAGATAATTGCTGGCGGTCCTTCCGCTGCGTTGGTTGACTCGAGCTTGTGATCACCGAGCCGATGCTGGCATCTTGGCTGAGGAAGCACTGGAACCTCGCCGACGTCCGCATTGCGGTCCACAACGGTGGCATGGGTTCGGCAACGTGGTTCATCAGTCGCGACCCCGACCGGTGGGTGGTCAAGCTAGTTTCACCGGCCGCGGGTAGCTCGTTTACTGGCGGCCTGGGTATTGCGCGGTCGCTGGAAGCCGGCGGCATCCCTGCTGGCGCCCCGGTGCCCGCAGCTAACGGTCAGCTCGCGGTCAACGTGGGTGAAGGGTGGCTGGCCCTGCTGACGTGGGTGCCCGGCCACCCGCTCACCGGTGACGATGCGGCGGAGCGGGTGCTGCTCGGAAGGACCCTAGCCCGAGTGCATAGGGCTCTGGCTGGCCACGCCACCGATGGGGCGCAGCGGTTCCATTGGGTCGACCCGGACGCAGGCCATCTATCGTTTCGGCCTTGGCTACGGCCCGCGATCAGCGCGGCCCTGGAGGAGCTTGACGCCGCCGATCCCGCCAGCATGTCGTGGGGTCTGCTGCACGCCGATCCCGCGCCCGGCGCGTTCCGGCTCGACCCGGTTAGCGGCCAGTGCGGGGTCATCGACTGGAGTTACTACGTGTACGGGCCGTTGCTCTACGATCTGGCCTCGGCCGTCATGTACGTCGGCGGGCCGGACCATACCGGGGAGCTGATCCATGCTTACCTGCGTGATGGCGTCCTGGACCATGCCGAGGTCCGCGACGCTCTGGCGCCGATGCTGCGATTCAGGTGGGCGGTGCAGGCGAATTACTTTGCCTGGCGAATCGCCGAGAACGACCTGACCGGCATCAGCGGGCCGGGCGATAACGAGCAAGGGCTAGAAGACGCCCGCCGTTCCCTGACTTTCTGACCCGCAGCCGTTCAGAGCCCGAACACTTCCGTCACCCGCTCGGTCAGGTCATCTTCGCTCAGCATGGCGCCGACCTCGATGGCAGGCAGTTCGAGGTGTTTCGTTTCCTCGCGGAGCAGCCTGGTGAACAGCTGGTCACGTTCGAGCAGGTTGCGCAGGGCTTTCTCTGGCTGGCTGGTCTGGCCGGCTATGTGCCACAGCGAGCCCCGGCTGACGAACGCGGCCCGGCGGAACTCGGGCGTCGGCAAAAGCCAAACGGCGTGACCAGGTGTGGCCAGCAGAGGTTTCACCAGGCGCGGCAGCAACCGGAAACCCTCCGCGATCACGCCGGGTTCCGCGGGGAGGCGCAGCAGGTCTTCGACGATCAGGCCGAACAATTCCCCTTGGAACCAGTGAAAGCTCTCCAGCATGGCCTCTGGAGCCCGGTTCACCCATCGCTCATCCATGTCCATGGCCTTAAAGCTGCTCAGCATGGGGGCATCTTGCGGCCTGAAGCGGCTGTCATGGTCCGACATCACGTCGTCAGTGGCGTACACACGCAGGCCGTGTCGGTCTGCCACCCGGCGGGCGATGGTTGACTTGCCCGCGCCGCTCCCGCCGCCGATCCAGTAGACATGCCCGAGCCGGGCACGAACCGCCGTGACGTCGGCAATCTCGCCGTGTCGTTCGGGTCGCATCCCTTACCTATATCGCCCCTGCGCTATGCGTTTGGGGCGGCGCGCTCGGAGGGCCCTGGTCCTCGTCATCGCCACCGGACGTTCTCTCGTTCGGCTGGGTTACTGTCAGGGGCTATGAGTCTGCTCGAATCGCTTTCGGCGGCGTTCGCTGCCCGGTCTGATCCGGTAGCGGTTCCTGCCGTGTCGGTGGCAGCGGTTGTTGACCAGGAGAACGTGACAGCAGCGTGGGGCGCAGCACCGGGCACGCTGTTCCAGGCGGCGTCGATCAGCAAGCCGGTGGCTGCCGTGGTGGCGCTTGGGCTGGTAGCTCAGGGCCGGCTGTCCCTGGATGCCGACGTTAATGGGTACCTAACGTCGTGGTCGCTACCCGTCGCCACCGGGATGGCGCCGGTCACGCTTCGTCACCTGTTGTGTCACGGCGGCGCTCTGACGGTTTCCGCCGTACCCGGTTATGAGCAGGGCCAGGCGTTGCCGGGCCTAGCCGAGATCCTTGACGGCATGCCGCCTGCCAATACGCCTGAAGTGCGCCGGGCTGGCGAACCGGGCCGCGCGCACTGTTACTCCGGCGGCGGCTATGTCGTGTTGCAGCAGCTACTGGAGGATGCCACCGGCCGGTCCTTCGCCGACCTGGCGGCGGAGCTGGTCTTCGCGCCTGCCCGGATGCTCGCGGCGACTTATGCCGCCCCGGAACCTGAGGCCGCCGCGACGGCTCATGTGGATGGCCGGGAAGTGTCCTGGCGCGTTCATCCCGAGCTGGCCACGGCGGGTCTCTGGTGCACGCCGGTGGATCTTGTGCGCTTCGCACAGGCAATCCAGGCCGCCGTCGCGGGCGATGCCTTCGCCCTGCTGCCACAGCCGCTGGCTCTGGAAATGCTCACCCCGCAGGTCGATGACTGGGGGCTGGGGCTACGGCTGTCAGGTGATGGCAGGTACCGGCGGTTCAGCCACGGCGGTCACAACTACGGCTACCAGTGCGCGCTGATCGGCGCCGTCTATAGCGCGCGGGCCGTAGCCGTGATGACCGGTAGTGATAGAGGAAACCCGGTGATCGGTTCCTTGCTTGCGGTGCTCAGGGAAAGCACCTCATGGTCAGACCTGCCCACCAGTCCTAGACCGACCTGGTAGGTACGCCCGGTGGTTAGCCAGTCAGCTAGGTGTCAGGGCGATCATCGTCCGACCGTCGAGCTCACGTTGACAGGTGCTGACTTCAACGGTAATCCTTAGCCCCTACGAGCGGGGACGCATGGCGACTAGTGAGTAACTGGCTGGAGCGACGTTCCACCTGGCAATTTGCTCTGGCGTGGGGTGGCCTGCTAGCCCTTGCGACCATGGCTGGTGACGCCGCTGGGCAATGGGTCTGGCATGGTCGCCTCAATCTCAGCTACCTCCTTGGAGGCGCCGCCGGAGCGTTGCTTGTAGGTCTCGTCGCCGGTTT
>JBEKKH010000208.1:0-11262 GCA_050010815.1 Streptosporangiaceae bacterium | reverse complement strand
ACCTCTTTGTCGACTTCCTGGTCACCAAGCACGGCCTCGCCCGGGCGCTGCAGTCCGACGAGGCCGCCTTCAAGACGCTGCACGCCTATTTCCTGGACCGCCTCGTCCCTGTCTGCGCCCAGCTGCTCGACGCCGCGGCCGCGGCGGGCGAGATTCGCCCCGGCATGGATGCGGTCGAACTGCTGCACGGCGTCGGCAATCTGTGTATCGGCGCGGAGAATAACCCCCGCTACAACGCACGCCGCATGGTCGGACTCGTTATCACAGGGCTACGCCTCTCCTAGCCGCGAGTTCCCGATGCGGCGTGGGGCGGATACGACAGGCGTGTAGCCGGATATCTTGGCTACCGGGACGGAGGCGCCATGGTCAACGTGGTGATTACCGGGGGTGCCGGTTTTCTGGGCGCACGGCTGGCCACCGAACTGCTGACGGCCGGCTCGCTGGAGGTGGCGGGCGGCCGCGCGCAGCGGCTGTCCCGGCTGACGCTCATCGACCGGGCGCCATGCCCGCCCGGCCTGACCGCTGACCCGCGGGTGACGGTGATCCGTAGCGAGCTCGGCGAGCTGCTGGATCCGACGGCTCCTCCGCGTGAGCTCGCCCGTGCCGAGGTGATCTTCCACCTGGCCGCCGCGGTCAGCGGAGAGTGCGAAGCGAACTTCGACCTGGGCCTGCGGGCCAACTTGCGCGCCACCGAGTCGCTGCTCGCGTGCTGCCGCATGGTTGGCACCCGCCCGGTGGTGGTGTTCGCCAGTTCGCTGGCCGTCTTCGGGAGCTCGGGCGAGCACCCGCTCCCCCCGGTCATCGACGACCACACCCTGCCCAATCCGCAGACCAGCTACGGCACGCAAAAGTTCATCGGCGAGCAACTGCTGGCCGACTACACCAGGAAGGGGTTCCTGGACGGACGGGCGGTGCGCCTGATGACCGTCAGCGTGCGGCCGGGACGGCCCAACGCCGCGGCCTCTGGCTTCCTGTCCGGCATCATCAGGGAGCCGCTCGCGGGGCAGCGGGCCAGGTGCCCGGTCGACCCCGGCACCGAGGTCGCGCTCGCCTCGCCGGCCAAGGCCATCGCCGCGCTGCGGTGCGCGGCCACTTCCTCCGGCCAGGACTGGGGCGGCCGCACCGCGGTCACCATGCCCGCGCTCACCGTCACCGTGGCGGACATGGTCGCCGCGCTGGCTCAGGTCGCCGGACCGCAGGTGAGCGAGCTGATCGAGTGGAACCCGGACGGTTCGGTGGGCCGGATCGTGTCGAGCTGGCCCGCCCGGATCCGAGCCGAGCGGGCCACCCGGCTTGGCCTGACGCCGGACCCCGACTACGCCTCCGTCATCCGGGCGCATATCGCGGAGTCCGGCCCGCCCGGCTAGACCTGCGGGGAGGAGATGTTGACCAGCCAGGAGACGCCGAAGGAGTCGACGCACATGCCGAACTCGTCACCCCAGGCCTGCTTGGCCATCGGCATCGTGGTGGTCCCGCTGACGGACAGCCGCTCCCAGTAGGCGCGCAGGATGTCCCCGTCGTCGCCGGACAGGCTCACCGAGAACCCGGCCATCGGGTGGTACTCCATATCGCTGGTGGCATCGGCGCCCATGATCGTGTAGCCGGCCTCGGTCTGGAGCTGGCCGTGCATGATCCGGTCGGCGTCGGGCGTGCCGGCCGCGCCGAAGTCGGCGAACGTGCTGAGGGTGAGGTTGCCGCCAAAAACGCTGCGGTAGAACTCAAGCGCCTGGCGGGCGTTCCCGTTGAAGTTGAGGTAAGGGTTGAGCTGAGAGGCCACGATCTATACTCCTGCCTTCGTTGGCGAGCGGGAGCCCCCTGGCTCCCAAGGGCCATGACGCTACCAGCCAGGCGGCGGCCCGGGCGACACGTCAGCGCGTCGCGGGGCCTTCGGGTGCGGCCACCGGACGGATGCCGGCCGCGTGCCGCCGGGCCAGGTCACGGTAGATCGCGGGGTTGGTGTCCACCCACTGCTTCGCTGCCCCGCTGACCTCTCCGACTACCCGCGCCGGGACGCCCACGGCGAGCATGCCGTCGGCGATGACCATGCCGGGCGGCACCGTGCAACCCGCCGCGACCAGGGCGCGGCGGCCGACGATCGCGCCGTCAAGCACCGTGGCCCCGTTGCCGATCAGCGCCTCGGCGTGCACGACCGCGCCGTGGACCACGCACAGGTGGCCGACGGTCGCGCCTTCGCCGACCTCGGTGACCGGGTCGTCGCCGCCGTGCAGCACCGAACCATCCTGGATGTTGGCCCCGCGCCGGACGATGATCGGCCCGAAATCGGCCCGAAGCACGGCCCCGTACCAGACCGACGCCTCCGCCTCGACCCGAACGTCCCCGACCAGCGTGGCCGTGGGCGCGATCCACGCCTGCGGGCTCACCTGCGGCGCATATCCCTCAAAGCTGAATAGTGGCACCCGCCCATCATGCCCCAGGAGCCACAGCGGGTAGGAGTGGGTGGCGGGGGGAGGAGGGATCGTTCGGCAGAAAAATGGGTGACCTCAGGCGGCCCGGGCCGGTGCCGGGTGAACGGCGCGGACGGCGCGCCAGGCCACGCCGGTGGCGGCCAGCGCGGCCAGCGCGGCGGTGAGCATCGCGACGCGGTCGCCGGAAACGCCGATCCCGCCGCTGACGCCCTGGGCCACGGCCGGCAGCAGCGCGGCGCCGACCGCGGCACCGATCTGGCGGCTAGTGTTGATCATGCCGCCGACCAGGCCCTGATCGGCATCGGCCATGCCACGGCTGGCGAGCACGGTGGACCCCATGGCGGTGCCCGCCGTGCCGAAGCCGATCAGCGTGACCACCAGCAGGACCGGGCTGTAGCCGGTCGCGGGCAAATGAGTCAGGACACCGAAACCGATCGCGCTGGCGGCCGCGGTCACCACCAGCAGCCGCTTGATTCCTATCCGTCCGGCGATCCGTGGGCCGAGCATGCCCATGGCGAACCCGACCACGCCTTGCGGGGCGATGACCAGGCCGGTGAACAGCGGAGATTCGTGCAGGACCTGCTGCAGGTACAAAGAAAGCACGAGCATCTCGCCGCCGTTCCACAGGCCGAGCAGGAACGTCAGCGTGGTCCCCTCCCGCAGCCCCGCGCGGTGCAGCAGAGACAGCCGGATGAGCGGTTCCGGGTGGGAGCTCTCTGCCTTGACGAAGCCGGCCACGGCCGCGGCCGCGGTCACCGCGGCCCCGATGACCAGCGGCGAGCTCCAGCCGAGCACCACCCCCTGGGAGACGGCGAAGACGATGAGCGTGACCGCGATGGTGATCAGCAGCGCGCCGCGCAGGTCGAGGCGGCGCAGGCGGCGCCGGGCCGAGCCGACCTTCTCCGCGGCGCTGGTAGCAGCCCTGGCGGTGTTCTTGGCGGTGTTCTTGGCGGTGGTCTTGGCCGCGTTCTGGACGCTGCTGCGGACGGGGCCGAGGATGGCCGGGGACACGGCCGCGGCGATCAGGCCGACCGGCACGTTGACCAGGAACACCGCGCGCCAGCTGGTGAACTGCACGAGGACGCCGCCCAGAACCTGGCCGGCGACGAAGCCGACCGAAGCAACCGACCCGTAAAGTCCGATGGCACGAGTACGTTCGGGTCCTTCGGGGAAGCCGGTGGTGATGAGAGACAGCGCAGCCGGGGCGACGATCGCGGCGCCCGCACCTTGCACCACGCGCGCGGCGATCAGCAGCACCGGGTCCTGCGCCAGCCCGCCGGCCAGGCTGGCCACCGAGAACGCGATCAGGCCCGCGACGAACATGCGCCGCCGGCCGAGCAGGTCGGCGGCCCGGCCGCCGAGAATGAGCAGCCCGCCGAACGAGATCGCGTACCCCGTCACCACCCACTGCACCGCCGCGGCCGGCATGTGCAGCTCACGCTCGATCGAGGGCAGCGCCACGTTCACGATACTGAAATCAAGGACCACCATGAACGCGGCGACGAGGATCAGGGCTAGCTGCAGGGGTCGGCGGCGGGCCGCGGCGGGTTCTGGGGTCTGTGTGGCCGGTGGGCTCGGGACGTTCGGCGGGGTCCTGGCTGGGGGTCCTGGAGTGTTCGCGGGGGCGGGAAGGATGGGGGTTGAGCGGGAGGCACGGCGGTTGAGAGGCGCGGTGGCGGGCATGATACCAATCAGATACGTTACGGATCGTTTCGGAATTCCAGAAGGTAGAACCGGGCGATGAGCCGGGATATTCCGGTCCCCGGAGGTCCGGCGCCCGGAGCCGGGCCGGCGGATCCGGGCACGCAGCGAGCCGGGCCGGCGGATCCGGGCACGCAGCGGGGACGGCCGCGCAGCGCCGAAGCGGATCGCGCGATCCTCACCGCGACCGTCGAACTGCTCGCCGACCGAGGCCTGGCCGCCATGTCGATCGAGGAGGTGGCCGCGCGGGCCGGGGTCGGCAAGACGACGATCTACCGGCGCTGGCCGTCCAAGGGCCTGCTCGCGCTGGACGCCTTCGTCACCTCCTTCCGCGAGGAGCAGCCGCTGCCAGACACCGGGACGCTGCGCGGCGACCTGGTGGCGGCGCTGCACGCGTGGGTCCGTGCGGTGACGCAAACTCCGATGGGGCCGATGCTCACCGGCCTGATCGCCGCGGCCCAGTATGACCCGGAACTGCGCGGAGCCTGGCGGGAGCGGGTGCTCGAGCCGCTGCGCACCCAGCACCGGATCATGCTGGACCGGGCCATCGGCCGCGGCGAGATACCGGCGTCGGTCGACCGGGACGTCATCCTTGACCTGTTCTTCGGCGCCGCTGAGCACCGCCTGCTACTCGGTCACCTGCCGATGACCGGCACGTTTATCGATCAGGTCGTGGACGTGATCCTGGCCGGCGTCCAGCCCGCCGGTCCCGGCCGTTAGCACGCGCGTGCTCACGGCCGGGACCGTTAGCATGCGCGCGTGGTGGCCTGGCCCGGAATTACGTTATATCTTGTTACCGGGGGTAATGGGCGAGCACGAAGGAGATCGATGATGGCTGGACTCGAGCAACGCCCGCAGGGCTGGTGGTCCAAGCTGGTGGCCTGGCTGCGCGGTGGACAGCGCACCGGCGCTACCCGTAAGGCCCGGGCCGCCCTGGACGACATCCGCACCAGCGAGACCGGCCGCAAGGCCGAAGCGGCGATCAAGGACCTGCGCGAGGGCGAGGTCGGCCGCAAGGCCGAAGCCGCGCTGCGCGACCTGCGCGAGGGCGAGACTGGCCGCAAGGCCAAGGCGGCCCTGCAGGATCTGCGCGACAGCGAGGTGGTGGGCAAGGCACGCGACACCGCGCGGGACGCGCTGCGCGACCTGAGGGACAGCGACGCCGGGCGCAAGGCCAAGGCCGCACTCCGCGATCTGCGGGACAGCCCGGGGACCAGCGACAAGCCCTAGGCCACGCCGAGGGCGGGCGGGGCTTGCGGGTTTCTCCGGGGGTCTCCGGGTACCGTCGCGGCGGTACGGAGGGCTACGCTGAAACCCAGAACCCGGACGGCGGGGCGTAGGTGCCCGCGCCACCCCCGGGGTTTCGTGCTGAGAGCAGAGCACCTGATCGGTACGGATGTTAGCGCTAACGCCGGCCCCCGCTGACGCACGGCTACGCAGCGCGCAGCCAAGGGAGGCATGACGTGACGTCGTCACCGGGGGAACAAACCGACCGTCAGGTGTCAACGCCCGCGGCCCGCGGGCTGGGAAATATGTCCAGGGCGCCGGTGATGGCCGACGTGGCCAGGCTGGCCGGCGTGTCCCATCAGACCGTCTCGCGGGTGCTGAACGACCATCCGAACGTGAGCGCGGTGACCAGGGACCGGGTGCTCGCCGCCATCCGCGAGCTTGCCTACCGGCCCAACGCCGCGGCCAGGACGCTGGTCACACGGCGGACCCACACCCTCGGCGTGATCAGCTTCGACACCATGCTGTACGGGCCGGCCTCGATGCTGTACGGCTTCGAGCGGGCGGCCCACGACGCCTACTTCGTGTCCATCGCCAGCTTGCCCGCCCTGGACCGCCGGTCAATGCTGGACGCGGTGGAGCGGTTCGTCGGCCAGGGCATCGAGGGCATCATCGTCATCGCAACCCAGGACACCGCGGTAGCCGCGCTGGCCCACGTGCCGGCCGAGATACCGCTGGTCGCGGTCGGCTGCGGCACCCGCGCGTCGGTCACGTCGGTGGCGATCGACAACGCGGAAGGAGCGGCCGCCGCCACCCGGTACCTGCTCAGCCTGGGGCACCGGACCGTGCACCACGTGGCCGGGCAGGCGTCGTGCCTCGACGCGGCCGAACGCATCGACGGCTGGCGGCAGGCACTGCGCGCCGCCGGGGCGCTCGAGCCCGCTGTGCTTGCGGGTGACTGGTCGGCGGCCTCCGGCTACGACGTCGGCGGCCGACTGGCCGCCGATCCCGAGGTCACGGCCATTTTCTGCGGCAACGACCCGATGGCGCTCGGCGTCATGCGGGCGCTGGCCGAGCATGGGCTGCGGGTGCCCGACGACATCAGCATCGTCGGTTTCGACGACATCCCCGAGGCGGGGTACTACTTGCCGCCGCTGACCACGGTCCGGCAGGATTTCGGTGAAGTCGGGCGGCAGGCGCTGAGCGCGCTCATCGACCGGATGTCCGGCGCGTTGCCGGCCGGGCCCCGGGTCCGGGTGGCTCCCGAGCTGATCGTGCGGGCGAGCGCGGCGCCGCCGCCGGCCCGGTGACCAGAATGGGTGCAGAAACCCTACGATAGGCGGACAGATGGATGTTAACGCTAACAAAGACGTCAGCGGCGGCCCGTTCGTCGTCGGGGTGGACTTCGGGACGCTGTCGGCGCGTGCCCTGGTGGTCCGGGTCAGCGACGGCGCCGAGGTCGGCACCGCGGTCCGCGAGTACGCCCACGGGGTGATCGACCACGAGCTGCCCGGGTACGGTGAGCTGCCGCCGGACTGGGCGCTGCAGGACCCGCGCGACTACACCGATGCGCTGGGCATCACCGTCCGGGCCGCGATCGGGGCGGCCGGCGTCGACCCAGGCCGGGTGATCGGCATCGCCACCGACTTCACCGCCTCCACCTGCATGCCGGTGCGGGCCGACGGGACGCCGCTGTGCCAGCTGCCCGACCTGGCCGCGCGTCCGCACGCCTACCCCAAGCTGTGGAAGCACCACGCCGCCCAGCCGCACGCGGACCGGATCAACGCCCTGGCGCACGAGCGCGGCGAGAAGTGGATCAACCGGTACGGCGGGAAGATCTCCGCGGAATGGCAGTTCGCCAAGGCGCTCCAGCTGCTTGACGAGGCTCCCGACCTCTACCAGCGGGCCGACCGCTGGATCGAAGCCGCCGACTGGATCATCTGGCAGCTGTGCGGGACCGAGACCAGGAACGCGGGCACGGCCGGGTATAAGGGCATTTTCCAGGACGGCCACTACCCGGCCCGCGACTTCCTGGCCGCGCTGGACCCCGGCTTCGCCGGCTTCGCCGATGACAAGCTGGCTCACCCCATCTCACCGCTCGGCGCCCGGGCCGGCCGGCTAAGGCCGGCCGCGGCCGCGCTGACCGGCCTGCCCGCCGGCATCGCGGTCGCGATCGGCAACGTGGACGCGCACGTCACCGTGCCCGCGGCCGGCCCGGTGGCGGCGGGCAAGATGGTCGCGATCATGGGCACCTCCACCTGCCACGTCATTAATGGCGCCGGCCTGGCCGAGGTCCCCGGCATGTGCGGCGCGGTCGACGGCGGGATCGTGGCCGGGCTGTGGGGATATGAGGCGGGGCAGAGCGGGGTCGGCGACATCTTCGCCTGGTTCACCCGTAACGGGGTGCCCGGCGAGTTCGCCGACGAAGCGCGGCGACGCGGCGTGCCGCTGCCCGGGCTGCTCGACGAGCTGGCCTGCGCGCCGCCGCCCGGTGCGCACGGGCTGGTCGCGCTGGACTGGGCGGGCGGGAACCGTTCGGTCCTGGTGGACGGGAGGCTGTCCGGCACGATCGTGGGGCTGACGCTGGCCACCACGGCACCGGAAATCTACCGGGCCCTGCTGGAGTCGACGGCGTTCGGCACCCGGATGATCGTCGAGACCTTCGGCGCCTCGGGCGTCCCGGTCACCGAGTTCGTGGTCGCGGGCGGCCTGACCAAGAGCGCCCCGCTGATGCAGATCTACGCCGACGTCCTGCGCCGCCCGCTGTCCGTCATCGGCTCGGAGCAGGCGCCGGCCCTCGGCTCGGCCATCCACGCGGCCGTCGCGGCCGGCGCCTATCCGGACGTCCCGGCGGCGGCGGAGGTCATGGGCCGCCTGAATTCCGGCGTCTACCGGCCCGACGCGGCTCGCGCCGACACCTACGATGAGCTGTACGCCGAGTACGTGCAGCTGCACGACTATTTCGGCCGCGGCGGGAACGAGGTCATGCACCGGCTGCGGGCAATCCGCGACCGCGCTTATTTCCGCCGAACGGACAGTGGTTCGTGATCGTCCTCCCTCGCCTGAAGTGAAGGCGGGGGATTTCAGCCCTGGAACTGAAACTCTTGCGCACCTTCGGGAAGTTCGACCGACTGGAAGACGCCGGCTGGATTACCGGGCGCTGGGAGCCTAGCTCTGATTCCAGCCACCCGCCGCGTCGTTACTACCAGCTCACTCCCACTGGAGAAGCGAGGGCACGCGTGCTGCTGGCCGAACGCCGGCCAGCAGCACGACGCCGCACCAGCCATCCTCATGCTCTTCCCGAGCGTGGGCCGATATCCGGGTTTATGACCATCGCCATATCCCTGGGACGCCGGATGGCTGGGGGGGCGAGATGACCCTGGAAAAGATACTGCTCGCCGTGGTGGCCGGCGTAATCGTCGCCGAATGCTGCAACATCTGCGAATGGACGGCCTTGAGGCTCGTCGGCTGGGCGGTCCAGCTTTCCTATGGAGATGACCCAAAGGGCGACATCCGGCGCGTTGAACACGTCGGCGACGTATGTCAATGCCGCATCCAGACCACCAAGCTCGGCTACGCCCTCGGTCTGCTCCTGCGCGGTGTTTTCGAATGGGTGGGACGGCTCGCCGGGTGGCCGGGCACCGCCCGCGGCATGGGGGACGTATCGGGTTACCACTACCGGGCCGGCGCCGAGGCCCTCGCTGCCGCCTTGTCCGGCATTGACATCCGGGTGACCTCGCCCCGGCGCCGCACCGAGATCGGCCGGCTGACCACTCAGCTACGGGGCTTGCTCCAGCGTCCCCCGGACGCACTGGACCGCGAGGGCACTGCGGTCCTTCTCGCGACCACCGCGTCTGTCTGCGAGGCTTACATCAATGACCGGAACGAGGCTCTGGCCTGCCGCCTCGTCGAGGCCGCCGGCCCGCATCTGATCCGCCTCGGGCTGAGTCATCCGGCCGCGTTGAGCGTGCGCCGTGTCCATGCCTATGCGCTGGTCCAGCAGGGAGGGAGCCGCGAAGCGGAGCGGCTGTTGCGTTCCCTCCGTGAAGAAGAGGCCCGAATCTTCGGCGTCGGGGACCCGCTTACGTTCCTGACCTGGCATCTTCACTGCTGGGCGCTGGCCGGCCTTGGACACTTCGAGGAGGCCGAAGCCGGATTGGGCGCTATCGAGGCGCGGCTGGCTGACATGCACATGCCCGATATGTCGTTGCTGAGGCATGTGCAGTGCAAGCGCTCCTGGGTCCTCGGCGAGCTGCGGCACGTGCGTGAGTCGGCGGAGGGCTATGACCAGGTCATCGCCCACCGCAGCCGGGAACGGGGCTGCGATGATCCGGACACCCTCGACGCACGGCATTCCCAGGGAAAAATGCTCGTGCGGGCCGGGGAAGCGGCGAAGGCGTTTGGCGTGCTGCTGCCCCTGCTGGCCGCCCGGGAACGAGTCGAAGGGCGCGATCATCCCGACACCCTGGAGACCAGAAAGCTTCTTGCGGTCGCCCGGGCTCTCGTGCGCCCGCAGGACAGCCGGACCCGGCGGCGGACCGTCCGCGAGCTCAGGCGTCTCGCGTGGCTGCAGGCCAGAAGGCACGGGAGCGATCACCCCTACACCCGTGACACCAGGCAGTGGCTAGCCACGCTGACCGAGGTTAAGGAGACCCGATGAAGCTTGGACTGCTGACTGCTTGCCTGCCCTGGCTATCGCTTGACGAGACCGCTGCCTGGGCAGCGCGCGCCGGGTACGAAGCGCTGGAGATCGCGGCGTGGCCCACCGACAGCCGGCATATACATCAGGCCGCTCACGTGGACGTCGCCCATTTCTCCGCTCATGATGCCGAACAGGTCAGGCACCTCATCCAAGAGCACGGACTGACCATCGCCGCGCTGACGTATTGCGAAAATAACCTGCACGCCGATCAGGCAGAACGTGACCGCATTCACCGCCATCTGCGGGCATGCATTGACGCGGCCGCAGCGTTGGGCGTGCCTTACGTCAGTACCTTCATCGGCCGGGACGTCACCCGGCCAGTCGCGGACAACCTTAGGCTCGCCGAGCGATACCTGTCCCCGCTGCTGCACTACGCCGCCGACCGCGGCGTGCAACTGCTGGCCGAGAACTGCCCCATGGAAGGCTGGCATCCGGACGGTTATCCCGGCAACCTGGCCTACTCACCGGAGCTGTGGGACTGGATGATGGATCTGGGTTTCCGGCTCCTTTATGACCCATCGCATCTACCATGGCTCGGAATCGACCCGGTCGAAGCGCTCACCCACGCTCTCCAGCGGGGCATGGTGGCCCATGTCCATGCCAAGGACGTCGAGATCGACCAGCGTTCCCGGACCCGATACGGCATCTTCGGCAAGACGGTGACCCGCACCTCGCCCACCGACGTCGGATGGTGGCGCTACCGCGTCCCCGGCCGGGGCCAGCTCGACTGGAACCGCATCATCGACACGCTGTACTCCGCTGGCTACGAGGGGACCGTCGCGGTCGAGCACGAAGACCCGCTCTGGGGTGGCACGCTCGGCCAGACCCAGCAGGGCCTGCAGATCGCCATGCAGACCCTGCGGCCCCTCATCGTCCAGACCTGCCTGGACAGCGTCCCGAGATAGCGTCCGCCGCTGGCTCCCGCCGCCCTGCGGTCAGCCCGTCGAGTACCGGGCATGCAGATGCCCGTCGACCGGGAAGGCGGGAGGATCGGCCGGGAGCACTGCCGTCAGCGCAAAGCCGGATTTCTGCGCAACCCGGCACGACGCGAGGTTGTCCCGCTGGTGAAGGAGCTCAATGCGTTGCAGGCCCGCGGCGCCGAAGCTCTCGAAGGCCCAGGTGCTCACCAGCACTACCGACTGGGTCGCCACGCCGCGGTTCCTGGCCCCGGCAGCGGTCCAGTAACCCACCTCGGCTGACTCGTTA
>JBEKKH010000207.1:0-28257 GCA_050010815.1 Streptosporangiaceae bacterium | reverse complement strand
GCGATGAACCAGTCGCTGCCTGCAGCGGTGAACGCGCAGACCGCGGCCGGGCGATCAGGCAGGCAACCAGGCCAGATTCCCGCCAACTGTCAGGGCCAGAGCCGACCGCGCGCCCACGCACGACAGCTATCGCGGCATGCCACACCTCGCTTACGAAGAGCTCAGAGACCCACATGGTCACGTGGCATGCCGTGCCTACAGCCCCGTGCAACACCGGGACAGAGGAGCGAGGCCAGGCCGATGCGGATCTGTCCGCGGGCCGAGCTACCACGACAGGGATACTGCCGACGGCGAGCCTCACAGGCCAGGTACCGATCGTGATGACCGAAGAGGTTGCCCCTCGCGCCATTTTGCTCTCCCAACGGCCTCACCTCGATCTCGGCGCAGAGCCTGATCGCCGGGCCGCCGGTCATAATCGAGCGCTTCGTCGGGACGGCCGGCTGCCCGCACCAAGAAAACCGAAGCTATTCTCCAGGCAACGGAGACGGGCAGTCGTTTGAAGTCACCTTCAACGGGCTATCCGCAGCCTGGCGCCATCGCTTTGAGCTTCATTACCGCAGGTCACAGGACCCCAAGGTCTTCGGTGCATCGCACCCTGCCGGCCGTCAGCTACCGCCGGAAAGACGCCGTAGTCACTTAGTTAGTCACTTGACCCCGGATCCAGAGGTCGAAATTGAAAACGTAAAAGTAGGCATGACCTGGAGAGGTATTCACGTTTAGGCCTGACCTGCGCAGACGGAGCGCGGTGGGAGGGTCGCCCACAGGTTAAGGGGGCGTCGGCCACACGATGCGGAGGCTGCTGCTCCGGTTCTGGCGGCGGCCGCGGGAGCGTGATGCCGCGTGTTAAGCGGGCCGCGCCCACATCGCGGCTGTGGTCAGCCGGGCTGTTCTGGGTGGCTGCGGCCGTGCCGGTGCAGGCGCGGGTCGGCTTCGAGAGCGGCGGCGCCGAGGGTTTCGAGCTGGCCGATTAGTTCGTGCAGCCGCCGGTCGTTGCTGATCCAGGTCTGGTAGTCGTTGTGCTGCTCGGGGCTCAGCCAGCGGCAGATGGTCTTGGCGGCGGCCTTGCGGGTCCATTGCCAGTAGGGGCCGTGGCGGCGGGGCGGGTCGGCGTGGCAGGCGCAGTTCGGGTGCCCGCAGCGGGTCCGCCGTTCGGTGAGGGAGCCGGGCAGCACCATGCCCGAGCGGGCGATCTTCGCGAGTTCGGCAGCGATCTGGCGGGCCCGGGCCTGATGCTCGTCGGCGACACGCACTGTCCCAGGGTGGCATAGGTCCCCCATCTCAGCCATCTCCCGCTGTATACCGGCAGTATGATCATGTCCGGGCCGGGGTCACCGCCGTTACCGGCTAGGCGCGGTGCTGGCGATCTGATCGCCAGCTGGCGGCCGTCATCGGTGTCGCCGCGGGCGGCGGATTTCGCCCGGGCAGTGGTGACCGGGGCGGCGCCGGGCGGCCGGGAACGGGCCAAGAACCTGCTATGGGCGGCGGGCAAGCTCGCCGATTACGCGATCGGCTGCGGCCTGGACCCGGTGCCGGAGGTGCTGTTTCACTCCTCGGTGATCGAGAGGTTCGCGGTCAGCGCGCCAGGGCTGTCCGGCGTGGCACGCCGGACGCTGCGGACCAGCCTGCGGTTCCTGGCCCGCCGGGTCGCCCCGGCGCTGGCTCCAGTGGATGCGCCGCTGCCCAGGGAACGGTGCAAGGCCCCGTACAGCGACGCGGAGATCGCGGGTTACCTGGCGCTCGCGGCCGCGCAGCCGGGGCTGGCGCGGCGGATGCGCGCGGGCGGGCTTCTCTGCCTAGGCGCCGGGGCCGGGCTGATCCGCGCGGACCTGCGGGACGTGCGCGGCAGCGACATCATCTGCCGGTCCGGCGGGGTCGTGGTGCAAGTGCGCGGGAGGCGGTCGCGGACGGTGCCGGTCCTGGCCCGGTACCATGACCTGCTGCTGGCTTCCGCGGCGTTCGCCGGGACGGCCCTGATCACCGGCGGGCGCGACCCGGGCCGCCGGAACGTGACCACCCCGCTGCTCCGCTCCCTGGCCGGCGGGACCGGCCTGCCCCGGCTGGACACCAGCCGGCTGCGCGCGACCTGGCTGGCTGACTGCGCCCGGCAGATCGGGCTGGCCACCTTCATGCACGCCGCCGGGATCACCTGCTCCCAGCGGCTCGGCGACCTGCTCACCACCTTGGAACCGGCCGGTGAGGCACAGGCGGTCAAGCTGCTGGGCGGGACACCATGACCAGCGCGGCCGCGCTCGCGGGCCTGGAGGACATCATCGGCCGTGCCAGGGTCGCGGCGCGGATCGAGGTCTTGCTGCCGATCGGCGTGCGCCACCGCCAGCTGCCGGTCCGGACCCTGCTGCTGGGCATAGCGCTGGCCCTGGCCGATCACCGGCCCGCGCACCTCACCCGCGTCCACCAGGCCCTGACCAGCCTGCCCGCCCGCGATCAGGTCAGGCTCGGCGTGATCGCCGGGTGGAAGAACGGCCCGCACCTGCTCACCTACCGCCAGACCGAGCGCACCTTCGGGCTCGCTGTCAGGGCCCTGAAAAAAGACACCCCCGACGGCGCCCCCTCACCGCTGCTCACCCGCATCTGCGATGACCTGCTCGAAGCCAGCATCCCCGGCGCGCACAAGAACACCACCCGGGCGCTGGCCGCAGACTGGAGCGACCAGGAAACCTTCTCCCGCCCGCCCTCCAGCGGCAGCCGGGACTGCGCCGACCCCGAAGCGTCCTGGGGACACCGCAAGGGCGGCGGCCCCGGCCAGCACAGCGAGCTGTTCTTCGGGTACTACCTCTCCGCCGCCACCATGGTCCGCGAGGAGCACGGGCCGCCCGTCCCCGAGCTGACCCGCCGGATGACCCTGACATCCTGCCACCTGGACCCGGCCCGCGCACTGGTCCCGGTGCTGGCGCGGATGCCCGGATCCGGCATCCCGCTCGGCGACGTGCTCGCCGATTCCGGCTACGCTCACCGCACCGCCGACGGCTGGGCCATCCCGCTGCGCACCGCCGGCGCCGCCCTCATCCAGGACCTGCACCCCGATGACCGCGGCCCCCACGGCACCCACCACGGGGCCATCATTTCCAACGGCACCCTGTACTGTCCCGCCACCCCCCGCCCCCTGCTCGAAACCGGCCCGCTCGCCCGCAGCGCCACCCCGGACCAGACCGCAGCGCACGACCAGCAGACCGCCGAAACCGCCCGGTACAAGCTCGGGAAAATCACCAGCGACGACGCTGACGGCTACCACCGGGTCACCTGCCCCGCCGCCGCGGGGAAGATCCGCTGCCCGCTACGCCCCCCATCCATGGCCCTGGACCGGCAGCGCCCCGAGATCCTCACCCCGCCAGACCACCCCCCCGCCTGCTGCACCCAGCAGACCATCACCGTCCCGCCCGAAGTAGCAGCCAAGACCACCCAGAAACACGACTACCCCTCCAAGGCGCACCGGCAGTCCTACGCGCGGCGCACCGCCGCCGAGCGGACCTTCTCCACCGCCAAGGACCCGGCCAGCAACGACATCAGCCGCGGCTGGTGCCGCCTCATGGGCCTGACCGCGATCACCTTGTTCACCGCGAGCCTGCTCGCCGTCCGCAACCAGCGGATCATGGCCGCCTGGACCGCCCGCCAGGCCCGCGACGCCCAGCGCGCCGCCGCCGGGCTCCCGCCCAGCACCCGCCGCCGGCGCCGCACAACCCTGGCCAGCCTCGCAGCCGCGCCCCCCTAACCAGCACGCCACACGTCAGCAGCCCCACGGGCCATCCACCGCCCACCTCCACCAGCACAAGCACCACCACGCCAGTCCCGCATGCCCTTACCCTGGCAACAAGACCACGTACAGCCACCCGGCACAGCCAAAAGAACGTCATCCACGGGCAGGACGCCAATCCCAGCCCCGGCGGACACGAATGTCAGAGGCAAACGTGAAGATAGTGCCAGGTGAAACGTGAAGACCTCAACGTGGAGCTTAGGGGATTCGAACCCCTGACCTCTTGCATGCCATGCAAGCGCTCTACCAACTGAGCTAAAGCCCCTTGACTGCAGTATCAGGCTGCGGCCGGAACGGAGTCAGCATACCGGTTCGCGGGGCGTGTGTCGTACTGGGTGGGCTACCGGACGGCCGCCGAGCTCAGGTGAGAGCGGATCGCCTGCTTCTGGAGCTTGCCTGAGGCGGTCCGGGCTAGGGCGGCGGTGAAAGTGACGCCGACGGGGCATTTGTAGTGGGCCAGACGGTCCCGAGTCCAGCTGATTAGGTCGGCTTCGGAGGGATGGGCACCGGGGCGCAGGACGACGACGGCGTAGGGGGATTCGCCCCACTCGGCGGAGGGGACGCCGACAACGGCGACTTCGGCGACGTCGGGGTGGCCGGTCATGACGCTCTCGATCTCGGCGGGGTACACGTTCTCGCCGCCGGAGACGATCATGTCTTTCAGGCGGTCATGCAGGTAGAGAAAGCCGTCGGCGTCGAAGGATCCGCCGTCGCCGGTGCGGAGCCAGCCGCCGGGGAGGATGACCTCGGCGGTCTGCTCGGGCTTGCGCCAGTAGCCCTTCATGATGCGGGAGCCGGCTACCAGGACCTCGCCGCGCTCGCCGACGGGACACTCGGCCAGGGTCGTGGGGTCGACAACGCGGACCCGGGAGCCGCGCATGGGGCGGCCAGCCGAGCGCAGACGATTCTCGTACTTTTCCTCGGGCACGTGGTCAGCGGGACCAAGCAGGGTGAACCCGCCGGTGGACTCGGTCAGGCCGTAGGACTGCAAGAACGAACAGCCGATGATCTCGGTGGCGGCGCGGAGGACGGGGAGCGGAATCGGGCTGGATCCGTAGACGACGTAGCTGAGCGCGCTCCAGTCGGCGGCCTTGCACTCGGGCAGGGCCAGCAGGCGCTGCAGGACGGTCGGCACAACGGCGGCGTGGGTGACCTTGCGGTCCACCAGCAGGCGCAGCACGCCCCGCATGTCCGGCGCCTGCTCGAGCAGCAGGCTGGCGCCGTTCAGGTTCGCGGCCAGCAGCAGGCCGAGCCCGGCGATATGGAAGAACGGGATGGGCGCCGCGCACACCGACTGCTTGTCCAGACCGATGCCCGCGTGCAGTTCGTGCAGGGCGCACCCCAGATTGCGGCCGGTCAGCTCGACGCCCTTGGGCGCGCCGGTGGTGCCGCTCGTGTAGAGGATGAGGGCCGTTTCGTCAGGGCCGGCGTGCTCGCCGGGGTCCTCGGCGGGCGCGGCGTCACGCCAGCTGAGGTAGCTGCCGTCGGTCACCAAGACGTCGCAGTCGAAGGCTTGGCTCTCGACCCCGGCGACCTGGGGGGCGGCCAGCGGGTCGACGATCAGGACGCTCGGCTCGGCATCGGCCAGGATGCCGAGGATCTCCCGGGCGGACAGACGGTTGTTGACGGCCGTGAAGATGGTCCGGGCCTTGGCCGCGCCGTAGAGGACCTCGACGAACTCCGGGCCGCTGGCGCCGATGAAGGCGACCCGGTCGCCTGGTTGCACTCCCCCGGCCCGCAGCGCGCTGGCGACCTGGCTAGACCGGCGGTCCAGGTCCTCGAACGAGGTCCGGCGACCCGCCTCGGCTAGCGCCTCGGCCTTGGGCGTGGCGGCGGCCCGCTTCCTGATGATGTCGGCCAGCGAGAACACCGGCGCGCCGTCGGGGTGGAACGACCAGGGTTCGGTCTCGGTCATGGCCGGCTCGCCTGCCCTTCTGCAACTGCCGCGCGGACACTACAGTAAACGGAGTTGCGTACTACGTCTACGCGAAATGGGAGGGTCCGTTGAGCGAGCCAGCAGAGCGACGAGAGAAGACAGCATGATTGGTAATCTGCTGGCGGCGGCGTGCCAGCGCTACGGGCAGCGGGCTGCGCTGGTGCGCGGGGACGAGACGCGGACCTACCGCGAGCTGCTCGAGCGGGGAGCGCGGCTGGCCAACGCGCTGCGCGGGGCCGGGCTGGCGCCGGGCACGCCGGTGGCGGCCATGCTCGAGGACCGGATCTCCTCCCTCGAGGTCTACGTCGGAGCCGCCTTCGGCGGCTACCCCGTCATCCACGTCAACGACCGGCTGGCCGCGCCCGAGGTAGCGCACATCCTGGCCGACTCCGGCGCGCGCGCCCTGTTCCACACCGACGGGCGCAGCGAGGTCGTGGCCGCGGCGGCCGGGCCAGCGGAGCTTCGGCGGCTGGTCACCATCGGAGCGGACCGGCCCCCGGGTGCGATCGGGTTCGATGACTTTGTCAGCACCGGCCGTTCGGAATTGGAGATAACTCCGAGAGCGGCCGGGGACCTGGCCATCGTCGGGTACACGAGCGGGACAACCGGCCTGCCCAAGGGGGCGATGATCAGCCAGCGGGCGCTGACGGAGTGCGTCCGGCTGATGCCGTCGCTGTTCCGGATCAGCAGCTACGGGCGGTGCGCGTTCACCGGCACCCTCTCCTTCGTCAGCGGCATCTGGGGCGTGATCCTGCCTCACCTGTACACCGGCGGAACGGTCACGTTCCTGCACCCGTACACGCCGGAATCGTGGGCCGACCACATCGAGGCCGATCAGTCGACGTTCACCTACGCCCCCACGCCGTTCATCCCGGCCTTCGCCGAACAAATGCGGCGGCGGCCCAAGGCGCTGCGCTGCGTCGAGTCGGTCATTCACTCCGGGTCACCGGTGCCCCGGTCGCAGGTGCAGGAGCTGGTCGACGTCATCGGCGAGCGGTACATCGAGGTCTGGGGCATGACCGAGGGCGTGGCACCGTTCTCGGCTACCACCAGAGATGACTGGCGAGCCGGTTCCGTGGGTTCCGCCGAGGACGTGTATGCCTCGGCGGGGCGGGCCTTCCCGACCGCGTCGATCCGGGCCGTGGGGCGGGACGGCCGGATCCGGGGGCCCGGTGAGGAGGGGGAACTGACGGTGACGGCCGACATCATGTTCGACGGGTACCTGGGAGACCAGGCCAAGACAGCGGAGTGCTTCGGGCCGCACGGGTTCCGGACCGGGGACCTGGGCCGGCTCGACCCGGCGGGCTACGTCTACGTCACCGGGCGGGTCAAGGACCTCATCATCAGCGGCGGCATGAACGTCTACCCGGCCGAGGTCGAGGCGGCGCTGGCGGCGCTGCCCGGGGTGGCCGAGTGCGTGGTGCTAGGCCTGCCGGACGAGCGATGGGGTGAGGCGGTGACGGCGGTGATCGTCCCGGCGCCGGGTGCGGCGCTGACCGAGGACGGTGTCATCGCGCACGTCCGGACCAAGATCGCCAGTTACAAGCGGCCGCAGCGGGTGCACTTCGCGGCGGCGCTGCCACGCAACGCGAGCTTGAAGGTGCGCAAGGACGAACTGCGGGCCGAGCTGGCCCGGCGGGGACAGGACGGGACGGGCGCTTGACGAGACAGGTGCTTGACGGGACGGGCGGGCAGGACTAAGAGTTACTACAACTAAGAAAGCAACAAGGCGGGGCCGGGAGCATGGGAGCTGTCGTGGCTGAGGGTGGGAGCTGTCGTGGCTGAAAGTGGGAGCTGTCGTGGCTGAGGCATTCGTGCTCGAAACGCTCCGCACCGCCCGGACCAAGGCGTCGCCGCGGGGCGGCTTCGCCAGCATCTCACCGGTCGACCTGCTTGTGCACCTGCAGCGCGAACTGGTCAACCGGACCGGCGCTGATCCGAGCCGGATCGAGGACGTCATCATCGGGTGCGCCTCGCAAAACGCCGAGCAGGGCGCCAACATCGCCAGGACCGCCACCATGCTGGCCGGCTGGGGCGACGTGCCCGGCGTCACCATCAACCGGTTCTGCGCCTCCGGCATCGACGCGGTGGCGCAGGCGGCCGGCCGGATCCGCGGCGGTGACCTCGAACTGGCGGCCGCCGGCGGGGTGGAGAGCGTGTCCCGGGTACCGATGTTCTCCGACGGCGGGCCGCTGTTCTGCGATCCGGCCACCGTTCGCACGGTGGGTTCGGTGTTCATGGGCATCTCGGCCGACCTGGTGGCCACGCTCGAGGGCTACCAGCGGGACGAGCTCGATGCTTACGGCCTGGAGACCCAGCGCAAGGCCGCGCGGGCCTGGGACGAAGGCTTCTTCGGCCGGTCGCTGGTGCCGTTGACGCGGCCGGACGGGGTGGTGGTCGACCGGGACGAGCACCTGCGGCCGGGCACCACGGCGGAGTCGCTCGCCGCGCTGGAGCCGGCGTTCGCCTCGCAGGGCGCGGACGGTCAGGATGCGTTGGCGCTGACCGCTCATCCGGAGGCGGGCGAGATCCGGCACCTGCACACGGTGGGTACCTCCCCGGCGCTGGCCGACGCGGCGGCGCTGGTGCTGATCGGGAGCGAAGACGCAGCCAAGCGGCTCGGATTGGCGCCGCGGGCCCGGATTGCCGGCTCGGCCACGGCGAGCACCGATCCGGTGATCATGCTGACCGCGGGCCAGACCGCGGTGGAGAAGGTGCTGGCGCGAGCGGGCCTTGCGCCCGGGGATGTGGACGTGTTCGAGTTCGCCGAGGCGTTCGCCGCGCTCTGCCTGCGGTTCCGCCGCGACCTGGACGCCGGGCCGGAACGGATGAACCCCAACGGGGGCACGATCGCGATGGGTCACGCGTTCGGGGCCACCGGAGCGATCCTGCTCGGGTGCGTGGTGGACGAACTCGAGCGGCGGAACGGACGGTACGGCGTGGCCGCGGTCAGCGGGGCGGCCGGGCTCGGGGTGGCCGTGCTCGTCGAGCGCGTCGCGGCATGACGGGCTCCGGGCCGCGGGACGGTACGGGCGGTGGGCCGCTGGCGGGAAGGGTGGCGGTGGTGTCCGGGGGCGGGCGGGGGCTCGGGCGTTCTTTCTGCCTGGCGCTGGCCCGGCAGGGGGCGCGGGTGGTGGTCAACAACCGGAACCGGGTCGTGGACTCCGGCGGGCTTGGACCGGCGGACCACGTCGTCGCGGAGATCACGGCGGCCGGCGGGGAGGCGGTGGCGGATTACGCCGACGCGGCGGCCGTCGACAGCGGCGACGCGATGGTCACCACGGCGCTGGACCGGTGGGGGCGGCTGGACATCTGCGTGGCCAACGCGGCCATCGGGGTGGGCGGGATGTTCCACCGGCAGCCCGCCGAGGAGTTCGACGAGGTGCTCGCGATCAACCTGCAGGGCAGCATCCGGCTGGCCCGGGCCGCGATGGCGGTGATGCGTCCGGCGGGCTACGGGCGGATCATCCTGGTGGCCTCCACCGGCGGGCTGCACGGCGACGTGGGCTTGTCCGCCTACGCCGCCAGCAAGGGCGGCCTGCTGGCCTTCGGCCGGTCGCTCGCGGCCGAAGGCGCGGCCAAGGGCGTGCTGACCAACATGCTGCTGCCGTACGCGCTGACCCAGATGACGGACGACGGGATGCCGTCGGCGGCGGCCAGGAAGCGCATGGAACCGGACGCGGTGGCCCCGGTGCTGACCGCGCTGGCCAGCCAGGACTGCCAGCTGAACGCGGAGTACATCGTCACGGGCGGCGGCCGGCTGCGGCGCGCGTCGGCGGTGGAGTGGGGCACGGTGGCGCTGCCGGACGAGCCCGACCTGGGCCCGGAGCAGCTGGCCGGGCTGCTGGCGGAGAGCGGGCGCGGTGAGCCCCGGGAGTTCCGGGTGTCGGTGGACGCGTTCACCGATTTGATGGACGGCGGGGAACCCCGGTGAGCTGGGGCCCGCTGCTGGTCAACCTGGTGGTGTGCGCGGCAGTCGTGGCCGTGCTGATGCTGGCGACTCATCGCTACGCCATGCGGACCGGGGTACACGCGATCATGGACACGGTGTGGCCGCTCGGTTTCGTGATCATCGCGGCGGTGTCGTTCGGGCTGTCGGCCGGGGACGGCGACACCGGACGGCGGGTGCTGGTGCTTGCGCTCACCGGCGTGTGGGGGCTGCGGCTGGGCGCGCACATCTTTGCGCGCAACTTCGGGCAGGGCGAGGACAAGCGGTACGCGTCGCTGCTGCGGCGCAACCGGGGTGACCTGGCCACCTTCGTGCTGCGCTACATCTACTGGGCGCAGGGCCGGGTCATGTGGTTCGTGTCGCTCCCGCTGCAGGTCGCCATGTACTCCCACGCCCGGCTGTCGTGGACGGCCTGGCTGGGCATGGCGGTGTGGGCGGTGGGGTTCGGCTTCGAGACCGTGGGTGACCTGCAGCTGCGGCGGTTCCGGGCCGATCCGGCCCGGGCCGGGCAGATCCTGGACACCGGGCTGTGGCGCTACACCCGGCACCCGAACTACTTCGGTGACTCGGTCGTGTGGTTCGGTCTGTGGCTGCTGGCCTGCTCGCACTGGCTCGGGGTGCTGACCGTGGTGGCGCCGGTCTACATGACGAACATGCTGGTCAGGCACACCGGCAAGAAGCTGCTCGAGAAGCACATGGCGCGGTCGAAGGGCGCCGCGTACGCCGAGTACGTCCGGCGTACCAGCGGGTTCGTACCCTGGCCGCCGCGGTTACGGCACGGCTGCGGCGGGTGCGGCTCGGGCGGGTGCGGCGGCCGGGATCGCGGAGTTCGTTCCGAGGAATGAGGAAGATCAGCATGGCTGAAGACCTGGTTCTCTACCGTCTCCAGGGGGCGGTCGCCGTGCTCACCCTCAACCGACCCGAGCGGAAGAACGCCTGGACGATCCCGTTGCAGCGGCACTACCTCGGCCTGCTTGAGCGGTGCGAGCACGACCCGGCGGTGCGGGCCATCGTGGTGACCGGAGCGGGCCCGACGTTCTGCCCGGGCGCCGACACGGCCGAGCTCACGGTCTACACCCAGACCGGCGACTTCAACCCGGAGATGGCGCAGATCGAGCAGCCGGACTACTACCCGCTGCTGGTGGGCAAGCCGATGATCGCCGCGATCAACGGCGCGTGCGCCGGCATCGGCATGATGCAGACCCTGATGTGCGACGTCCGGATCGCGGTGACCTTCAGCACCGACGAGGCGGCTGCGATGGGGCTGATACACCGGATCGTTCCGGCCGGGGAGGCGCTGGCGGCCGCCCTGGACTATGCGGCCGACCTGGCCGCGAACTGCTCCCCCGCGTCGATCAGGACGATGAAGGCGCAGCTGCGCGCGGCGGCGGACGAAGACGTGCTGACCTCGATCGCGAACGGGCTTGAGCTCGAACGGCAGGCGCTGGCGTCCGACGACTTCGCCGAGGGCGTCGCCAGTTTCGTCGAGCGCCGAGCTTCCCCGCGCCGCGAACATCATGATCGCGAAGACTAATAGCCCTTCCTGGGGTAAAAAGTCTTCGTGATCACGACGGAGCCCGTGCTTGTACTCGGCCCGCTGCTGCGCTACGTGGGCGAGACCGCGGCCACGATATGGGTCCAGACCGACCGAAGCTGCCAGGTCGAGATCCTCGGCCGGCGGGCACGGACCTTCGAGGTCGCCGGGCACCACTACGCGCTGGTGGTGATCGACGGGCTGCGGCCGGGAGCCGAGTACGAGTGCCGAACACGGTGCGGACGCGCTCGGCGACTATGCTCTCGACCTGCGCGAGACGCCGCACGAGCGCTGGCCCGATGTCATGCTGATGATCGGCGACCAGGTCTACGCCGACGACGTGGGACCGGCGACGCGTCAGTTCATCCGCGCGCGCCGTGACCTCTCCGAACCGCCGGGTGATCAGGTCGCCGACTTCGCCGAGTACTGCTTTCTGTACCGCGAGGCCTGGACTGAGGCCTCGATGCGCTGGCTGGTCGCGCCCTGGCCGCTCTGGCCGGGGTGGCCCGGCCAGAGCTGCGGTGGCGGATCACCCGCGGTCCCTGGTTCCACAACATGCTCGGCGTGCTTGAGTTCGAGGGGCGGGGAGCGCGGATCCGCTTCGAGCGCACTTCGGGAGGCGGGAGCGGGGTTGCGCGTTTGCAAACCGTGGGGGATTTCATGATCGCGAAGACTTCACAGTCTGGGCAGACTGTGAAGTCTTCGTGATCACTGGCGGGCCTTTAAACGAAGCGGATGAGCGTGTTTAAACGAAGCGGATGAGCGTGCTGCAAAGGGTGGCCTTCTGGCCTGCGACACGCTCACGGTCGGTGGCGTGGACGTCGACGGCGACGATGCCGGTGCGGCCGCCGGCGGCGGGGACGAAGCGGATGGTGCGGCTGCTGAAGGCGACGGCCGCGCCGTCGGGCGTCGGCGTGGGACGCTCCAGGCCGATGATCGCGGCCCAGGTCGCGGCCATGGCGGCCGGGTCCGGCACCGCGACGTCCACGGCGAGGATGTCGTCGGCCTTGGTGCTCCGGCTGGCCTGCGCGGCCTGGGCGGCCGGCATGTCGTCCCAGAACCACGCCGGGCGCGGCAGGAACGCGTCGAGCTCGAGCAATACGCCGACGTCCAGGGGATGCAGCTGGATGATGTCGTGTCCCATCGCCTGGGTCTGCACCGCGATCCGGACACCGCGCTCGGCGGCGCGTTCGGCCACCCCGTCCAGCGACGGGACCTGGGTGGACAGCACCCAGCCGGCCGCACCGCCGACCCGGCCCAGCCAGCGGACGATGGAATGATCCGGCGTGGTCGGGGCGAGCACCTCGATGTAGGTGTCGGGGCCGATCGGGGCGGTGAAGTCGGCGAGGTGCAGCTCGGCCAGCAGTGGGTCGTCGAAGCCCGAGCCGAGCTCGAGCAACTCGGTGGCGGTCCGCACAGCGGCGGCGTGGTCAAGCGCCGCGAAGCCGACCTGGCGCAGCTCAGCCCACTGGTTCTCGGTCATGACCAGCCTTCCTTCCAGTCGCTGACCCGGCCCGGGGCCGGGGCTGATGGGTGGTGGGACCGCTACCCGACCTGGCGGTCACGGTGCTGCCAGTACGGTTCGCGGAGCTGTCGCCGCAGCACCTTGCCCGACGGGTTCCTGGGCAGCGCTTGCATCCATTCGACGCGGGCCGGGCACTTGTAATGGGCCAGCCGCTCACCCGTTCGACTTCGCCGGGGATGATGTTCTCGCCGCCGGAGATGATGATGTCCTTGATCCGGTCGGCGATCGTCAGGTAGCCGCCGGCGTCCAGCTGCCCCGCATCACCCGTGCGCAGCCAGCCGCCGGGCAGGAACATGGCCGCGGTAGCCTCAGGCCGGCGCCAGTAGCCCGGGGTGACGTTGCGGCCCCGGAGCACCACCTCGCCGGTCTGGCCGGCCGGCCGCGGCGCGCCGGTGACCGGATCCACCACGGCTACCTCGACGCCGGCGGCGGCGCGGCCCGCGCTGCGCAGCCGGCCCGGATCGGCGGAACGGTGGTCGTCGGGACGCAGCAGCGTGCCGACGCCCACCGTCTCGGTCAGCCCGTAGCTCTGGGTGAAATCGGCTCCGAAGATCTCGACCGCGCGTCGCAGCAGCCCGGGCGCGATCGGCGAGGACCCGTACACCACGGTGCGCAGGGCCGAGAAGTCGGCGGTGCGGGCCTGCGGCAGCTCGACCATGAGGCTGATGATCGCCGGGACCAGCGCCGCGTGCGTCGTGGCGTGGGCGTGCATCAGCTCCAGCAGGTGGACCGGCCGCGGCTCGCGGACCTGGACTACCTGGCCGCCGACCGACAACGCGATCAGCGACCAGCCGCTGGCCGCGATGTGGTAGTACGGCGGCGGCACCAGGCTGCGCGAGCCGGCGTCGGGCGCGAACTCCGCCACGAACGTCGCCACCCCGGTGAGCAGGTTCTCCGCCGTGACGCAGACGCCCTTGGACGCGCCGGTGGTGCCCGAGGAGTACATCAGCACCGCGAGGTCGGTGCCGGTGGCCGCCTCGCCGGGGTCGGCCGGGTCGCCGGAGGCCAGCAGCGACTCGTAGCCGATTCCCGGAACGGCCGTCTCGGGCCCCACCGCGATGACCGGGACCGAGGCGGGTATCGCGTCCGCGTCCAGCCCGGCCAGGATCGGCGCGGCCGCGATCAGCACGGCCGGCTCGGCGTCGGCCAGCACCTCCCGCAGCTCCAGCCCGCCCAGGCGGAAGTTGAGCGGCGTCATGACCGCGCCCAGCTTGGCCGCGGCGAACATGGTCTCCCAGAACTCGGTGGCGTTCTGATCCAGGTATGCCACCCGGTCACCGTGCCGGACGCCCAGGCCGGCCAGCGCGCGGGCCAGGCGGCTTGACCGCTCGTCCAGGGCGCCGAAGCTGACCTGACGGCCGTCGCCGGTGATCGCGATCGCGCCGGGCTCGACCGCCGCCCGGGCCCGGATAACCGCCGCGACCGATTCGTGCTCAGCAGCCACGCGAGCTACCGGCCCGTGTCCATGCTGGTCGCCTTGAGCAGCTTGGTCATGCCGCGTTCGTAGCGGATCGGGTCGCGCGCGTACCTGGCGCGCGCGTCGACGGCCATGAAGTCGGTGTCGGCCACGTGCTCACCGCGGTCGAGCGCGTCCAGGCCCGCCCGGGCGATGTCGGCCGGATCTTCCTTGCGGCCCGCCACGTGCGCGGCCATCCGGGTGTCGACGGAACCGACGATGAGCGCGATCACCTCGGTGCCCGCCTCCGCTAGCTCGGACCGGGTGATGCTGGACAGGAAAAGCGCCGCCGCCTTGGCCGGGGAATAGCCGCCCATGAACGGCGCGGGGAAGGCGCCGGCCACCGATAGCACGTTGGCGATGTAACCGCCGCCGTTGGCCCCCAGGACCGGCGCGAACGCCCGGGTCATGTTGAGCACGCCGAAGTAGTTGACTTCCATCTCGCGGCGCGCGGCGTCCGGGTCGTCGGTCAGCACCAGCCGCTTGTTGGTGAACAGGCCGGCGTTGTTGACGAGCAAATTCACGTCCGGGCAGCCCGCCGCGGCCGCCTGCACCGCGATCAGGTCGGTAACGTCCAGCGGAACGACCTCGGCGGCCAGCCCATCGAACTCGTTGCGGACATCGGAGGGGTTGCGCACGCCGGCGTAGATCTTTTTCGCGCCTCGGGCGGCGAGTTCGGCCACGAAGGCCCGGCCGATCCCGCGGTTCGCACCGGTGACGAGCGCCACCGAGCCGACCGCTTTGCTGGTCCGCGGCATAGCCACCTCCGCAACGTCTGGGCAACACAGCTGACACTACAGTTATAGGAGCGACCACGCCAGGGGCGCGGAGAACGCATTCCCGTCACGAAACAGACACCGCCTGGGCGCAACTGGGCGCCAACGTTGCGCTTCGGTTACGCGCTCTTGACGACCGACGTCACGATGAGGACACTCTCATTGTTGTAGTGACTTTCTCGACTGTAGTAACTCTCCGCAAACCGGCTCTACCGGGCCTGGTGCCGGGGATTCGATAGCCACAACCCGTGTCCGCGGATACGGGCCCTCCCTGAGGGAGTACGGCCAATGCTGGTGATCGAGAACGTCACCGTGCGGTTCGGTGGCGTCACCGCGCTTGACGATTTCAGCGCCCGGGTTCCCGACGGAGAGATCTGCGGCTTCATCGGTCCCAACGGGGCGGGCAAGACCACCTTGTTCAACTGCTGCACCCGGGTCATCCGGCCCGCGGCCGGGCGGATCACCTTCGACGACCACGATCTGCTGGCCGAGCCCGCGCACGGCGTCATCCGCCGGGGCGTGGCCCGCACGTTCCAGAACCTGGCCATCTTCCCGAGCATGACGGTGCTGGAGAACACGATGGTGGGCGCGCACTCCCGGGCCCGGGTCAGCTTCACCCAGGGCCTGATCGGCTGGCCGCCGAGCCTGCGCCGCCAGCGGATGCTGCGCGCCGACGCCTACGAGATCCTGGCGCAGATCGGGCTGGCGGACGTCGCGTTCGAGCGGGCGGAGGGCTTGCCGTTCGGCACCCTCAAGCGGCTCGAGCTGGCCCGGGCCCTGGCCGCCCGGCCCAAGCTGCTGCTGCTCGACGAGCCGGCCGGCGGCCTGACGCACACCGAGGTCAACGAGCTTGGCGCGCTGATCCGCCGCGTCTGCGCGGACTTCTCCCTCTCCGCGGTCCTGGTCGAACATCACATGGGCCTGGTCATGAGCGTGTCACAGCACATCGTCGCGCTCGACAACGGACGCAAGATCGCCGACGGCTCCCCCGACGAGGTCCGGAACAACCCGGCCGTCATCGACGCCTACGGCGAGCGGGCCAGCAGAGCGAGCCGGAGGGGCGCGGTACTGCCTGGACTGAGGAGCGAGGAACGAGCGACGAGGGAAGGCGGTACCTAAAGGCGCCCCGAAGGCGAGCGGGCCAGCAGAGCTTGCTGGAGGTCGAGGGGCTGCACGCCGGGTACGGCCAGGCTGAGGTGCTGCACGGGATCTCGCTGTCCGTCGGGGAAGGCGAGGTGGTCGTGATCCTGGGCGCCAACGGCGCGGGCAAGACCACCACGCTGCGGGCCATCGCCGGCCTGATCGGACGGCGCGGCACGGTCAGCATCGCCGGGACCCCGCTGCGACCCGGTTTGCCCGCCGAAGCCGTCGCGGCCGGGCTGTCGCTGGTACCGCAGGGCCGCGGCACCTTCACCAAGCTCAGCGTGGCCGACAACCTGCTGGTCGGTGCGACCAAGCGGCGGGACAAGGCGGGGGTCGCCCGCGACATCGCCCGCTGGTACGAGGTCTTCCCTGCCCTGTCGGCCCGCACCGAGCAGGCGGCAGGCACGCTGTCCGGCGGGGAGCAGCAGATGCTGGCCGTGGCCCGTTCGCTGATGAGCAGGCCGTCGCTGCTGCTCTGCGACGAGCCGAGCCTCGGGCTGGCCCCGCTGGTCGTGCGCAGCGTGTTCGAGGTGCTGCGGCAGATCAACTCCGAGGACGGCACGGCCATGCTCATCGTGGAGCAGAACGCCGAGCTTGCTCTCGACCTGGCCAGCCGGGTCTACCTGCTCGAAGTCGGCGAGGTCGTCAGTTCCGGCGCCGCCGAGGAACTGCGCCACAGCGATGCCGTCCGTCGCGCGTACCTGGGTTACTGAGGCGATCAGATGCAATTCTTCCTGGACCGGCTCTTCGACGGCATCAGCAACGGGGCCATCTACGCGGCGCTGGCCCTGGCGCTGGTGATGGTCTACCGGGCCACCGGCACGATCAACTTCGCCCAGGGCGAGATGGCGCTGTTCACCACCTACCTGGCCTGGGGCCTGGCCACCAAGCACGTGCCGATCGCGCTCTGCCTGCTGGTCGCGGCCGTGGCCGGGTTCATCCTCGGGTCGGTCTCGGAGCGCGTGCTGGTCCGGCCGATCGAGAAACGCAGCCTGCTGGCGACGCTGATTGTCTTGCTCGGGCTGTTCTCGGTGCTGAACGCCTCCGACGGTCTGATCTGGGGCAAGGGCAACCAGTCGATGCCGAGCATGTTCCCGAACACGCTGCAGTCCTACGTGTCGGTCTTCGGCGCCCGCCTGTACTGGGCCAACATCGGAGTCTGGCTGCTGGTGGCGGCGGTCGTCGCGCTCATGTTCGGCCTGTTCAACCGCACCCGGCTCGGCCTGCAGATGCGGGCCACGGCCAACAACCGGGAGTCCGCCGCGCTGGCGGGTATCCCGGTCGGCCGGATCCTGATGCTCGGCTGGGGCATCTCCGCCGCGATCGGCGCGATCGCCGGCGTGCTGTTCACGCCGCTGACCCCGGACTCGCTCGGCCTGGGCGAGATGTTCCCGCTGCTGATCTACGCCTCGGCGGCGGCGCTGTTCGGCGGGCTTGACTCACCGGGCGGGGCCGTCATCGCCGGGCTGCTGCTCGGCATCGCCGAGGTCATGCTCTCGGCCTACGTGCCCGCCATCGGCGGCCAACTCCAGGAGGCGATCGCCTTCGTCGCCATCGTCGCGGTCCTTCTGCTGCGACCGCAGGGCCTGTTCGGGACCAGAGAGGTGGAACGCGTGTGATGACACCGGCTCTTCCGCTGCTCGTCCGCGAGCGCTCGGCCGCGCACCGGGGACTGCAGGCGGCCGGCTTCGTCGTGCTGGCCGCCCTCACCGTGCTCGCGTCCACGCTGAACTCGTTCCAGCTCGGCCAGCTGACCGTGGCCCTGCTCTACGCCACCGCGATCGCCGGGCTCAACCTGGCCACCGGCTACACCGGCCAGCTGTCCATCGGGCACTCGGCGTTCTTCGGGCTCGGTGCCTACACCACCGGCATCCTGGTCGCCTCGCACAACTGGAACCCGCTGGTCACGCTGATCCCGGCCGCGGTGTTCTGTTTCGTCCTCGGCCTGGCCGTGGGCCTGCCGTCGCTGCGGATCCGCGGCATCAACCTGGCCCTGGTCACGCTGGCCCTCGGCGTCGCCTTTCCCGAGCTCATCGACAGGTTCCCGGGGGTCACCGGCGGCCAGATCGGGCTCAACGTCAACGTCTTCCAGCTGCTGCCCCCGCACTGGACCGGCATCTCGGTGGCCAACCGGTTCCAGTATTACTACTGGCTCGCGGCCGGGCTGCTCGCGATCGTCCTGGTGCTGTGCGCCACGCTGACCCACAGCCGGGCGGGCCTGGCCATGCGGGCCACCAGAGACCGCGAGACGGCCGCCGCCGCCATGGGGGTCAACCTGGCCTGGACCAAGATGGTGGTCTTCGGCCTGTCCGGGGCGATAACCGGGGTGGCGGGCAGCATCTTCGCGATCTACCTGGGATCACTGTCAGCCGACGCGTCGTTCACGCTGACGCTGTCCATCACCTTGATCACCGGGCTGGTCATCGGCGGGGTCTCGACCACGCTCGGCCCGGTGATCGGCGGCCTAGCCGTCTACTTCGTCCCGTACTGGACCGAGAACATCCGTCAGGGCGAGGCCTCCGAACTGATCTTCGGTGTCGTCCTCATAGTCCTCATGTTCGTCATGCCCGAGGGACTGATGGGGCTGATTATCCGGCTCTCCCGCCGGATCCTGCGGATCGAACCGCAACCGCCGTCCCGCCCGGGGAGCTCAGGGCACCAGCCCGGCCGGCAGGTCGCCGGCGGCCCGGCGCCAGCTGACGGGGGACCGACAACAGTGATTCATCACGATGAGGAACGGAACCCGGCATGAAAGCACGCCATCTCAGCCTGATCGCCGCGGCGGCCGCCACGGCCGTCACGCTCGCCGCCTGCAGTTCCAGCGGATCAAGCAGCAGCACGTCAGCCGGCTCGGGGAGCACCGCGGCCGCGACCAAGGAACCCGCGGGCTTTTACAGCATGAACACGAGCACCTGCTCGGACCCGTCCCAGGTGACCAAGAAAATCACCGGCACGCTGACCCTGGGCTGGTCCGGCCCGTTCTCCGGGCCCATCGCGCCGTTCGCGGACGCGGTCATCCAGGGCGCGAAGGACCGGTTCGCGGTGCAGAACGCGGCCGGCGGGATCGACGGCGTCAAGCTCGCCATCGCCACCAAGGACGACCAGTTCAACCCGGCCATGACCAAGACCAACGTGGACGGCTGGATCCAGTCCAACTCGGTCCAGGCGTTCGACGTGTTCGGGTCAGGCCCGCTGGCCGCGGTCGCGGCCGACCAGAACCTGGCCTGCCTGCCCGAACTGCTCGCCTCGGCGACCGACGACACCTACCGTGACATCGCCAAGTACCCGTGGACGACCGAGTTCCTGCCGTCGAACAACGTGGAGGAGGCGGCCGAGGTCAAGGTCATCCAGGCCGCGTTCCCGGGCGCCAGCAAGATCACGGTCGCGGTGGCCGAGGACCAGACCGGGTCCGGCCAGTCCTACCTGCAGGGCATGCAGAACGCGGTCAAGGGCACCAACGTCGTGATCAAGAAGGTGGTGCCGTTCGGCACCGACCCCGGCGCGGCCGCGATCAGCCTGCAGCAGGCCGGCGCCAACGTGGTGTTCGGCGCCCTGGTGGTGCCCGAGTGCCTGCAGTTGACCGCGGCGATGGCAAAGATCGGCTACACGCCCAAGCTCACCGTGCAGGCCTCCAACTGCGGCAGCGCGTCGCTGATGTTCGCGCCGGCCGGGGCGGCCGCCAACGGCCAGAAGCTGGTCTTCTGGGAGAAGGACCCGGGCAACCCGATCTATAAGAACGACCCCGGTTACAACGCCTATGTCACCGACGCCACCAAGGTGGACCCGGCGCACGCCCAGCCGGCTGACACCTACTACGAGACCGGCTGGATGATCGCGGACATGGACATCAACGCTTTCGGTGTCGCGGCGAAGTCCAGCCTGGGTCTCAGCGAGGTGGGCATCATGCAGGCGGCCAGGAACCAGAACTACCAGCCGCCGCTGTTCATCAACGGGATCCGGTGGATCATGAACGCGAACGAGGCCTACGGCATCATGAAGCTGCAGCCGCTGGTCTACAGCGCCGCGACCAAGAGCTTCAGTTACGACGGGTCGGTCATCGACACCTGCCCCAGCATCCTGTCGGCCGCCAGCTGCACCGGCGGCCTGTAGCCGAAACCTGTGGTCCGATAGACGGCGGCGGGTGCCGGCGAAGGCCGGCCGGTCACGGGACCGGCACCCGCCGCTCATGACGGGGAGCGTCGTGACATACAAAGTCGTGCAGTGGGCCACCGGGGCCATCGGCAAGACCTGCCTGCGGGCGGTCCTCGATCATCCGCACCTGGCGCTGGCCGGGGTGTACGTCTACTCGGCGCGCAAGGCCGGCCAGGACGCGGGCGCGATCGCCCGTTACCCGGACACCGGGATCCTCGCCACCAGGAGCCTGGCGGAGATCCTGGCGCTTGACGCGGACGTGGTCATCCACACGGCCCGGCTCCAGCTGCCCTACTCCCGGCACGACGAGGACATCTGCGCGCTGCTGCGCTCGGGCAAGAACGTGATCACCACCGCGGGCCAGCACTACCCGGCCGCGCACGGCCCGGACCGGCTGGCCGCCTTCGACGAGGCGGCCCGGGCCGGCGGCGTGACCTTGTTCGGGACCGGGATGAACCCCGGATACGTGCTGGAGCGGCTGGTGCTCGGCCTGACCGGGGTCTGCGTGGACGTGCAGCGGATCGAGGTGACCGAGTTGCTCGACGCGTCCACGATGCCGGATCCCGACTTCGTCTTCACCGTCATGGGGATGGGGTCGGACCCGGCGGCCCTCGACCTGCGGGACGGCCCGCTGGCCGTCCTGTTCGGCCAGCTCTACCGCGAGGCCATCGCGTTCGTGTGCGACCAGATGCACGTCGAGATCGAGGAGATCCAGCCCGACCACACGGTGGTGGCCGGCCCCCGCGACCTGGAGATCACGGCGGGCCGGATCGCCGCCGGCACGGTCGCGGCCACCGAGTGGCGCTGGCACGCGATCAGCGCCGGACGGCGGTTCCTGACCCTGTCGGTGATCTGGACGATGGACCCGGAGCTGCCCGGCTACCAGGGCCGCAACCACTGGACCGTGGACATCGAGGGTCGTCCCGACCTGCACCTCAGCCTGGACATGTCCGACCCGCCCGGCACCGGCCTGCGCACCAAGGCCGGTCAGTACGTGACGGCCGGAGCGGTCATCAACGCGATTCCCGCCGTCGTCGCCGCCCCGCCCGGCGTCTTCGTGCCGCCGGTCTTCGCCCCCTTCACCCGCGGGTGACGGGCCACTGGACCCTCCGCAGGAATTGCATTATGGCGCCATTAGCGCCATAATGGCTTCATGCCCAGTGTGCAGATAAAGGATGTACCCGAGCGGACCCACGCCGTGCTGCGGCAGCGCGCCGCCGCCGCTCACCAGTCCTTGCAAGAGTACCTGCGCACCCGTCTCATCGAAGAGGCTGACCAGCCGACGCTGGACGAAGTCCTCGATCGCGCGGCCGGCCGGTCGGGCGGATCAGTCCCGCTGAGGGAGGCCGTGGCGGCCATCCGCGACGACCGTGCTGGTCGTTGACGCCAGCGTCCTGGTCGTCGCACTGGCTGACGATGGGACTGACGGCGACCTGGCCCGCGCCCGGCTGCGCGGCGAACACCTAACGCTGCCTGAACTCGCCGACCTCGAGGTCGCATCCGTGCTCCGCAGACAACTGCTGGCCGGCGCCATCGACATCCGACGTGCCGGGTTCGCCCTGAATGACCTCACCGCTTTTCCCGCGCGCCGCGCTCCGCACCGTCCGCTTCTGGCCCGGTGCTGGGAACTGCGCGACAACCTCACCATCTACGACGCAACCTACGTCGCACTGGCCGAGGCCCTTGAGGCCACCTTGCTCACCGGCGACCAGCGCCTGGGACGAGCTCCCGGCGTCAGATGCCCCGTCGAGATCTTCGAGCCGCGTCCTGAGCCATCGGGGCCGGACTGACCCCGGATCGGGTCGCCCTGGCGCCAGGAAAATGCGGCCTGTACCCGCATCGGCTGACATAGCGGGATGAGGTTCGGTTGGTACGCTCTGGGTAGTGGCTTGCCGAAACGCAGGTTGCTGGGGGGCGAGGATGGGTGAGGAGAAGCGCGGACGCAGTTACCGGCTCTATTCGCGGCGGCGGCTCATGGTCGTGCTCACCGCGCTGGGGGCCATGTCGTTCGGAGCCGGGCTGACGCTGGCCGTGACCGGGACCGGACAACCAGGTGATGCGGTCATCGGCACGCCACCGCAGCCAGCTACGGCCAACCGCGCTCTGGCGGCGGCGTGGATCGCCCAGCAGGTGGGCTCGGACGTGAACGTGTCGTGCGACCCCCAGATGTGCGGGGAGGTCAGTGAGCAAGGCTTCCCGGCGGCCAGGCTGACGGCGCTGCCGCCGAGGACCGACGGTCCGCTCGGTGCTGGCGTCGTGGTCGCGACACCGACGCTGCAGGACCAGTTCGGCGCTCGCCTGGCCACCGTCTACGCACCCCTGGTGCTCGCGAGCTTCGGCTCGGGAGCCGAGCAGGTTGACATCCGCGTCGTCGCGCCGGACGGGGCGGCGGCGCTGCGGGCCCAGCTCGCGGCGGAGCACACCCACCTCGTCGCCGCGGGCACGCAGTTGCTGCGCAACAGCAACATCGCGGCCTCGCCGGCCGCGCGCGCCCCGCTGCTGGCGGGCCAGGTCGACCCTCGCCTGCTGGTCATGCTGTCGGCACTGGCGTCGCAAGGGCCGGTCCGGCTGGTGACTTTCGACGACTCCTCGCCCGGCACGAGTACCGTCGTCCAGCTGCGCGGGGCGGAAATCGGCGCCGCCTCGACGGCGGGGCTGTCGGCCGTGCTCGGTTTCCTGCGGGCGCAGCAAGCTCCGTACCTGCCCGCGTCGGCGGCCATCGCCCGCGCGGTGAGCGGTCAGTCAGTGGTGACGGTGCGGTACGACGCCCCGGGTCCGATGGACCTGGGCGGTTCCTGAACGGTTCGGTCAGTGGGAGGGTGCTCGATGAAATTTCCCGGAGTCGCACGGCGGATCGTCACGCTGGTAGCCGCCTCGGCCTTGCTGCTCGGCTTTCCCCTCGCCGCAGCGGCGGCCGCGTCCTCGGCCACCACGGGGACCGGCTGGATCAGGCTCGCTCACCTGTCCCCGAACACCGGTGCCGTCGACGTTTACCTGTATTCGTTCGGCAATTCCAGCGCGCACATCGTGCTCCACCATGTCGCCTACGGAACGGTCTCCTCCTACGAAGCGGTGAGCGCGGGGGACTACAGCGTGGCGATGCGCCCCGCGGGCGCGACCGCCGCGAGCCAGCCGGTGCTGTCGACCAGCGTGACCATCGTGGCCGGCCACGCGTACACGGTGGCCGGGGTGGGGCCCCGGTCGGGCCTGCGGCTACAGGTCATGGACGACGACCTGACCACGCCGGCCGGAAAGGCGCTCGTACGGGTGATCCAGGCTTCCCTGAAGCAGCCGTCGGTCGGGGTGAGCTGGGACGGGACGGTCGTCACGAGCAAGCTCGCCTTTGACTCGATGACGTCCTACCAGGCCGTCACGCCCGGCATGGAGACGATCTCCGTGACCGGGACGGGCGCCGGCCAGGACGTTAGGTCACGCATCACGCTCGCGGCCGGCACCGTGCACACGCTCGTGGTCCTCGACGGCGCCAGCGGTCTGGAGATCGCCAACCTCGAAGACGCGGCAGGCAGCGGCAGGCCGCCCGCGGGCGGCGCCTCGACCGGGTTCGGCGGGACCGCGGGGCACGGCCCGGGCTCACCGCTGCCGTGGCTGGCCGTCATCGGAGCCGGGTCGCTGCTCGCCATGACCGGCGGCCTGCGGCTGCGCCGCCTCGGCAGGTAAGGCCGGGCTGGACTTCTCCGCGCTGGACTTCTCCGGGCTGAAGACGACGCGCCGCTTCACTTGATCTTCGGCCGCGGTTATCGTCGTTGGCGTAGGCGTCGTCACGAAGACCGGGAGAACGATGGCTCGCATCGGGAGTCTTTCTGACTTCGAGCGCCGGCTGGTCGCGCAGCGCCGGGAAGACGACCGGCTGGACCGGGAACAGCGCAAGCAGGACAGCGAGAGGGAAAAGACTCTCCAGCAGGAGCAGCTGGAGTCCCGGCAACGGGAAGCGGACTCCAGGAGCGCCGCCGTGCAGGAGCGGGTCAAGATCCTCGAGGAGATACTGACGGGGATCCTGCCTCGGCCTGCGCTGACGTTCGAACGGTTGATGTCCGCGCCCAAGATCCCGCCCTTCGATCCGGGCGAACTCGGACAGGTCCCGGCCGCGTCCGGCTGGAGCGAGTTCGCGCCTGTCCCGCCGCAGGGACTCAACCGCCTCCGGCGCGCGCGCTACGCGCGCCAGCTGGCGCAGGCGCGAGGTCGTTTCCAGGCCGCCGGAGCGGAACAACAGCGGCGAGAATTGCAGCGGCGGCAGGCCCTGGCCATCGCGAAGGCCAGCTACGACCGGCAGGTCACGCAGGAGCGCGCGCGAGCGGCGCGGCGGAACGCCTACGTCTCGGGCCGCCAGTCGGCGTTCGCCACCGGGGACGCCGACGCCGTGGAGTGGTTCACCGACTGCCTGCTCAAGGCGTCCAGGTACCCGGACGGCTTTCCCCGCGAACACCAGGTCGCCTACTCCGCGGAGCAGCGGAACCTGACGGTGGACGCCGAGCTTCCACCGCTCAGCGTGGTGCCTTCGGTGCGCGCCTACCGCTACGTCCAGGCGCACGACGTCGTCGAGCCGGTACCGCTCCCGGAGAACGAGATCAGGCAGCGTTACGGCCGGCTCGTGGCCTGTGTCGCGCTCCGCACCCTGCACGAGATCTTCACCGCGACCCCGCCCGAGGTGGTGGCGGCGGTAACCTTCCGCGGGCGGGTCACCACGGTGGACCTGGCGACCGGCAAACCGTCGCGCGCTCAGCTGGTCAGCGTGTCGGCCGGGCGCCCGGCGTTCGACGACCTGGTCCTGGCCGCCGTCGATCCGCAGGCGTGCCTGGCCCATCTGAAGGCGCTGGCGTCGGCCGGCTGATCCATGGTTAGTACTCGGTGTCGCGTTCGGCGGCGTCGAGCAGATCCATCATGGCCCGCAGGGCCTCCAGGTAGGCACGGGATTCCTCGCGCAGCGGCGTCCACTGGCGGGTGCCGAAGTCCCGCGCGACGCCGTCGTGCCACTGCGGCACGACCTTCTCCCAGGCGTCCTCGAGCCGCCGGAGATGCTGGTCGCCGTCGCCATCTGGCCGGGCGGGCACGTGGGACACGGAATCAGGCGCCGGGTGCCGGGACGCGGCGGGCGGCCTTCAGTCGCGCGATGACGGCGGCGAGCTGTTCTTCGGCCCGGGGCAGGTCGGTCTCGAGCAGGCCGGCGAACCGGCCGGCGGCCACGCCGAACTCGGTGGCCTGCTGGTCGACCCGCTGTTGCCAGCGCCGGATGTGCTCTAGCCGCTCGCCGGCCTCGCCGACGGCCCGCGCGTAGCCTGTACAGTCCACCGGATCCTCGGGCGCGGACCGGTCCCGGCAGGCCGCGAGTTCGGCCTGGGCCTGCTCCAGCCGGGTGCGCCAGCGGCCGGCCTTGGCCTCCAGGGACGCCTGGGTCGCTTCGATCGCGTCGGCGCCGCGATCGGCGACCTCCCGCTGGGCATAGCGGAACCGGGTCAGCGCCGCCCGCAACTCCGCCAGGGCGTCGAGGTCAGCGTGAACCGCGGTCACGTCGGCTCACCGCGCGGCCTGCGCCCGTCCCGAGGCCCGTCTCCAGGTAACCGCGAAGCTGCTCGATCAGCGCGGACAGGTGTGCCTCATGGTCCTGCGTCGCCGACAGATAGTGCGTGATACCCGGAGTGACCTCCTCGAGCGCCTCGCCGAATACCTGGTACATGTCGTCACGCCAGACCTCGCCGAGCTCACGCCAATGCCCCCGGATGGTGGCGAGGTTTTCCGCCAGGTCGTGGTTGAACTGCATAAGGTGCGCCCTGAACTCCGTCAGCGCCTCGACATCGTTGATTACCCCAGCCATGCCTGTTCTCCTAGCAGAGACCTTCGAATTCGGCCGCAATCTCATCGAGGCTTATCGCGACGATGTCCGGGTACTTCGCCACGCCGCCGGTCGCAATGTGCTCAACCCGGCTGGTATAGGGAATGTCGATATCCCGCTGCCGCATAATGGCGTTTATCGAGGCGGCCAGCGGAACAAGCAGGCGATTGACCTCACCATTCAGGTCTCCTGGGACTTCGACCAGCATCGCCCGCAGCGCCTTGATGGCTGGCCCGATTTCCTCCGGCGGCATTTTATTGCTGATGCCGCTGAGCTGTTCATGGTGCGCCGCCAGGACCGCCTTGGCGAGCTGCGCCCGCACGTCGGCCGCCGGGCCCGCCTCGCCGGCGTCGGCCAGGGACCCGGCCAGCAGGCGGACGTTTTCCCAGTCGCCCGCCTCAAGCAGCGCCCCGGCCAGCACCATGGAGCTGCCGACCACCTTGGCCCACAGCAGCCCCGCGTCGGCGTAAGCGTCGAGAAACCGCTCATGCCGGCCGGCCCCGTGCTCGTCGGCCCCGTGCTCGTCGGCCCCGTGCTCGTCGGCCCCGGGTCCGGGCTCGGGTGCGAGGATGTGCACCCGGCCGGAGGCCTGCAGCAGCTTCCTGGTGAGCAGGAGCAGTTCCTCACACTCGGCGACCAGTTGGCCGGCCCGTTCGGCATCCTGCGCCAGCAGCCGGTGGGCGCAGATGCCGGGCCTGATCGCCTGGCGCAGGGAGAGGTACGGCGAGGTGGCGGGCTCGGTCATGCGGGGCTCCGGAAGGCAGCCTGGGCGAAGGCGCGCAGCGAGGTGATCGAGTACGGCTTGAACTTCTCGATCTGCTCGGCCGGCCATTCGGTGTCCCGGTACAGAGCACGGTCATCGTCCAGGCTCGCTGCCGCCGAGACGCCGAGCAGCGCGTCGCTCTCGGCCGGTGACAGCACCCGCAGCACCGCGCGCAGGCCGAAGTGGGCCAGGCCCGCGCGCCGCAGCGCGCGCTCGGCGGTGGTGTAACTGTCGGCCCAGGCCAGCCGGACCAGGCGGGCGGAGACCTCGCTGGGACGGCCGTAGTCGCCGTCGGCTACCAGCTCATGCCAGCGGTGCAGCCCGGCGATGAGGAAGAACCAGTCGGGCGGCGCCAACCCGTCGGCCCCGTCGGCCCCGTCGGCCCCGTCGGTTTCGGCCAGCCGGGTGTCCAGTTCCGCCTCCAGTTCGTCCAGCGCCGCCCCGGCGGTCTTGCGGCCGGCCATCCGCACCTGGTGGGGCAGTTGCTCCGCCACGGCGAAGAACCCGTAGAACGGCGACGACGGCCGGGTGAACTCGGCGATCGTGAAACGGGCGTTGGCCGGGGACCGCTGGACCGCGGCGCTGAGCACGGTGGCCAGGAGCAGCCCGTGACCGTGCTCCTCATGGCCGACGACGAGCAGGTTGGCCCGGACGTAGCGTTCGAACGTCGCGGTGGTGGCGGGCTTGATCTCGATCGCCTCGCCCAGCCAGGCCTGGACCGCGGAACCCGGCGCGGCGCCCGGTGCGGTTACGCCGACGGCGGGCGGGGCGAAGCTCGCGGGCGCGTCAGGGTCGAAGCTCGCGGGCGGCGGGTAGGCCCGGCCGGGCGCCAGCGACCGGATCGCCGCGATCAGGGCCAGCCGTTCCCTGGTGGGGAGCACCGCGATCCGCATCACCGGATTGGCGCCCTCGCCGCGTCGGTCGTTGTAGATCGCGTCCCCGGCCCGGACCAGCCGGGTGGCGGCGTCGTTGCCTTCGCCCAGGATGGCCTGGGACACGCTCGGCTGGGTGCAGCCCAGGGCGATCCGCAGTGCCATCTGCTCGTAGACCGGGCGCAGGTACGCGGCGAGCGGCCCGCCGGGAGACTGGGTGGCGAGCAGCAGGTGCAGCCCGAACGCCGCGCCGCGCTTGGCGATGTCGGCCAGCAGTCGCCCGGCCTCGCGGGCGAGCCGGTCCTCCTCGCTGAACAGCACCTGGAACTCGTCCATGATCACCAGCGCCCGCGGCAGCCGCTGCCCGGTTTGGGTGCGGTAGTCGGGCAGGTCGGTGACCTTCGCTTCCCGGCACAGCCTGGCCCGCCGGTCGATCTCGTCGTGGAAGCGGCGCAGCATGCTCAGGCCGAACTCGCGGTCGGTCCGGGAGGTGATCGCGCGGGCGTGCGGCAGCCGTTCGGTCAGGTAGCCGTC
>JBEKKH010000206.1:0-12015 GCA_050010815.1 Streptosporangiaceae bacterium | reverse complement strand
CCGGCGTCCACCGCCCGGATCGATGTCCCGGCCAGGGCCGCGACCCGGTCAAGCTGGCCGGTGAGGGCCGTTTCGGTTTTCGCCGAGACCACCCATGGCACCAGCCCAGAAAACTGCCCTGGGTCCTGCTCCAGGTTCTGCTCCGGGTCAGGGTCGGGGGCCTCGAGGATGACGTGGGCGTTGGTGCCGGAGATGCCGAAGGAGGACACCGCGGAGCGGCGGGGGCGTTCCGCAGCCGGCCATTCGCGCGGCTCGGTGACCAGCTCGACCGCGCCCGCCGACCAGTCCACGTGCGAGGACGGCGCGTCCACGTGCAGCGTCGCCGGTACCACCCCGCGCTGCATGGCCAGGACCATCTTGATCACCCCGGCGACTCCCGCCGCTGCCTGCGCGTGCCCGATGTTGGACTTGACCGATCCCAGCAGCAGCGGCCGGTCCTGCGGCCGGTCCTGCCCGTAGGTGGCCAGCAGCGCCTGGGCCTCGATCGGGTCGCCGAGCCGGGTCCCGGTGCCGTGGCCTTCCACCACGTCCACGTCGGCCGGGCCCAGGGCCGCCGAGGCCAGCGCCTGCCGGATCACCCGCTGCTGCGACGGGCCGTTCGGCGCGGTCAGCCCGTTCGACGCGCCGTCCTGGTTCACCGCCGAACCGCGGACCACCGCCAGCACCCGGTGACCCGCCCGGCGCGCGTCGGAGAGGCGTTCCAGCACGAGCGTACGCCTTGCACCGCCCGTCCGCGGACAGGCCCCCCTGCCGGGAGAACCCCGCGAAGCTCATCGGCGTGGACAGCACCGTCACCCCGCCCGCCAGCGCCAGCGAGCACTCCCCGGCCCGCAGCGACTGCGCCGCCAGGTGCAACGCCACCAGCGACGACGAGCACGCCGTATCCACCGCGACCGCGGGACCCTCGAACCCGAACGTGTACGAGACCCGGCCCGAGATCACGCTGACCGCCAGCCCGGTCACCGCGTGGCCCTCCACGTCATCACGGGAGTTCATCACCACGGTGGAGTAGTCCTGCCCCGCCGTCCCCACGAACACCCCGGTCTGGCTGCCCCGCAGCGGCGCCGGGTCGATCCCGGCGCCCTCGAACGCCTCCCAGGACGTCTCCAGCAGCAGCCGCTGCTGCGGGTCCATCGCCACCGCCTCCCGCGGGGAGATCCCGAAGAACCCCGCATCGAAATCCGCGACCCCGTCCAGGAACCCGCCCCGGCTGATCCCGGACCCGTCCCCGAACCGCTCCCACCCCCGGTCCGCCGGGAACCCCGACACCGCGTCCACCTCCCCCGCCACCAGCTCCCACAGCTCCCCCGGCGAGGACACCCCGCCCGGGAACCGGCACGCCATCCCCACGATCACCACCGGATCACCCGCCACCACCGCCACCGCAGCCGAGGTCTGCGCGGGGGCGGTGCCGGTGCCGAGGAGTTCGGTGATCAGGTGGGCGGCCAGGACGGCGGGGGTGGGGTAGTCGAAGATGAGGGTGGCGGGGAGCCGCAGGCCGGTGGCGGTGCCGAGCCGGTTCCGCAGTTCCACCGCGGTCAGGGAGTCGAACCCGAGCTCGCGGAACTCCCGGCCCGGATCCAGCGCATCCGCCGACGCGTGACCCAGCACCACCGCCGCCTCACCGCAGATCAGGTCGGCGATGAGCCGCATCCGCTCGCTGGCATCGAGCCCGGCCAGTTGCTGGGTCAGCGCCGCCACCGCGGCCTCCCCGCCCGCCGCGGCCGCAACCCGGCGGCCGCCCTTGAACAGCCCGCGGAACAGCGGCGGCACCACACCCGCGGCCCGGGATGCGCCCGCGGACATCTCCAGCGGCACCACATGCGGGGCGGCCGACCGCGTGATCAGGTCGAACAACGCCAGGCCTCGCTCCACCGAGAGCAGCGGGACACCGCTGGCGGCTATCCGTCGTTCTTCGGCCTTGGACAGGTTTCCCGTCATGCCCGCCGACTGGGCCCAGGCCGTCCAGCCGATCGACTGGGCGGGCAGGCCCGCCGCGGCCCGATGGCAGGCCAGGGCGTCCAGGAACACGTTGCCCGCGGCGTAGTTGGCCTGTCCGGGCGTGCCCATGACGCCGGCGATCGAGGAGAACATCACGAACGCGGCCAGGTCCAGCCCCGCGGTCAGCTCGTGCAGGTGCCAGGCCGCGTCGGCCTTGGGCGCCAGCACCGCGGCCAGCCGCCCGGGGGTCAGCGAGGTGACCACGCCGTCGTCGAGCACGCCGGCCGCGTGGATCACCGCCGCGGGCGGATGGGCGGCCAGCAGCCGGGCGAGCGCGTCGCGGTCGGCCACATCGCAGGCGGCCACCGTCACCTGCGCCCCGTGGGCGGACAACTCGGCTTGCAGGTCGGTGGCACCCGGTGAGTCAAGACCGCGGCGGCTGACCAGCAGCAGCCGCTCCACCCCGCGCGCGGTCACCAGGTGCCTGGCCAGCTCGGCCCCCAGCCCTCCGGTGCCGCCGGTGATCAGGACGGTGCCGACGCCGGCCCACGGGTCGGGCCGCAGCTCGGCCGCCAGCCGGGCGAGCCGGGCCACCCGGACGACACCGTCACGCACCGCGAGCTGCGGTTCGTCCGTCGCGAGCACGTGCGCCAGGGGAAGCGGGGCATCCCCGAGGACATCCACCAGAACGAAACGTCCCGGGTGCTCCGCCTGGGCCGAGCGGACCAGCCCCCAGACGGCGCTGGCCGCGACGTCCTCGCCGGTGGTGGCCCCGCGGGTCACCAGGACGAGCCGCGGCCCGGCGAAGCGTTCGGTGGCCAGCCATTCTTGCAGCAGGGCCAGCACGCGGGCCGTCTGCTCACGGGCCGCGGCGGGCACGTCGCCGCCCTGACCCGAGACCGGGACGAGCACGGCGGTTTCCGCGCCCGTGACCTCGGCCAGGGAACCGATCGAGGCGCCCCACTCGCCGGCGCCGAGGGTCACGCAGCTGGTGATCTCGGCCGTCCGCACCTCGGCCGCCGGAACCCAGTCCACCTGGAACATCGAGCCGGCCGTCGGCTCGGGCGCGGGCAGGTCCTGACGGACCTGCAGGGTCAGGGAATCGGCCGACAGGACGGGCATGCCCTCGGTGTCGGCCAGGGCCAGGGAGACCTGGCCCGCACCCAGCCTGGCCAGGCGGGCGCGGACGACCGGGGCCCCGGAGGCGTGCAGGCAGACACCCGTCCACGTCTTGGCGGTCAGCGTGTCGACGGTCAGGTCATCGCCGGGGTCAAGCAGCCCGGCCGCGCGGACGACCGGTTCCAGCAGGGCCGGGTGCAGCCCGAAGCGGCGCGGATCACCGGCGTGGGCGGGCAGGGCCGCCTCCACGAACACCTCATCCCCCCGTAGCCACGCCGCGCGCAGCCCGGGCAGTTCTCCGACGTCGACGACCACCGCGTTCGGCGGAGGCCAGGCGGTCGCGTCGAACTCCGCGGTCCGTTCGCCCTGGACAAGCACCCCGGTGGCGTGCTCGGTCCACCGCTGCTCCGGATCGTGCATGGGCTGCGAGTACACCGCCACCGGACGGCCACCGGTCTGGCCGGGAGCGCCCACCCAGACCTGAATCAGCGTGGCGGACGACGCACCGAGCACCAGCGGGCGGCCGAGCTCGAGGTGTTCGACCCGGTCGCAGCCGACCTGGTCGCCCGCGTGAATGGCCAGCTCCAGGAACCCGGCCGCGGGGAACAGGCCCATGCCGTCGGCCAGCCAGGGGTGGGTTGTCGCCGAGAGCAGCCCGGTGAGGATGACTCCGTCCGAGCCCGCGAGCGGCACCGCGGCGCCGAGCAGCGGGTGCTCGCTCGGTGTCAGCCCCGCGACCGCGAGGTCGGCGGGGTTGGGACTCGGCACCGGCCAGTACCGTTCGTGCTGGAACGGATAGGTCGGCAGGTCGACCCGGCGCGCGCCGGTCCCGCCGAACCATCCCCGCCAGTCGACGGGCAGGCCGGCCACGTACAGCTGGGCCAGCGCGGCGGCCAGGGCCTGCTCCTCGGGTCGGTCCTTGCGCAGGGCGGGCACCACCACGCCCCCACCGGTGTCGAGAGTCTCCAGGCTCTGCTCCGCCAGCGCGGCCAGCACGCCGTCCGGGCCGAGCTCGGCGAACGCCGACGCGCCGAGGTCCCGCAGGGCCCGCACGGCGTCGGCGAACCGCACCGTCTCACGCACCTGGCCCACCCAGTACCCAGCGCGGCCGAGCAGCTCCGCGGTCGCCAGCTCCCCGGTCACGGTGGACACCAGCGGGATCTGCGGCGGACCGAACGACAGTCCGGCTGCGACCGCGCCGAACTCCGCCAGCATCGGCTCCATCAGCGCCGAGTGGAACGCGTGCGAGACCGCCAGCCGCCGCGCCCGGCGCTCACCGAACCGCGCCGCGACCGCCAGCACCGCCTCCTCCCCACCCGATATCACCACCGCCGAGGGACCGTTGACCGCGGCGATCGACACCCCGCCGGCCAGCAGGGGCCTGACCTCGTCCTCGGTGGCCTGGATCGCGGCCATCGCGCCGCCGGCCGGCAGGTCCCCCATCAAAGAGGCCCGCGCGCCCACCAGCACGCACGCATCGGCCAGCGACAGCACCCCGGACACGTGCGCGGCCGCGATCTCGCCCACCGAGTGCCCGGCCACGAAGTCGGGATGGATGCCCCACGACGCCAGCAACCGGAACAGCGCCACCCCGAGCGCGAACAAGGCTGGCTGCGCATACGCGGTGTCGTTCAGCGCCTCTTCGTCATCGCCCCACATCACCTCGCGCAGCGGCCGGTCAAGCCCGGCGTCCAGCCCGGCGCACACCTCATCCAGCGCTTCGGCGAACACGCCGAACCGGCCGTAAAGCTCGCGGCCCATGCCGAGCCGCTGGGAGCCTTGCCCGGAGAAAAGGAACGCGGCCGGCCGGGCGGCCGCGGCGCCCCGCGCCACCTCGGTGACGTCGCCGTCGGGGCCGGCGAGCAGGACGGCGCGGTGCTCGAACGCCGAGCGGCCGGCCGCGAGCGAGTATCCCGCGTCCACCGGCCGGATCGGTGCGCCAGCCAGGGCCGCGACCCGGTCAAGCTGGTCGGCCAGCGCAGCCTCGGTCTTCGCCGAGACCACCCACGGCACCAGCCCCGGGACCGGCCCCTGGTCTTGGTCCGGGTCCTGCTGGGGGTCGGCAGCCTCCAGGATCACGTGCGCGTTGGTACCGCTGATGCCGAACGACGAGATACCGGCGCGCCGGGGGTGCGGCCGCTCGGGCCACGGGACCGGCTCGGTGGCCAGTTCGATCGCGCCCGCCGACCAGTCCACGTGCGAGGACGGCCGGTCGACGTGCAGCGTCGCCGGCACCACGCCGTGCCGCATCGCCATGACCATCTTGATCACCCCGCCGACACCCGCCGCCGCCTGGGCGTGCCCGATGTTCGACTTGATCGACCCGAGCAGCAACGGCCGGTCCCGGTCCTGCCCGTAGGTCGCCAGCAGCGCCTGCGCCTCGATCGGATCGCCCAGCGGGGTGCCGGTGCCGTGCCCCTCGACCACGTCGACATCTCGCGGGGCCAGCCCGGCGCTCCGCAGGGCCCGCCGGATCACCCGCCGCTGCGACGGGCCGTTGGGCGCGGTGAACCCGTTGCTCGCCCCGTCCTGGTTGATCGCCGAGCCGCGCACCAGCGCCAGCACCGGGTGCCCGTGGCGGCGGGCGTCCGCCAGCCGTTCCAGCACGAGCAGGCCCACGCCCTCGGACCAGCCCGAGCCGTCCGCGGCGTCGGCGTAGGACTTGCACAGGCCGTCCGGCGCCAGCCCGCCCTGCCGGCTGAACTCCACCAGCGACCCGGGCGTCGACATGACGTTCACGCCGCCGGCCAGAGCCAGCGCGCATTCCCCGGCGCGCAGCGCCGCCGCGGCCACGTGCAGGGCCACCAGCGAGGAGGAACACGCCGTGTCCACGGTCACCGCGGGCCCTTCCAGACCCAGCGTGTAGGAGAGCCGGCCCGACAGGGCGCTGGCCGCGATGCCGGTGCCGATGTCGCCGGTCGCGTCGGCCAGCGATCGGACCAGCAGATAGGCGTAATCCTGGCCGTTGGTGCCGACGAAGACGCCGGTCTGGCTGCCCCGCAGCGAGACCGGGTCGATGCCGGCCCGCTCGAACGCCTCCCACGCGGTCTCCAGCACCAGCCGCTGCTGGGGATCCATGGACAGGGCCTCCCGCGGCGAGATCCCGAAGAAACCCGCGTCGAACCCGGCCATGTCGTCGAGGAAGCCGCCCCGCTGGCTGACGCTGGTGCCCCGCTCGTCGACCTCGGCCGCGGTCAGCGCTTCGGTGTCCCAGCCACGGTCGGCGGGGAACGCGGACATCGCGTCCCGTCCCGCGCTCACCAGGTCCCACAGCTCCTCCGGCGAGGTCACGCCGCCCGGGTAGCGGCAGCTCATCGCCACGATGGCCACGGGCTGCGACGCGGCCGCGAGAAGCTGCTTGTTTTCCTGGCGGAGCCGTTCGGCCGTCTTCATCGAGGCGCGCAGGGCCTCGACAACCTTCTCGTTGGGCGTGGTCATAGGTCCGCTCCGTCGTCTAGCACCTGATGGGACGCGCCGTTCAGGGCTGCCTGCACGAGGTCGTCCACTCTCATCTCATCGATCGACTCACCTGGCTCGGCCGGGGGCGCGGCCCCGTGGCCGTTGCCGTTCCCGTGGCCGTGGCCGTGGCCGTGGCCGTGGCCGTTCAGCGTCAGTAGCTGCTCGAGCAGCCCGGTCTCGCGTAGGCGCTCGATCGGGAGCGAGGCCAGCAGGCTGCGGATCTCGCTGTCGTCCGCGTCCGGGTGGTCCGGGGAGTCCGGGACCGCGCCGCCGGGATCGAGCTCGCGCAGGATGTGTCCGGCCAGCACGGCCGGGGTCGGATAGTCGAACACGAGCGTGGCGGGCAGGGTCAGCCCGGTCGCGACGTTGAGCTGATTGCGCAGCTCGACCGAGCCCAGCGAGTCGAAGCCGAGGTCGCGGAACGCCCGGTCGGCGGTGACCGCCTCCGGGCCTGCGTGCCCGAGCACCGCCGCGACCGTGCTCCTGACCAGGTTCAGCACGACCGCGGTGCGCCGGGCGGCGGGCAGGCCGGCCAGGTCGCGGCGCAGGTCGTCGGCCGACGGGCCGTCGCCGCGGGTGACCTCCGCGTAGCCGGGCACGTCGGTCAGCAGCCGGCTCGGCCGGATGCTGGTGAAGGCCTGGACGAACCGGCCCGCCTCGATGTCGGTCACCACCGCGGTGGGATCGGCGGTCATGACCACCTGGCGCAGGGCCCGGATCGCGAGCTCCGGGTCGAGCGGTCGGACGCCGGCCCGGCGGGCGGCGGCCAGGGCGCGGCTGTCGGCGGCCATCCCGCGGCCGTCCCAGACCCCCCAGGCGATCGAGGTGGCTGGCAGGCCGCGAGCACGGCGCTGCTCGGCCAGCGCGTCAAGCACCGCGTTGGCCGCCGCGTAGTTGGCCTGTCCCGGGTTGCCGATGGCCGCGAACGCCGAGGAGAACAGGGCGAACACCGACAGGTCGAGGTCGCGGGTGAGCTCGTCGAGCAGCAGCGCCGAGGCGACCTTCGCGCGGAACACGGTCTCGAACCGTTCGGCGGTCAGGCCGTCGAGCACGCCGTCGTCGAGCACGCCCGCCGCGTGGACCACCGCCGTGAGCGGTGCCCGTTCACCGATGGCGGCCAGCACCGCGGCCAGGGCATCCCGGTCGGCCGCGTCGCACGCCACGATGGTGACCTCGGCCCCCAGCCCGGCCAGGTCGGCCCGGAGCTGCTCCGCGTCCGGGGCCGCCGGGCCGGAGCGGCTGACCAGGACCAGGTGACGGGCGCCGGCCTCGGCCAGCCGCCGGGCCACGTGAGCGCCCAGCGATCCGGTGCCGCCGGTGATAAGCACCGTGCCGTCCGGATCCCACAGCGGCATCCGGCGGCCGTCCGGGCCGGGCACCAGCCGGCGGGCGTACAGCGTGCCGGGCCGGACCGCCAGCTGATCCTCGCCACCGGGGTGAGCCAGGACGCCGGCCAGCCGGGTGGCGCTGCGGTCGTCGAGGACCTCGGGCAGGTCGATCAGGCCGCCCCAGCGCTGGGGCTGCTCCAGGGCGGCGACCCGGCCCAGCCCCCACACGGCGGCCTGCGCCAGGCCAGGGACGGACTCGGTGCTCGCCACCGCGACCGCGCCGCGGGTCAGGCACCACAGCGGCGCCTCGATCCCGGCGTCGCCGAGCGCCTGGACCAGCGTGGTCGTGAGCGTCAGGCCCGCGGGGACGCTGCCGGCGGCGGGCGGGGCCAGGGCGAGCAGGGAGACGACCCCAGTAACCCCGGTAACCCCGGTAACCCCAGTGAACTCACGGCCCGCGGCCCGCAGCGACCCGGCCAGGGCCTCCCGGTCCGGCTCGGCCACCTCGAGCGGCACGGTGCCCGGCGGCAGCACGCCGAGGACGGCGGCCACCCAGGGGTCATCCGCGCAGCCGGGCGGGACGGCGGCGAGCCAGGTCCCGGACAGCACGCCGGGCTGGCCTCCGTCCACCGGCCGCCAGACGATACGCCGGTGCCAGCGGTCCACCGTGTCCTGGTCCTGGCGGCGCCGGCGCCAGTCGTGCAGCGCGGGCAGGACCTGGGCCAGCGCGTCGCCGTCGACGTCCAGGGTGGCGGTGAGCGCCTCGAAGTCCGCCTCCCGGACCGCAGTCCAGAAATCGCCGTCCTCGGTCTGCGCCTGGGCTGGCTCGGCCTCGGGCCAGTACCGCTGGTGGGAGAACGCGTAGGTGGGCAGCTCGATGCGGCGCGCCCCGGTCCCGGCGAACAGCGCGGGCCAGTCCGGGCTCAGGCCGTTGACCTGCAGGCGGGCCAGCGCGGTGACGAGCGAGTCCTCCTCGCCGCCCTCCCGGCGCAGCGCGGGCACCGCCACGGCCGCCTCGATGCTCTCCTGGGCCATCGCGCACAGCGCGGCGTCCGGGCCGAGCTCGAGCAGCAGCGTGACGCCGCGTCCGGCCAGCGTCCGGACGCCGTCGCCGAACCTGACCGCCTGGCGCACGTGCTCGACCCAGTACCCGGGGGTGCCCAGCTGCTCGGGGGTGGCGAGCTCGCCGGTCAGGTTCGCGATCAGCGGGAGCGCCGGGGCGGCGTAGGCCAGGGTGGCGGCGACCCGCCCGAACTCCTCGAGCATGGGGTCCATGTGCGCGGAGTGGAACGCGTGGGAGACCCGCAGCCGCCGCGTCTTGCGGCCGGCGAAGGTCCCGGCGACGGCCAGCACCGCGGCCTCGTCCCCGGAGATCACCACCGAGGCCGGGCCGTTCACCGCCGCGACGCAGACTCCCTCGGCCAGCCGCGGGGTGACCTCGTCCTCGCTGGCCGCGACCGCGATCATCGCGCCGCCGGGCGGCAGCGCGGCCATCAGCCGCGCCCGCGCCGCCACCAGCGCGCAGGCATCGACCAGCGAGAACACCCCGGCCACGTGGGCCGCCGCGATCTCCCCGACCGAATGCCCGATCAGGTAGTCGGGCCGGACTCCCCACGACTGGAGCAGCCGGAACAGCGCCACCTCCACCGCGAACAGGGCCGGCTGCGCGAACCCGGTGCCGTTGAGGGCGTCCTCATCGGTACCCCACATCACCTCCCGCAACGGGCGCCCCAGCTCGTCACCGAACCCCGCCAGCACCTCCTCAAGCGCCCCGGCGAAGACCGGGAACCGTCCGGCCAGTTCCCGGCCCATCCCCAGCCGCTGTGACCCCTGACCGGGGAACAAGAACGCCGACTTGGTCCCGTTGGCCCCGTTGGCCCCGGGGGCGGCCCGGCCGCGGATCACACCGGGCGCGGTGCGGGCCCCGGCGAGCGCGTCCAGGCCGGCCAGCAGCTCCTCGCGGCTTGCGGCCAGCACCACGGCCCGGTGCTCCATGGGTGTCCGGGTCGTGGCCAGCGAGAACGCCAGGTCGGCGAGCCTGGTCTGCGCGACCTGGCCCTGGGGGCGGGCCGCCAGGTAGGCGGTCAGCTTGGCCGCCTGGGCAGGCACGGCCGCCGCGGTCATGGCGGACAGCGGGACCAGGGTCGGCTGCGGCATCGGCGTGGCCTGGCCGCTGTCGGCCAGCCCGGCCGTCGCGGCCGCGGGCGGCTGCTCCAGGATGACGTGCGCATTGGTGCCGCTGAAGCCGAAGGAGGAGATGCCGGCCCGCCGCGGCCGGCCCAGCTGGGCGGCGTCCGGCCACGGCACCGCCTCGGTCAGCAGCTCGACCGCGCCCGCCGACCAGTCGACGCGCGAGGACGGCCGGTCGACGTGCAGCGTCTTCGGCAGCACGCCGTGCCGCATCGCCATGATCATCTTGATCACCCCGGCGACGCCCGAGGCGACCTGGGAGTGCCCGATGTTCGACTTGATCGACCCGAGCATCAGCGGCCGGTCCCGGTCCCGCCCGTAGGTGGCCAGCAGGGCCTGCGCCTCGATCGGGTCACCCAGCGTGGTCCCGGTTCCGTGCGCCTCGACGGCATCGACGTCGGCCGCCGCCAGGCGCGCGTCGGCCAGCGCCCGGCGGATCAGCCGCTGCTGGGACGGGCCGTTGGGGGCGGTGATGCCGTTGGACGCGCCGTCGGAGTTGATCGCCGACCCGCGGAAGATGGCCAGCACCTGGCGGCCGTGACGGCTGGCGTCCGAGAGCCGCTCCATCACGAGCATGCCGACGCCCTCGGCCCAGGCCGTGCCGTTGGCGCCCTCGGCGAAGGACCGGCAGCGCCCCTCGGGCGAGAGCGCCCCGGTCTCACCGAACTCCACGAAGGCCACCGGGCTCGACATGACGGCCACCCCGCCGACCAGCGCGATCTTGCACTCACCGGAGCGCAGCGCCTGCGCGGCCAGGTGCAGCGCCACCAGCGAGGAGGAGCACGCGGTGTCGACCGTCACCGAGGGACCGCCGAGGCCGAAGGTGTACGACAGCCGCCCGGACAGCAGGCTGGCCGACTGGGCCGTGGTGACGATGCCGAGCTGGCCTGCGGGGGGACGGTAGTCGCCGCTGCCACCGCCGACGAAGACGCCGGCGTCGGTGCCGCGCAGCCCGGCCGGCTCGATCCCGGCCCGTTCCAGCGCCTCCCAGGAGGCTTCGAGGATGATCCGCTGCTGCGGATCCATCATCAGGGCCTCGTGCGGGGAGACACCGAAGAATCCGGCGTCGAAGTCGGCCACGTCGTGCATGAAGCCGCCGTACTGGGTGACGACCGGGCGCACGCCGTTGCCGTCCCCCCGGCTCAGCAGGTCCAGGTCCCAGCCGCGGTCGGCCGGGAACCTGGTCATCGCGTCCACCTCGCCGTGCACCAGGTCCCACAGGTCCTCCGGCGACCGCACCCCGCCGGGGTAGCGGCAGCTCATTCCCGTGATCACGATCGGGTCGTCGTCGTCGGCCGACCGGGCGGGCCCGAGCTCCGCGGCCTCGGCGTCCGCCCCGAACAGCTCGGCCAGCAGGAACTCCACCACCGCGCTGGCCGACGGGTAGTCGAACACCAGGGTGGCGGGCAGCCGGAAGCCCGCGAGCGGACTGAGACGGTTCCGCAGCTCCACCGCGGCCAGCGAGTCGAAGCCCAGGTCGGTGAACGCCCGGCCCGGTTCCACGTCTGCTCCGCTGGCGTGGCCGAGGACGGCGGCGACCTGCGTGCGGACCAGGTCAAGCAGCACCTCGCGGCGTTCGGCGGGGGGCAGCCCGGCCAGCCGCTGGGACAGGTCCGCGTCGGCGGCGGCCCGGCGCTGGACCGGACCACGGACCAGGCCCCGGAACAGCGGCGGGATCTCGCCCCTGGCCTGCAGCGCGGCCACGTCCACCCGGGCCGGAAGCAGCGCGGGCTCGCCCGTGGCCAGCGCCGCGTCGAACAGCGCCAGCCCCTGGGCCGCCGACAGCGGCGGCAACCCGGACCGGGCGATCCGCTCCAGGTCCGCGTCGGACAAGGTGCCGGTCATGCCCAGCGACCCTTCCCACGGGCCCCAGGCCAGCGACACCCCGGCCAGCCCGCGGGCCTGCCGGTACCGCGCCAGCGCGTCCAGGAACGCGTTACCCGCCGCGTAGTTGGCCTGGCCCGCGCTGCCCAGCGTC
>JBEKKH010000205.1:0-12171 GCA_050010815.1 Streptosporangiaceae bacterium | reverse complement strand
TCCCGGAAGTTGGCCGCCGTGACCACGTCCATGCCTCCGATGCCCAGCTGCTCCCGGACCTGGGCCAGCGGCACCTGAAGCTGCTCGAGCACGGCCAGCAGCCGCTGCACCGGGCCGAGCTGGGCCCCCAGGCCCCGGGCCGCGGCGGTGATCTGCCCGGCGTCGAGCGCGTCGTCGATCCGCCAGTGCCCGGCCAGGGCGTCCCTGAGCTCGGGCGGCAGCCGGTCGGCGGGCTCGCAGGTGATCAGGCCCAGCCGGACGCCGGGGAGCAGCGCGGCGGCGCGGACGAACCGCGTCGTGGTGTCCAGCAGATAGGGCGCGACGAACCCGGCGACGATCATGACAGCACCGTACCCAGTTAACATTCCGGATATGAACATCGTCTTGGTCGAGCCGTTCTTCCCGGCCAACCAGCGCCAGTTCGCCCGCGCGCTGGCGCAGGCGGGCGCGACCGTGATCGGCATCGGCGAATACGGTGCCGACGTGCTCGACGACCAGCTGAAGGGCTGGCTGCACCACTACGAGCAGGTGTCGTCGGTCACCGACGTCGACGCGATGACACGGGCGGTCCGCTGGGTCCAGGACAAGCTGTGGGTGGACAGGCTCGAGGCCACCGTCGAGGCGCACACCATGCCCGCCGCGCAGGTCCGCGAGGCCTGCACGATCCCGGGCACGTCGGTGCAGACGGCCTGGCTGTGCCGGGACAAGCCGTCGATGAAAGAGGCGCTGCGGACCGCGGGCGTGCCCACCGCGGCCTCGGCCGCGGTGAGCAACGCCGCGCAGGCGCACGCGTTCGCCGGGCAGACCGGGTTCCCGCTGATCCTCAAGCCGCGCAGCGGGGCCGGGGCGTCGGGCACGGTGCGGGTCGACGACGAGGCGGGGCTGGAGCACGCGCTGGGGGTCTTCGGCGGCCAGGGCGTCGACTCGATCGCGGTCGAGGAGTTCATCGAGGGGCACGAAGGGTTCTACGACACGATCACGGTGAACGGGCAGGTGGCGCTGGACTTCGTCTCGCACTACTTCCCCAACGTGCTCGAGGCGATGCGGACCCGGTGGATCTCGCCGCAGTTCGTCGCGACCAACCGGATCGATACCGCGCCGGAGTACGCCGAGCTGCGGGACATGGGCGCGCGGGTCATCGCCACGCTCGGGATCGAGACCTCGGCGACGCACATGGAGTGGTTCTTCGGGCCGAAGGGGCTGAAGTTCTCCGAGATCGGCTGCCGGCCGCCCGGGGTGGGCGCCTGGGACCTGTACTCGGCCGGCAACGAGATCGACCTGTACCGCCAGTGGGCCGACGCGATCGTGTCCGGCGGCGTGACCGGCACGCCGTCGCGGCGGTACGCCAGCGGGATCGTGGCGCTGCGGCCGGAGCGGGACGGCCACATCACCGGCTACAGCGGGGTCGATGAGCTGCAGCAACAGTACGGCGAGTGGGTCATCGACGCCGTACTGCCGTCGCCGGGCACGGCCACCCAGGGCGTGGAGGCCGGGTACATGGCCAACGTCTACGTGCGGATGCGGCACCCCGACTACGACGCGCTGCGCGGCATGCTCGACGCGGTGGGCCGCACGCTGCACGTGCACGCCGCGTGAGGGTCATCCTGCTGGGGCCGCAGCGCAGTCCGACAGTAGGCCTCTTGACTAGGTCGCTGCCGCCGGACGGCCCGGTGGCCACGATCACCGCGGGCTGGCAGGAGCGCGAGCCCGACGACAACGAGCTGAGCGCGCTGCTCGGGACGCGCGACGTCAACCTCGGGCTATACCGGCGCTGGCTGGACGTCCAGGACCGTGACCCCTCCTACGCCCGCGACGAGCAGCGACTGCAAGACCTTTTGGCCGAACGGCAAGACCTGTACCTGCTGCGCCTGGATCACGCGCTGCGGGCGGTCTACGCGCTGCAGCGCCGGGGCGCGCCGGCCGGCGCGCTTCGCGACGAGGCGCTGACCGAGGCCATCGAGGCGGTCCGCGAGCTCGACAAGGCGCACCTACGCCACGTCAACACCATGCGCGGGGAGTTCTTCGAGAGGCTGCGCCCGCACGACCGGCCAGTGATCGCCGGCCACCGCGCGGCCGTCGCGGACGTGCTCAGCGGCAGCGCCGCCCTGGTCATCGCGGGCGGGCACGTCGGCGTGCTGGCCGACGTGCTGCACCTGTTCAACGTGGCCGCGGCCCTGAACCAGGCAGCAGGGCACCCGGCCGCGGCTGCGGCGCCGGTGATCGCGTGGTCGGCGGGCGCCATGGCGCTGACCGACCGGATCGTGCTCTTCGGTGACCGGTCGGCGCACGGGCCCGGGCACGCCGAGGTGTACGGCAGCGGGCTGAGCGTGCTGCGCGACGTCGTCCTGCTGCCGCACGCCCGGGCCAGGATGCTGCTCGACGATACGCCCCGGATGGCGGCGTTCGCCCGGCGGTTCGCCCCGGCCCGCTGCATCGTCCTGGAGGCCGGCACCCGGATCGAGACCAGCAGCGATGACCGCGCCTGGCCGAGCGGCACGAGGATGCTCGGCGCCGACGGCCACGTGAGCGCGCTGGAGGCGGCTTGACCGCCACCGCAGCCCGGCCGACGGTCAACCATAAGCTCGCCATCAACCGGCTCAGGGACCGCAGGCCGCTCGACGCGGCTGCCGTCGACCGCTTCCTGGCCAGGCGTGAGATGCCCATCGTCGAGGGGCGCCGCTGCACGTTCGTATACCGGGGCGACGCCGACGAGGTGTCCCTGGTGCACCGGATCTTCGAGCTGCCCGACCACCTGCCGCTGCGCCGGCTGCGCGGCACCGACCTGTGGTACGCGATCCTCGAGCTGCCCGACGGCTCCCGGGTCGAGTACCAGCTCGAGGTGGTGCGCGGCGGGCAACGGGAGCGCATCAACGACCCGCTGAACCCCCGGCTGGCGCACAGCCCGATGGGCAGCTCCTCGGTCTGCTACGCCCAGGGCTACCAGGTCCCTGACTGGGTCAAGCCCGATCCGGACGCGCGGGCCGGGTCGCTGGTGGACATGGTGGTGCCGAGCCGGGCGCTGCGCCGCGACTGCCCGGTCACGCTCTACCTGCCGGCCCGGTTTCGCCGCACCGGCCGGTACCCGCTGCTGATCGTGCACGACGGCGCGGACTACCTGCGGTTCGCGGCGGCCACGACCGTGCTGGACAACCTCATCCACCGGCTCGACGTGGCGCCGGTCGTGGCGGCCTTCGTGTACCCGGGCGACCGGCTGACCGAATACGCCAACTCCGCGGCGCACGCCAGGTACCTGACCGCCGAGCTGCTGCCGCGGCTGGAAGCCGAGCTCCCGCTGGCCGGCACGCCGTCCGGGCGCGCGCTGATGGGCTCGAGCTTCGGCGCGGTGGCCGCGCTGTCCACCGCGTACCGGCACCCCGAGGTGTACGGGTCGCTGCTGTTGCAGTCCGGCTCGTTCCTCTTCACCGACATCGGCCACGACCACGGCGGAGGCCCGCGGTTCGAGCCGGTGGTGCGGTTCGTCAACCGGTACCGCGCGGCGCCGCGGCGGGTCGCCGACCGGATGTTCGTCAGCTGCGGCGTCTACGAGCCGCTGATCGTGCCGAACCGGTCGATGGTGCCGGTGTTCGAGGCGGCCGGGATGGCCGTACGTTACGTCGAGGCCAGGGACGGGCACAGCTGGGAAAACTGGCGCGACCGGCTTCGGGAAGGACTGTCATGGATTTTCCCTGGACCGCAGAAGTACGTCTATGAGTGACGAGAGCAGGGTGGCGGAGCGGTGGCACTCCGACCGTCTTGAGCAGGACGTCACGGTGGTGCGGTGGGGTCTGGTGGGCACGCCGGTGCTGGTGTTTCCTTCGGCGGGCGGTGACGCCTGGGAGATCGAGCGCAACGGCCTGGTCGAGGCGTGCGGGCCGCTGCTGGCCGAGGGCCAGATCAAGCTGTACTCGGTGGACAGCGTGGCCGGGCGGGAGATGATGAGCAAGACGAGCCCGGTCGAGCACCGGATGTGGCTGCTCAACCAGTTCCACGAGTTCGTCCGGTGGGAGGTGGTGCCGGCCATCCACGCGGACCTGGGCGGCCAGGCCCTCGACGTGATCACCAGCGGCGCGTCGATCGGCGCGTTCAACGCGGTGGCCGTGCTGTGCCGCTACCCGGAGGTGTTCGGCGCGGCCATCGGGATGAGCGGCAGCTACCGGATCGAGCGGTTCTACGACGAAGCCTGGAGCCAGGACCTGTACTACGCCGCGCCGCTGCAGTTCCTGCCCAACCTGGGCGGCCCGCAGCTGGACCGGCTCCGGCAGCGGTGGGTGGTGCTCGCCTCCGGGGAAGGCGAGTGGGAGGACGTCGGGGAGTCCTGGCGGATGGCCGACGCCCTGGGCGCCCGGGGCATTCCCAACCGGGTGGACGACTGGGGCCCGGGCTGGGACCACCGGTGGCCCACCTGGCGGCAGATGCTGCCGCAGTACCTGCGCGAACTCACCTGACCGCGGTGGTGGTGATGGCGGGCGGCTAGCCCGGTCAGACGAGGACCGGGCGGCGAGCCCGCAGCGCATGCCGCCGCCTCAGGAAGGTGGCGAGGCCGCCGAGGAGAGCGACGCCGGCCAGGACCAGGCCGCCCCAGGCCATCAGGCTGAGATGGATTCCGGTGGCGGACACGTCGCCGAACTGGACCGTTCCCGTGCCGACGCTCGTGGTGATCCCGCTGACCAGGGTGACCTTGGCCCGCCAGGGGCCGTCGGGCAGGCTCTTGGGCGGGGCGAAGGTCATGTTTCCCGACTGGCCGGGAGCCAGGGTGACGACCTGCTGGGACCGGAACGGCCCGGCGCTGCTGCCGCCCGGGCCGCCGGTCAGCCCCGCGGTGCCGCTCAGGTCGACGGCCCGCCCGCCGGTGTTGTCCACGTGCACGACGAGCGACGGCTGGCCCTTGGCGGACCTGGACCCGGTCACGGAGGTGATGGCGAAGACCGTCGGCGGGGCACCGCCCTGACCGACGGCCAGGTAGACGCGGATTCCGATCCGGGTGACCTCGTTGATGCCGAACCCGGTGGCGGTGCGCGCATAGGCTTCCTGCTGGACCCAGACCTCAGCGTAGTGCTCGCCGCGGGTGGCCTCGAGCGGCACCTTGATCGTGATCATGTCCATCTCGGACGCGCCAGGGGCCAGGTTAAGCACCGGGTGCTGCACGCTGATCCACCCGGTCAGCTCGCTGCGGGTCGCCCCGGCCTCGCCGGTGAACTCCTCGTTGCTGATCTGGGCGGCATCGGGGTAGACGGTGAAGTGCGCTATCCGCGTTTCCTCGTTCTTGACGAGAATCCTGCGGTGGATGGTGGTTCCCGTGTGCAGGTAGTCGATGATGTACCGCAGGCCGCGCGGGTTGTTCGCCTCCGAGACGGGAATGTCGACGAGCCGGATGCCGAACCCACCGATCGACCCGGCAGTGGGCTGCGTCGCGACCACGGCCGCCGCAGCCGGAGCAACGGCCAGAGCTACGGACGTGGCTACCATCGCGAGCAGCGTGGCGCCGAGCAGCATGCTGCCGAGCAGGCGGCGCATTTTCCCTCCAATTTTCCTGGCCGGGCACAGAACCGGCCCGGCCGCTAGGGACAGGGAGCCGGCCGGGCTGGTTCTCGTGACGGTGGTAGGGCCTAGGACACGGACTGGGTGAGCGTCCCGGTGTAGCCGCCGAGGACGGCAGTGGTGGGAATGGCGACCGAGAGGAGCGCGTCCCACGTGGCGACGTTGTCACCGTCGGCGTTGGCGGTGACGACAGTCTGCGCCGTGGCCGAGAGCGTGACGGCTGTCCCGATGGGCGCGGCGAGGAAAATCCCGGCGGTCTCGGTGATCGTGCCGGGATCATAGCTGGCGTCCGCGGCCGGGATGGTTTCGTCCGTCGTATGGGTGCCGGTGACGAAGGTGCTCGAGAGCGCGGTGGCGGTCCAGGTGGCGTCGAGCAGGGCCCGGTCGTCTGTCACGAACGTGTCCCCCATGACGGCGCTGACCGTGGTGCCGGGCAGGGCCGTGTCCGTGCCCGCGGGGGGGAGCAGGACCACGGAGTCAGGGGCGGTCATCGTGAGCAACCCGGACCCGACCGTGAAGGTCACCGTCGTGGGGTCCGGAGTACTTGAGGGAACGGTGCCCCTCACCGCGGCCGAGGCGGCGGTCGAGGTCAGCGCCAGTCCGATGACAGCGGCGGCGCTGAGGGCGCAGAACTGGGACTTCTTCATGGATCTCCCCCGAGAGGCCTGGCGAGCCCGTCCTTATCTATGAGGGACGGCTGCCCACCTGTCCGGTGCCTCCACCGGTGCATCTTTACTCAGCGTATACGAATATTGACAATAAGTCACCAGCCGCTCAACTGCCGCACTCGTAGCTTAGATGACGTAACGTAAATTAATGATTACTCAACGTTATGTTAGGGTGTGGCAGTGACTTTCCGCTAGCCCCACCAGTCCCGCGGGCCCGCCCAGGCAGCCCGGCCCGCGGCAGGCTGCTTCGCGTCGCGCCGTCAGGCCGGCCACCAGGACAAGAGGCGAGAAATGGCCCTCCGGCCGACACTGCGGACGGTAACGGCTGTCCGGCGGACCCAACGGCTCCGGCGGGCAGTGGCGCGTGCCACCGCGGCGACGCTACTGATCGGCGTGGCCGCCGTCGGGACCACGCTGTCCGCTCCGAGTGCGCTCGCGGCGGCGGGGACGGTGCTGTTCAGCCAGACCTTCCACGACAACACCCTGGACGGTCCGGCCGGGTCGCTGGCGCTGCCCACGGCACCGGCCGCGAGCGGGAACACCGCGTGCCTGAGCGCCTCGGGCAACGCCACCGCCAACCCGCTGGCCAGCTGCCCGACCTCCCCCGATGCGGGGGGTTCCGGCAAGCTTCGGCTCACCCAGAACACCACCTCGCAGGAAGGCGGGGTCTTCGCCAGCACCAGCGTCCCCACCTCGCAGGGCCTAGATGTGACCTTCAACTCCTACCAGTACGGGGAAACCACGGGCGCGGACGGGATGGCCTTCGTGCTGGCCGCCGTCAATCCCGCCAACCCGGTCACGCCCGCGGCCATCGGGCAATCCGGCGGGGCGCTCGCCTACTCGGCCCCGAGCTCCAATTCGCCCGGCCTGAGCTACGGCTACATGGGCGTCGGCCTCGACGTCTACGGCAACTTCAGCAACCGCTACGAGGGACTTGGCTGCACCGACCCGGCCAACATGGACGGGCCGATGGCCGGCGAGGTGGCGATACGCGGCCCGGGTGAAGCCAGCACCGGGTACTGCGCGCTAAACAGCAGCGCGGCCACGGCGACGTCACAGAAGCTGAGCCTGTCGGCCTTGACCCGGGCCGCATCGGTCGTCCCGGTCGAGGTGGTCTACAACCCGAGCTCGCTGTCGGTGACGACGGCATCCGGACTGGTCGTGCCGGGCGGCGACTACGACGTCCACTTCACCCCGGTGGGCGGGGTGGCCAAGGATCTGGTCGGCGCCCTGCCGGTGGTCCCGTCCGGGCTTTACCCGTCGACCTGGGTCAACGCGAGCGGGTACCCCAAGCAGCTGGCGTTCGGCTGGGTGGCGTCCACCGGCTCGGTCACCGACTTCCACGAGATCGACGACGCGGTGGTGACCACGCTGAACCCGGTCCCGCAGCTCGCGGTCGCCCAGACCAGCTACGCGGCGGCGACCCTGACGGCGGGCAGCCCGGTCACGTACAAGATCGCGGCCAGCTCCTCGGGCGCGACCGAGAACAACCCGGTGACGGTGACCGAGACCGTCCCGGCCGGCGTCCTGCCGGTCGGCGCCTCGGGCACCGGATGGGTGTGCGCGGCACCCTCGGGGCAGCAGATCTCGTGCACGAGCAGTACCAGCCCGTTCACCGCCGGCACGATCACCGTGAACGCGGTCGTGACGTCCAGCAGCGTCACCCAGGCCCTGGTCCAGTCCAGCACCACGGCGGTGGCGTCCTCGTCCGACGCCAGCCCGGCTACCTCGTCCAGCGCCCCGGCCGGCACCGTCCCGGCCGCGCCCGCCGTCACCAGCCTCAGCCCGACCAACGGCCCCTCCGGAGGCGGCGGCGACGTCACGGTCACCGGCACCAACCTGGCGGGGGCGACGGCCATCGAGATCGGCACGGCCGCCCAGTTCGCGGCGGGCACGCCGACCACCTTGAACCTGTGCGCGTCATCGTCGGCGCCCGGCTGCTTCACCGTCACCAGCGCCACCAGCCTCGACATCTCCAGCATGCCCGCTCATGCCGCCGCCGCGGTCCAGGTCAGCGTGGTCAGCCTGGGCATCGCCGGCACCGGCGCCTACACCTACAATGCGGGCCCCGCGCTGCTGTTCCCCGCGCCGCCGGGTGGCGAGGCCAACGTGGCCTACAGCGACCAGCTGACCGTAACCGCCGGCACCAGCCCGTTCACCTGGTCGGTCAGCACCGGGACGCTGCCCGCCGGGGTGACCCTCGCGGCGTCGACCGGGCTGCTGGCCGGCACCCCGACCACCGCCGGCACCTACACGTTCACCGTCATGGTCACCGACCACGCCGGGCTCACCGCGACCGAGCCGGTCACCCTGACCGTCATCGCCGACCCATCGCTGAGCCTGCCGGCCCCGCCGGCCGGCTGGACCCACACCGTCTACAGCGACACCCTGACCGAGTCCGGCGGCACCGGCCCGTACACCTGGTCGCTGAGCAGCGGCGCCCTGCCCGCGGGGATCAGCCTCAGCGCCGACGGGAACCTGACCGGCACGCCCACCGCGACCGGCACCGCCACCTTCACGGTGAAGGTGACCGACGTCAACTCGCAGAGCGCCACCCAGGTGCTCAGCATCACCGTCAGCGCCGGGGTCTCGACGACGTTCTCCGCTCCCCCGGGGGCGATCGTCGGCGCCGCCTACACCGACACCCTCACCGCCACCGGCGGCACCACCCCGTATACCTGGTCGGTGAACGCGGGAACCCTGCCGGCCGGCCTGACGCTCAGCTCGGCGGGCGTCCTGTCGGGCACCCCGACCACGGCGGGCAGCTACCCCTTCAGCGTCAACGTGGTCGACAAGAACGGCGGCATCGCCACCGCCTCGATCACCCTGGTGGTCGTCACCGGCCTGGCCCTGACCTTCGGGACCCCGCCCGGTGGCGTGGTCGGCACCGCCTACACCGACACGCTGACCGCGTCCGGCGGCACCACCCCGTACACCTGGTCGGTGAGCGCGGGCGCGCTGCCCGCCGGGATCACGCTGAACGCCTCCACCGGAGTGCTGTCCGGGACCCCGACGGCGGGCGGTACCGCCAACTTCACCGTCAAGGTGGCCGACTCCGGCGGCCTGACGGCCACCTTCGCGACCGCCATCACCGTCCTGGCCGGCGCGCTGAGCATCGTCGCGACCGCGAACGTCGCGACCACCACCCCGGGCGCCACCGTGGCCTACACGGTCAAGGTGACCAACTCCGGCCAGATCGCGCTGACCGGAGCCACGTTCACCGACCCGCTGGCCGGCGTGCTCGACGACGCCACGTACAACGCCAACGCGGCCGCCACGGCGGGCACCGTGACGTTCACCAGCCCCAACCTGACCTGGACCGGGACCCTCGCCATCGGCGCCAGCGCCACCATCACCTTCACCGTCACCGTGACCAACCCCGACACCGGCAATGACATCCTGGCCGGCACCATCACGTCGACGACCACGGGCAGCAACTGCGCGGCGGGAAGCGCCGACCCCAACTGCACGGTCAGCGTCCCGGTGTCGGTGCTGACCATCACCGGGACCGCCAGCGCCTCCACCGCCACCCCCGGCGCCACCATCAGCTACACGGTCACGGTGACCAACTCCGGGCAGGTGGCCGACACCGGCGCGACGTTCACCGATGCGCTGGCCGGGGTCTTCGACGACGCCACCTACAACCTTGACGCCACCGCGACGGCCGGCAGCGTGTCGTTCACCAGCCCCAACCTGACCTGGACCGGGACCCTGGCGGCGGGAGCGAGCGCGACCATCACGTTCTCGGTCGTGGTCAACAACCCCGACACCGGGAACAAGACCCTGACCAGCACCATCACCTCCACCACGGCCGGCAGTAACTGCGCGAGCGGTAGCACCGACGCGCGGTGCGCCAGCACCGTCACCGTGCTGGTGCCGGGCCTGACGATCGCGCTGACGGCGAACGCGGCCAGCACCACCCCCGGGGCGACCGTGGGGTACACGGTCACGGTGACCAACTCCGGGCAGACCGCCTACACCGCCGCCACCTTCACCGACCCGCTGGCCGGGGTGCTCGACGACGCCGCCTACAACAGCGACGCGACCGCGACCGCCGGGACCGTCGCCTACACCAGCCCGAACCTGACCTGGACCGGGCCCCTCGCCATCGGCGCGACCGCCACCATCACCTTCACCGTCACGGTGAACAATCCCGACACCGGCGACAAGGTGCTGGCCTCCGCCATCACCTCGGTCACCGCGGGCAGCAACTGCCCGGCCGGCGGGACCGACGCCCGGTGCGCCAGCTCCATCCCCGACCTGGTCCCCGGCCTGACCATCACCGCCACCGCCGCCCCGGCCACCACCACCCCCGGCGCCGTGGTGCACTACACCGTCACGGTGACCAACTCCGGGCAGACCGCCTATGCCGGGGCCACCTTCACCGACCCGCTGGCCGGGGTGCTGGATGACGCCGCCTACAACAGCGACGCGACCGCGACCGGCGGCGGGACGGTCACCTACGCCAGCCCCGCCCTGACCTGGACCGACACCGGCACCCTGGCCGTCGGCGCCACCGCGACCATCACCTTCTCCGTCACGGTGAACAACCCTGACACCGGCAACGACATCCTGGCCTCCACCATCACCTCGGCCACCACCGGCAGCAACTGCCCGGCCGCCAGCCCCGGCCCGCTGTGCACGGCCACGGTGACGGTGGCCGTGCTGACCATCGTGAACAGCTCGAACGTGAGCACGAGCACGCCGGGCGGCGTGGTGCGGTTCACCTCCACCTTCACCAACGCCGGGCAGGTCGCCTACACCGGGATCACCATCGCCTCCAACATCACCGACGTGCTGGATGACGCCACCCCCGACGGAGACCAGACCGCGACCAGCGGGACGCTGTCGCTGACCGCGACCGGGATCTCCTGGACCGGCAGCATCCCGGTCGGCGGTTCGGTCACCGTCACCGGCACCGTCACGGTGAACAATCCCGACACCGGGAACAAGGTGATGGCCAGCACCCTGGCCACCACCGCGGCGGAGCAACTGCGCCACCGGCAGCACCGACCCGCGCTGCTCGGTCAGCGTCACCGTGCTGATCCCGGGCCTGACGATCGCGCTGACGGCGAACGCGGCCAGCACCACGCCCGGATCGACGGTGGGGTACACGGTCACGGTGACCAACACCGGGCAGACCGCCTACACCGCCGCGACGTTCACCGACTCCCTGGCCGGGGTGATCGGGGACGCCGTCTACAACAGCGCCAGCGCCGCCGCGACCACCGGGACCGTCACTTACACCAACCCCAACCTGACCTGGACCGGGGCCCTCGCCGTCGGCGCGACCGCCACCATCACCTTCACCGTCACGGTGAGCAACCCCGACACCGGCGACAAGGTCCTGGCCTCCGCCATCACCTCGGTCACGGCGGGCAGCAACTGCCCGGCCGGCGGGACCGACGCCCGGTGCGCCAGCTCCATCCCGGACCTGGTCCCCGGCCTGACCATCGCGGTGTCGGCCGGGTCGGCCACCACCACCCCCGGCGCCGTGGTGCACTACACCGTCACCGTCACGAACTCCGGCCAGACCCCCTACACCGGCGCCACCTTCACCGACCCCCTGGCCGGGGTGCTGGATGACGCCGCCTACAACAGCGACGCGACCGCGACCGGCGGCGGGACCGTCACCTACACCAGCCCCAACCTGACCTGGACCGACACCGGCACCCTGGCCGTCGGCGCCACCGCCACCATCACCTTCTCCGTCACCGTGGCCAACCCCGACACCGGCAACGACATCCTGGCCTCCACCATCACCTCCGCCACCACCGGCAGCAACTGCCCCGCCGGCAGCGGCGCCGCGGCCTGCACCGCCACGGTCACCGTGGCCGTGCTGACGATCGACTCGGTGCCCAGCACGGGTACGGCGACGCCCGGGACGGTGGTGAACGAGACGACCACGTTCGTCAATACCGGGCAGACCCCGTATTACGGGATCAGCGTCGTCTTCGCCACGACC
>JBEKKH010000204.1:0-11322 GCA_050010815.1 Streptosporangiaceae bacterium | reverse complement strand
AGCGCCCGCACGCGGGCGGTGAGCTCGGCGAACGCGAACGGCTTGGGTAGGTAGTCGTCCGCGCCCAGTTCCAGCCCGTCGACCCGGTCATCGACGCCGGCGGCGGCGGTGAGCATGAGGATCCGCGGGCCGCCGCCGGCCAGCGTGCGGCACACCCGGTCACCGTGCACGACCGGCAGGTCGCGGTCGAGCACGATCACGTCATAGGCCGCCTGCATGGCGGCGTCCAGCGCCGCCGCGCCGTCGTGCACGGCGTCTACGGCCATCCCGGCCTGGCGCAGCCCCTGAGCGATCCGCTCGGCCAGCGTCGCATGATCCTCAGCCACCAGCACCCGCATCTGACCAGTGTGCGCCGGCCAGCATGACATCGGTGCAACATCGCCGGTAGCGCTGCTGTCACCCGCCCGGGCGTAGAACAGCCGGCATGAAGGCAATCCCCCTGCGGCCGACCCCGAACGATCACCCAGCCCGGTCTCGGCACCGCCCTGGCGAACGGCACGACCCCGCCGGGCAGCGTGCAGTCAGGGCCGGAGGCCTACGTTGGCGGCCGGCGGCGCGAACCGCGGTCGCCGTCATCGCCGCGGCCGTCCTGGTCCTGCTGGTGGCGGCCTGCAGCAGCAGCCCGTCATCCACCGGTTCATCTACCGGTCCCGGCGGCTCACAGAATGCGGGAGGGTCAGCGAACGCGGGAGGGTCAGCGAACGCCCAACTGCTCGCCTTCTCCCGGTGCATGCGCTCGCGCGGCGTGCCGGACTTCCCCGACCCCCAAGCTGGCGCCAGCAACGCGAAGTTCCCCAGCGCGCAACAACTCGGGGTCAGCAGCTCCCAGCTCAGCACAGCCGAGAACGCCTGCCAGCGCCTGCTCCCGGTCGGCATTGACGACCAGTTTCCTCCGGCCGAGGTGCCGCTTCTGCTGCGCGGCATGCTCCCGTTCTCCCGCTGCATGCGCTCCCACGGGGTGCCGAACTTTCCCGATCCGACCGTCGACTCCGAGGGGCGCCCTATTTTCCCGCTATCCACCCACGGGATCAGCCTGAATTACTCGCATTCGCGACAATTCACGACTGTTATGGGCGAATGCCAGAACCTGGCGCCCCAACAGCTCGGAGGGATTCCGTCTGGCTAATTGCAGGCGACGCTTTTACCGCTGGGAGCGAGCACGAACGTCTGCGGCGGGAGCCCGGCGGCCTCGCCGCTCGCCGCTCGCCGCGTCCCCGGTGACGGCACCGCTCCCGGGCAGCGCGCGCCGTATAGGCCAGATGCCAATGCTGGCGGTCAACACGATCAGCTAACGCTGAGGAGAGCATGATGAACGACAGTACCCGCATCCGGCGGCGGCCACGGCGGGCATGGCCGGCCGCGCGAACCGCGGCCGCCATCATCGCCACGGCTGCCCTGGCCCTGCTAGCGGCCGCATGCAGCAGCAGTCCGTCCACGGGTTCCGGCGGCTCATCGACTGCGGGAGGGTCAGCGAACTCCTCGTCAGCGGTCACCTACTCCCAGTGCATGCGCTCTCACGGCGTACCCAACTTCTCTGACCCTCTCAGCAACGGACAGGTGCCGAAGGGCGGCGCGCAGCAATGGGGGGTGAGCAGCTCCCAGCTTCAGGCGGCCCAGACAGCCTGCCAGGACCTATACCCGAACAACGGCGGGTCCGGCGGTGTGCTCACCAAGGACTCGCTCGGACAATGCGAGGAGACAGGCGACTGTCCTCAGGCATTGGTGCAGGCGACGATGACCGCCCTGCGGACATATGCCAAGTGCATGCGCTCCCACGGGGTGCCGAACTGGCCGGACCCCACCCTCGATTCCGAAGGACGCCCTGGCTTCAATCTAGTCCCTATAACCGGCACTAACTGGAATTCGCAGCGGATCAGCAACATCATGCAAGAGTGCTACCCCGTGATGCCCAACGGCGCACCGGTTCCCTTGAGCGCCCCGGGGTCGCCCGGCTGAACAGCGGAGTCCCGGCGGCCAGCGTCGCATGCTTCCTGGGCCACCAGCACCCCGCATCACACCAGCGTGCGCCGGTCGGCATGACATCGGTGCAACATCGCCGGTAGGGCTGATGTCACCCGCCCGGGCGTAGAACTGCTGGCAGGAAGCCAAGGACCGTAATTCGTCGCAGGTCAAGACCGGGGAGCAGCCATGCCAGCCGCTGCTGCACCTACGCTACCGGCCGCTTACGGCCGGAAGCGGAAGGGACGGAGATGGATAGTGAGTGAGACGGGTTGGCGCGGCCGGGCGGCCGGGCCGCAGACGGAGGTGCTGGCGGCCGCGGAGGCAAGGGGATCGCGTGGCCGTGGTCGCTGGGTGGCCCTGGGCATCGTGGTCGTGGTGGCGGCCGGGGTTGCGGGGACGGTGTCGGCGTGGTGGGCCGGGGTGTTTTCCCCGGCCGCCTCCTCTGGGGCCGGGCAGGGGGCGCCGCCGCCGGCGACGCAGCCGGTGGTCCGGCAGGATGTCGCGGCTACCACGCCGGAGACCGCGACGCTGGGGTATGCCGGGTTGTACACGGTGACCGGGCAGGGCGGCGGGACGCTGACCTGGCTGCCTCCGGCCGGGCAGGTGATCCGGCAGGGGCAGGTGCTGTACAAGATCGGTAACAGCTCCCCGGTGGTGCTGCTGTACGGCGGTGTCCCGGACTGGCGGGACCTGAGTGAGGGCATCACCGGCCAAGACGTGACTCAGCTCAACCACGACCTGGTGCGGCTCGGCTACGCCGGCCGCACGGATATCGCCGCGCTGGGCTGGGATTATTACTCGTGGGAGACGGCGTCCGGCGTGCAGCGGCTCGAAGGCCACCTGGGGGTGTCCTTCCCGCCGGGAAGCCTGTCGTTGGGACAGGTGGTGTTTGAGCCGGAGGCGCTGCACGTCAGCCAGGTGACGGGCAGCCTGGGCAGCCCGGCGTCAGGGCCGGTGCTGACCGCGACGTCGGACCGGCACGTGGTGACGATCCCGCTGGATGTCTCCATGCAGTCGGAGGTCAAGGCGGGTGACACAGTAAGCATCACGCTGCCGGACGAGACGACCACGCCGGGTGCGGTGTCCTGGGTCGGCGCGGTGGCGACCACCACGGCTGAGACGAGCGGGAACCCGACCACGACGATTCCGGTGCAGGTGACGCTGACCGATCCGGGGGCCGCAGGGACCCTGGATCAGGCGCCGGTGACGGTGAACCTCACCACAGAAAGCAGCCCTGGCCCGGTACTCGCGGTGCCGGTGACGGCGCTGGTGGCCCAGTCGCCTGGGGGGTATGTCGTGGAGGTCGCCGGCCCGGGGAACACACGGCGATACGTGCCGGTGACGCCCGGGATCTTCGACGACGCTGACGGGCTGGTACAGGTGACCGGGGCGCTGACGCCCGGGCAGCGCGTGGTGGTGCCTGCGTCGTGATGGCCGCGGGGGCGGCCATGGCCGGCCAGGCCGGGCCGGGCGGGGTGCCGGTGCTGGAGCTGGAGCAGGTGTCGAAGGTGTACCCGGGGCAGCCGCCGGTGCGGGCGCTGGAGCGGGCGAGCCTGGCGGTGGCCGCCGGGGAGCTGATGGCGGTGGTCGGCCCGTCGGGGTCGGGCAAGTCCACGTTGTTGCACCTGATGGGCACCTTGGACAAGCCGACGGCCGGGTCGGTGCGGATCACCGGCCTGGACGCGGCGCGGATGACCGACCGGGAGCTGGCGGCGCTGCGGGCGTCCCGGATCGGGTTCGTGTTCCAGCAGTTCTTCCTGGCCGAGCACCAGAGCGTGCTGGGCAACGTGGCCGACGGGCTGTTGTATGCCGGGGTGCGGCGGAGCGTGCGGCGGCTGCTGGCGCTGCAGGCGCTGGACCGGGTCGGGCTGGCGCACCGGGCCGGGGCCCGGCCGACCCAGCTGTCGGGCGGTGAGCGTCAGCGGGTCGCGATCGCGCGGGCGGTGGCGGGCGCGCCGCCGGTGGTGCTGGCCGACGAGCCGACCGGGAACCTGGACTCGGCCACCGGCGCCACCATCTTGGCCCTGCTGGAGGAGCTGAACGCGGCCGGGACCACGATCATCGTCATCACCCACGACCACGCGGTCGCCGCCCGGACGCGGCGCCGCATTCAGATGCTCGACGGGCACATCATCGCCGACAGCCCCGTCCCGAGCCACCCGGCCGCAGCCGGGGCTGGCGCGGGGCGGCCCGTCGGCCGCCCCGGCGCGCAAGAAGGACCGTCATGACCACCGCATCCCGGCGGCCAGGCGCCCCGGGCGCCCCGGGCGCCCCGGGCGCCCCGGCCTCGGTCCGGCTGAGCCCAGGGGACCTGGCCGGGCTGGCTAGCATCGGGCTGCGGACCCGCAAGCTGCGTACCGGGCTGTCGGCGCTGGGCATCGCGATCGGCGTCGCGGCGATCGTTGCCGTCCTGGGCCTGGCCGCCTCCTCCCAGGCCGCGCTGCTGGACGAGATCGCCCGGCTGGGCACCAACCTGCTGACCGTCACCAACGGGCAGACATCTTCGGGCCAGACCGCCGAGCTGCCGGAGGCGGCGCCGGGCATGATCACCCGGCTGACCGGGGTCCTCTCGGTGCAGGACACAGGCAGTGTCACCGGCGTCAACGCCTACAAGTCCCCGCTCATCCCCCAGATCGAAACCAACGCTCTCAGCGTGGACGCCGCCACCCTCGGCCTGCCCGCGGTCGCCGGCACCAGCCTCGCGCAGGGCCGGTTCCTGAACGCCGGCACCGCGCGCGAGCCGGTCGCCGTGCTCGGCGCCACTACAGCGCAATTGCTGGGCATCGACCGGATCCTGCCCGGGATGCGAATCTGGGTCGGCGGCCAGTGGTTCTACGTGACCGGCATCCTCAACCCGGCCACCTATGCCCCCGAGCTCGACTCGGCGGTCCTGATCGGCTTCCCGGCCGCCGAGAAGTACCTGGGCTTCGACGGCCACCCGTCGACAATCTACGTCCGCACCGTTGATACCCCGGCCGCCACCGCCGCGGCCGACAACCTGCTCGGTGCGCAGGCCAACCCGCAAAACCCCAGCCAGGTCACCGTCTCCCAGCCCTCGGACATCCTCACCGCCGAGGCCGACACCAAGGGCGCGCTCGACACCTTGTTCCTGGGCCTGGGCGCGGTCGCGCTGCTGGTCGGCGCGATTGGGGTAGCCAACATCATGGTCATCTCGGTGCTGGAGCGCCGACAGGAGATCGGGCTGCGCCGGGCGCTGGGCGCCACCCGCGGCCAGATCCGCGCCCAGTTCCTGGCCGAGGCGATCCTGCTGTCCCTGGCCGGCGGCGTGGCCGGAGTCATCGCCGGCACGATCGCCACTACCGCCTACGCCCGCAGCCACCACGAGACCGTCGTCATCCCGCCCGGAGCCTGGGCCGGCGGCCTGGCCGCGGCCGTCATCATCGGCGCCCTGGCCGGGCTGCTGCCCGCCATTCGCGCCGCACGCCTGTCACCGACACAGGCACTCCTGACCGTCTGACCGGACGGGCAGCCGCCCGACTCCGCGCCGGACGGTTTGCTTCACGGGAGACGGGTTCGAGAGAACGCAGGTCAGCGCGCCCTGAATTCAGCCCTTCAGCAGCTGGCGGGGACAGAAAACCCATCCGAGGATCAGGTTAGCGGGGCGTTGGGGCGAAGCGCTCCTCGTTTCGTAATGCGAATGCATTGTATAGAATCAGTTTCGCAATGCGATCGCATTGTAAGCTTCGGGATGGCCAAGTGGAGAGCGGCGTCACGCGCAACGGAGATGTCCAGATCGGGTACGAAGACTTCGGCGCCCCTGGCGGACGCCCGCTGCTGCTGATCAGCGGACTCGACAGCCAGATGATCGGCTGGCCCGACGGGTTCTGTGCGGCGCTGGCCGCGGCGGCCTGGCCCAGTTCGCTGCGCTGCTGCAGCCGGAACGGGTCAGGACGGTAACCGCGATCTCGGCGATACCGCAGTACGGCCAGCCGATCCGCTTGTTCCGCTATATCCGCTTCCCCGGGCCGTTCAAGCTGGTGTTCCGCCGCTACGGCGACGGTCCGGGGGAGAAACGGCGGATGCTGATGGACGTCACCCGGCTGACCGAGGCCAAGAGCCTGTCGCTGGACGACGAATGGGTCAGCGAGACAGCAGCGGAATCATTGCGCCGCCACGCGCCGGACCGCTACGCCCGGTCCCGGCAGCTCGCCGCGGGCTTCGCCGCGAAACTGCCGGCCGGCGGCATCGCCCGCATCACCCAGCCGGTCCTGGTGCTGAACGGAGACGAGGACCCGATCGTCCGGCCCGCCGCGGGCCGCGCGCTGGCCCGGGCGGTGCCGCACGGCCGTTTCGTCTTGGTCCAGCGCATGGGACACATGTTCTCGGCACCGCTGTGGCCGGAACTCATCGGCGAGATCGACCGGCACGCGATCTGAGGGTATCGGCTGCGGTGAATATGACGATGCGCTCGCGGACTTTTGTGTTACCGGAACTCCCTGGACCCGGCGGCCGCTCCGGTCAGGTTGAGCAGCTCGTGGAGCACATCCGATGCGATGCCGGAAAGAGACCGCTCTTCGTCGTCGCGGATCCACTGTGCGAAGGCGATTCCGAACACGGTGGCGCCGGACTGCGCCGCCAGGGTGGCGGCCGGCTCGCCGATGCCTCGCGCGCGCAGGGCCTCGGCGACCGTTGTGGCGAGGCCTGCCAGCTTGTGCAGCTCGCGTTCCCGGAGCGCGGGGTTCTGGTCGATCACGGACTGCCGCATGCGGGAGTACGGGCGGCGCTCGTCGGGGAAAAACGATGCCGCCGCCTGAAGCGCGGAGGCGATGACCTCGAGCGGGGATGCGTCAGGCGGCGCGGCGTCCACTCCGTCGATGAACGCCTGGAGGAACTCTTGCTGCCCGTAGAACAGCACCTCGCGCTTGTCGCTGAAGTGCCGGAAGAAGGTGCGCTCGGTCAACCCGACGGATTGCGCGATCTCCGCGGCGGTCGTCTGCTCGAACCCGCGAGTTGCGAACAGCTCGAGCGCCGCTGCCTGCAGCCGCTCCCTCGCACCCGGTTCCCACCGCACCATGGTTCCGAGTCTAGTGATGACAGTTGCTGTCGTAAAGGTGTATGGTGATGTCTGTTGATGACATCAGTCACTGACATCATCGCGTCAGCCGCTCCGCCCATGGCGGAGCCGAGGGGAGACAGTGCCATGCGCGTTTTCGTCACCGGAGCCTCCGGATGGATCGGTTCCGCCACTGTCGATGAACTTCTCGCCGCCGGACATGAGGTCACGGGGCTCGCCAGGTCCGACGCTTCCGCCGCTGCCCTGGTGGCCAAGGGGGCTCGCGTCCGCCGCGGTGACCTCGACGATCTCGCGAGCATCCGTGCTGGCGCTGAGGCCGCCGAAGCCGTCATCCATCTCGCGAACAAGCACGACTGGTCCAACCCGGCCGCCTCGAGCGCAGCCGAGCGAGCCGCGGTCCAGACCATAGGCGATGCGCTGGCCGGCACCGAGCGCCCCTTCCTGCTCGCCTCGGGCGTCGCCGGCCTCACCCAGGGCAGCCCGGCCACGGAGGACGATCCGTCCCCGTTCCATGGCCCGCAATCGCCGCGCGGAGGCAGCGAAAACCTCGCGCTCGATTTCGTCGACCGCGGTGTGCACACCGTGAGCCTGCGTTTCGCGCCGACCGTGCACGGAGCCGGCGACCACGGGTTCATCGCGATAATCGCCGCGGTGGCCCGTGAGAAGGGCGTCTCCGGCTACCCCGGAGACGGGACCAACCGGTGGGCCGCCGTGCACCGGTCCGATGCCGCGCGTCTCGTCGCCCTTGGACTCGCGAAGGCCCCGGCGGGCGCCCGCCTGCATGCCGTCGCGGAAGACGGCATACCCACCCGCGACATCGCGGCGGCCATCGGCCGCGCCTTCGACCTCCCCGTCGCATCGATCGCTCCCGATGACGTCCAAGGTCACTTCGGGTGGATCGGCACCTTCTTCGGCATGGATCTCGCGGCCACGAGCACCGCGACACGGCACCTTCTCGGCTGGGAACCCGCAGGCCCGACTCTCATCGAGGACCTTGACGCGGGTGCGTACTCGGCGCGGCATTAAGAGGATCACGTTGATCAGACTCGCCCCGGCCGCCGCTGCGGACGTCGACGATTTCGTTGCGCTGGCCACCGAGATGGATGCGTTCTACGGAGACGTGCGGCCGGACCCACCCCAGCAGCGGGCCGCGAAGATCAGTTCCGTCCTGTTCGGCGTTCCGCCTGCCGCGTTCGCGCTGCTAGCGCGAGATGACGCGGACAAGCTCGTGGGGTTCGCCGCGTACTCGTTTCTGTGGCCGGCCCTCCGGCTGTCGACATCGCTGTATCTCAAGGAGCTTTATGTCGCCGGTACTGCCCGCCGCACGGGGGTGGCGACCGCGCTGATGCGAGGCCTGTACACGATCGCTGCCGAACGCGGGTACAGCCGGGTCGAGTGGACAACGGACGAAACTAACGAACAGGCGAAGGCGTTTTACGCGGCATTCGGGGCGAAGCCGCTTTCGTCGAAGATCTTCTACCGCGCCGAGGGCGATGTCCTCAGCAGCTGAGCACTCGGAATGAACATCGTCGGAGACCGAACCACCCAGCACCCGCCGGGTTCTCCTGCACCGAGAAGCCGGTCCGTGCGGAACACGGCCGCAGACGAAAGGGCCCGGAGCGATTCCTTTTCCGCCCCGGCCAGGTCTGCATATGTTGAAGGCGGATGACGCGGGAGAGGATCGCAGCGGATGGAGTGCTCATTGGGCCAGGCCCTCCAGGGGTGCCCCGGCCATCTTGACCAGGGTCCGGCCCAAGGATTTGCGCGGGTCGATAGCGCCGGATTCGTCCGGGATACAGAGCCGTTCCGTCGTGAGCTGCTCGCGCACTGCTACCGCATGCTTGGCTCGATCCAGGATGCGGAGGACCTGGTCCAGGAGACATACCTGCGGGCCTGGCGGTCCTACGGCGGGTTCGAGGGACGGTCCTCGGTACGTACCTGGCTGTACCAGATCGCCACCAATAGGTGCCTGACCGAGCTGGCCACCCACAGCCGGCGAATGCTGCCATCCGCCCTGTACGACCCGGAACCGGATCCCTGGGCGTACCCGGAAGAGGCTGGGACAGAGGTGAACTGGCTGCAGCCGGCGCCGGATGCGATGGTGATCCCGGACTCAGCTGATCCCGCGGCCATCGTTGCGGCGCGCGAGGGACTGCGGCTGGCGCTCATCGCCAGCCTGCAGTATCTTCCGCCGAGGCAGCGGGCGGTGCTGGTCCTGCGGGATGTGCTGGCGTTTCCCGCCACCGAGGTCGCGGTCATGCTCGGCACCACGACGGCGTCGGTCAAGAGCGCGCTGCAGCGCGCCCGGGCGCGGCTGGGGGAACTGGACCTGGCCCCCGGCCAGATCACCGAGCCGGCCGCGCCGCGAGCCCGCGCGCTCCTCGACCAGTACATCGCGGCGTTCGAGAATGCGGACGCCGCCGCGCTGGAGCGGCTCCTGGTAGAGGACGCCATCATAGAGGCGACGCCGCTGCGTACCTGGTTTGCCGGCCGCAAGACCTGCGTCCCATTCCTGCGTAACCACCTCCTGGGATCGCCTGGTGACTGGCGCATGCTGGCCACCGGCGCCAACGGACAGCCTGCCGCAGCGGCCTATACCCGTGACCAGCACGGGAACTACCGGCCGTACGGAATCTGCGTGCTCACCGTCACCGGCACGGGCATCCGCCGGATCTCCTCCTTCGGCGACCCGAGACTGGTCACCATGTTCGGGTTCCGGCCGGACATGGCACAAGGAAAGGACGCTGAACCGGCTCCCCCCGGTGCCTGAAACCTGGCGGGAGAGGCGGGTAGCCCGAACAAGCCTGGAGACGGGCACGAGCATGCCGTACGGGGCAGCTTCTTGACGGGCAAGTCGTTGTGAGCGATTCCTTTTCCGTTCTCGCCGGGTCTTCCTGGGTGTAGATAAGCCGGCCTTGCTCACGCAAGCCAAGGAAAGGAACCGATTGCCATGGGCATTCCGTTACCATGCGCGCCCTGCAGCAGACGTCCCTAAACGGCCCCCAGGACCTGCGCCTGATCACCGACGCGCCGGTACCGGACCCGGGCCCGGGCGAGGTCCTGGTCCGGGTCACCGCCGCCGGTATCAACTTCGGCGACATCTCGCAGGCTCACGGCACGTTCCTGGGCGGCCCGCAACCCCCGTACCTGGCGGGCTTCGAGGCTGCCGGTGAGATCGCCGCCGTGGGCGAGACAGTGACCGGCTTGGCACCCGGAGCCCGCGTCATCGGCGTCGGCATCGGGTGTGGCGCCTTCGCCGAGTACACGGCGCTACCCGCGGCCGCGGTGATGCCGGTGCCGGCGGGCTGGGCCGAGGAGCAGGCCCTGGGCCTGCTCGTGAACTGGCCCACCGCGCTGGCCGCGCTCAGGCCCCTGGGCCGCATCGCCGCCGGGCAGACCGTGCTGATCCCCGCCGCGGCCGGCGGGACCGGCCAGGCCGCGGTGAAAATGGCCAAGCACTACGGCGCGACGGTCATCGCCACCGCCTCGCCTGGCAAACACGAGACCGTGCGGGCACTAGGCGCCGACCTGGTGCTGGAGTCGGCCGGCGGCGCCACTCTCGGCGCCAGCCTGACTGCGGCCAAGCGGGTCACCGGGCGGGTCGTCGTCTACGGCACGGCCGGCGGCGAAGCCGCGGTCACCAACTGGGAACTGGTGTACAAGCACCAGGTCCACGTGATCGGCCTGAACATCGGCGTGCTAGTCCAGGCCGCCCCGCAGATCTTCGGCGAGGTCATGGGCGAGCTGTTCTCGCTCATAGCCGCAGGGGCGCTCACCCCCGGGCAGCCCACCACGTATGAACTCGCCGACGGCCCGAAGGCACTCGCGGAACTGCAAACCCGGGCCACCGTCGGCAAGCTAGCCCTGCTGCCCTAACCTTCGCCCGATCACACCGTAAACAACAGGAGTAACAGGCGTGACCATGCAAGACAAGACGTTCCTGGTGACCGGGCCAACTGCGGCATCGGGCACCATGGCCGGTCCTGTGGGCGGTTCACCATCCTGGCTGGAGGGCGGGTGCGTGGCGGCTGGGCGGCAGGCCGAACATGCGGCGGTACTCGCGGCTGAACTGCGAGGGGCTGCCGTAGCCAGCCGCGTAGCCCGCACCGGCGACGTCCCCAGGGTCAGCCAGCAGCCGGGCCCTGGCCTCGTGCAAGCGGAGCTGCTTCTGGAACTGGACGGGCGTCGTCGAAGTCAGCGCGCGAAAGTGGCGGTGGAACGACGTGACGCTCATCGTGGCCCGCCGGCGGTGACCTGCGGGCCGGGCGGGGCGGCTACGGCGCGATGCGGCTCCCCGGCCCGGACCTGCTCGGCGGCTACCCCGA
>JBEKKH010000203.1:0-11323 GCA_050010815.1 Streptosporangiaceae bacterium | reverse complement strand
ATCTTCATCGGGATCAACAACACCATCACCACCCAGGCCGTGATGACCGTTTCCCCGGTGGAGAAGCCGGTGGCTTCGGCGGCCTACAGCTTCGTCCGGTTCATCGGCGGCGGGCTGGCCCCTTACGCGGCCGGCCGGATGGTCATCGCGGTCAATATCCACTTCCCGTTCTTCATCGCCGCGGGCGCCCTCGTCCTCGGGATGGTGGTCTTGTCCACCGCCCACCACCTGCTCACCGAGTCCGAACGAGTTCAGGCCGAGCAGGTCACAGGCACCACAGCAGTCCACGACCCGGCGGCGGCGGATGGCGCGGCCGCGCCGCTCCCCGTGCTGGTGCCGGTGGCGGGTACCACCGGGCCGGGCGATACGGTGCCGGGCCGCACGGGGACCAGGGACAGTAGCGCGAGCGTGATCCTGGCCGCCGTCGACGGCTCACCGGTGGCCGCTCTGGTTATCGAGGCCGCAGGCCGGCTCGCGACGGCCGGGGGAGGCGTGGTCCACGTCGTGCACACCCAGGAGAGCGCCACTGCGGGCGACGCGGGCATCGACGGCGAAGACCCGGAAACGGCCCGGGCCGTGGTCAGGAACCACCTGGACCGGCTGGCCGCGCATCACGTCCCCAGCGAGGGCCAGATCCTGCTCCACGCCCCCGATCACGGCACCGCGGGCCGGATGATCGCCGAGTACGCCAATACCATCGGGGCCAGCACGATCGTGATCGGCGCACCTACCCACGGCGGGTTGCCGGCCCTGATGGACCGCAGCGCCAGCCGGGAGCTTTGGCGGCACGCCCGGAGCAACGTCCTGATCCTCAACCCGGACGCGCCCGGAGTGTGGGGAGGCCGATCAGCCGATGCCGAGCTTCTCCGCGGCTAGCTTGGCCAGCTAGCGATGGAAGTGGATGTGCCGTCGCACCCCTTCTTTGGGATGCAACGGCACATCGAGTCCCTTCGGAGCCGCCCTGAGCGGAGCGGGGCGGGTGCAGCTGTAAGAGGGATGGCGCGGGGGGCGGGTGTCTCAGCATGGAACAGGGGTTCGGGACAGGAGAGAGTAGGCTCCGCGCAACGGTGGCGTCCGTTAACAGCCGGCGCAACGGGCCCAGCAGGCCCAGCGAGCATATGAGGCGGCGCCGTGGAGGATCCGCCCGGATCAAGTACGCGCTGATGGCACCGCGGAGGATTTCATGTCAGCAGGCACTGACCAGGCCGATGGCTCAGCGTCAGCTCCGCAATCTGGCGGGGCGGCGGTCGCGGCGGCCCGGGCGGAGACCTGGCACCATGGCGTGATCGCCCGCATCGACGGCCTGGGCTGGATCCGCACCCTGAACGACCGGCTGACGGCCGTGCTCGGACCGTGGCGCGAGGCGCACCAGGACAACCCGGTTCTGGAGCTGATGCACGGTGGCCGGTGGCTTGGTCACCCGCTGCATCCGGCCCTGTCCGATCTCCCGATCGGGCTGTGGGCCGGTGCCCTGCTCTTGGATGTCACCGACCGAGACCGCGACCGGGCTCCGGGGTCCGGGCTCGACGCGGCGGCCCTGTTCAGCGTGGCCGGCATCGCGGCGGCGGTCGCGACCGCCGCGACCGGTGTGGTCGACTGGACGGTCAGCGACGACGAGGATCGCCGGGTCGGCTTGTTCCACGGGGTGCTCAATACGGCGGCCCTCGGGCTGCAAGGCATGTCGCTGGCGGCCCGGCTGACCGGTCACCGGCCCGCGGCCCGCAGCCTGGGCGCGGCCAGCCTGGCGGTCACGGGCGCCGCCGCCTACCTCGGTGGTCACCTGGTGTTCGCCGAGGCGGTGATGGTCAGCCGGGTGGCGGGGGCTGACGGGCCGCGGCGCTGGGTCCGGGTCATCGAGGAAGCCGAGATGCCGGACGACGTGCCCACCGGCGTGCAGGCCGACGGACGGCAGATCCTGGTGTACCGGCACGACGGAACCCTCTACGCGCTCGACAACCTGTGCAGCCATGCCGCCGGCCTGCTCAGCCGGGGCACGGTCGAGGGACTGACCGTGACCTGTCCGCTGCACGGGTCGCAGTACTGCCTGGCCGACGGGTCCGTCCGCCGCGGCCCGTCCCATCAGCCGCAGCCCGTGATACGCACCCGGGTGCGCAACGGCTGGATCGAAGTGCGTGGCAACCAGCCCGCCCCCCGCAGAGCCGCCAACGGAAGGAAATAGTCATGGCCTTTGTCACCGTCGCCAACCTCGATGACCTCGAGGAGGGCGAGACTTTGTTCGTGGACGGGCTGAAGGAGCCGATCTGCCTGGTCCGCCTGGACGGCGAAGACGTCCGCGCCGTGCACAACACCTGTACCCACCAGCAGCAGCCGCTGCACGAAGGCACCGTGCAGGACGACGACACGCTGGTCTGCGCGTCCCACAATTCCCGCTTCGACCTGACCACCGGCGAGTCGGTCGGCATCCCCGAGGTGCCCACTCTGCCCGTTTACGCCTGCAAGGTCGAAGGCGACGCGATCCTCGTCGACATCGACCAGCAGCTCAACGACGCCCCGATCCCGCACCACCCGTACCACTGACGAGCCGAGGGACGAGGCGCAGGTAAGGGAGTCAGCCGGGGCCCGGGGCCTTCGCTGGCCGGCTGACGGCGGCCTGGCTGCACCGTCGCCCGCAGGGCTTCGGCCAGAGTCTCGAACGCGGGCAGCGCCGCGACCAGGGCGGCCTCCTGGTCGGCGGGCAATCCGGCCACGCATTCGGAGATAATCGCGCTTCTTTGCGCGGCAATCCGTTCGTGCCTGAGCTTGCCCTCGGGTGTCGCCTCGACCCAGGCAGCGCGGAAATCATCGGGGTCGCGCAGCCGCTTTATCAGCCCGAAGGAATCGAGCTTGCCGATGACCCGGGACAGCATCGTCGGGTTGATGCCCTCGATGTCGGTGAGCTCGGCCAGGCTCAGCGGGCCGCGGCCAACGGTAATTCCGAGCACGGACGCCTGAGTGGGCGTGAGGCCTTCCTCCCGGGAGGCGGCATTGAGCTGCCTAGCCAGCTGCAACACGACCCGCCGCAGGCGGATGACCGTGTCGTTGTCCATACGTGGCGGTCAGTCGTTGGTCGCCAGGATCAGGTCAGAGGCCTTGATGATCACGGTGACCTCCGAACCCTCGGCCAGCCCCAGCTGCTTGACGGCCTCGACCGTAATCGAGGACACCAGGCGGGAGCCGCCAGCGTCCAGTTCGACGTTGGCGATGGCCTCGCCGTAGTTGATGGCGGTGATCCGGGCCGGTATCTGGTTCCGCGCGCTCAGCTGCATGTCGGTGACTCCTGCTCATCATCGGTACTACGTGGCCTGCTCAGTGGATACGCACCTACGCTACCTGGGGCCCGCAGCGGCCACGCGCGCCCATGCGGCCCGCCACCAGCAGCGCTGGCAAATCATGACAGAAGCCGACAATATCAAGTTGTATCGAATGGCGGTCCGTACCGGACAATTAGGCTCGTGCCTACATTATCGCGTCAATTAACGTACTCTCGCATCTGGCCTTACCTGATGTGCGCGATGGGCTACCATAAGTTACAGGTTGCTTGATAGCAAGCGGGCGCATTGAGCGGCGAACCCAGGAGATTGGGATGAGAGGCAAACCGGGGAACATGCTTAAGCTGGTGCGCGACTACGCACGGGCCGGCAGGCCAGCCGATCAGCTGAGCGTGATTGACGGAAAGCCGCAGGGACACCAGACCCCGGCCGCCTCGGAACAATCCGCGGCCGTGCGGATACCAGCGCAAGCAGGCGCGGCTGGTGGCTTCAAAGAGGGCGATCGGGTCATGCTCGCCAGGCCGTTCTGGGGTGAGCTTGACCAGGGCACCGGTGTCCTGTTCAAGGACTGGAACGGAGCGGCGACGGGCGAGCCGCCCAGCTACCAGGCACGCAGCCAGGGAACCATCATCTACCCCCATCCCGCACCCGAAGACTTCGTGAACGAAATGCGGGCCAAGGGTAACTACATCGTCATGATGGACGACGGGCGGAAACTGTATTCTTGCAATTCGTCACCGCAGCCTTGGGTAAACACCGATCTTACGCGCATCCCCGGCCAGTGCCAGGTGACGTATCAAAATGGGCGGATCCACGTGCGGCCGAAATTCGGCAAACTCGACCTGGTACAGCTCAGAGAGTCATTTATCTGCCGGGATAACGAGAAACGCTACGAGGCGGGATGGCGAGGCAGGATAGATCCTCAGACCACCACCTTGGCCCAATGCTGGGATACGGGCCTGTACGAGGTCTCGCTGGACGACGACCCGATCCGCGGTGCACGGGGCAAGGTGACGGTCTACGCCGAATCACTTGTCCTGCTCCGGCCCGGACCGGGCGGCTCCTGACGAGGGCTCTGACGAGGGTCAGGGACTGGCCAGGTCGAGCGCGGCACGGATGATGGAGTCGGTGTCGATGCCGTTGTAGCGGTACAGATCCTCGATCGAGCCGGACTGGCCGAACTGCGCGACGCCTAGCGCCGCGTGCGGCACGCGGTTGATGGTGGCCAGGAAGGCCAGCGTGTGCGGGTGCCCGTCCAGGACCGTGACCAGCGGGGTGGCGCGGTCCGCGGGGAACGCCTGGCCGAGGATCCAGGTCGGTTCGCCGGTCCCAGCGTCCAGGCCCTGCCGGGCACGCAGGCCCCGGAACAGCAGGCCGGGGCTGGTCACGACGATCACGTCAGCGGGTACGCCGACCGCCTCGAGTCGCTCCGCGGCGGCCAGCGCCTCGGGCACGACCGCACCCATCACGGCGATCGTGACCTTCGGGTTCCCCGCGCGCCGCAGCGGGTAGGCCCCGGCCACCACCTGCCGGCGTCTGCGCTCCCTGGCCGCGGGATCGGCGGGCACGTCGGCCAGCGCCTGGCTGACCGGGCGGGTGGACAGCCGCAGGTAGGCCGAGCTGCCGTCGGGCCGGCCCAGCCGGGCCAGGCTGGCCAGCAGGCACCATTCGGTGTCGGTGGCGAAGGCGGGTTCGTAGCTGACGCAGCCCGGCTGCTCGATCCCGATGGACGGCGTGGTGATCGACTGGTGCGCGCCTCCCTCCGGCGCCAGGCTCACCCCCGAGGGTGTCCCCACCAGGATCGACTGGCCACCCGCGTAGATGCCGAACGACCATGGCTCGAGCGCGCGCTCCACGAACGGGTCGTAGAGCACGCCGATCGGGAGCAGCGGCTGACCCCACCGGCTCCAGGTGGCGCCCAGTTCGCCGAGGAGGCCGACCAGGTTGGTCTCGGCGATGCCAAGCTCGATGTGCTGCCCGGTCGGCTTCTCCCGCCAGTGCAAGATGGTCTCGGCGTCGTCGGCGAACCAATCCATCCGCTCGCGAGCCGCCCACACGCCGACCTTGTTCACCCAGCCACCCAGGTTGGTGCTCGAGCTGACATCTGGGCTGACCGTCACCACCCGCCGGGCGGCCTCGGGCGCCTCCCTGGTCAGGTCGAGCAGCGCCCGGCCCAGAGCCGCCTGGGTGGTCGCCACCCCGGCGGGGGTGCGGCCGAGGTCGGCGGGCAGCCGGGGCGAGACGGGCGTCGGGACCGGCGGCCGCCTCAGCCGCCCGGCCGCCCGCTGGCACAGCAGGCCGGCCGCGCTGTCCGGTGCCGCGCGATGCCACGGCTGGTCGGCATCTGCGCCCAGGTGCGCCGCGAGCTCACGAAGCTGTTCGGTGGTCAGCAGCGCCGAATGGTTCTGCGGGTGTCCCTCGACGGCCAGGCCGTAGCCCTTGATGGTGTACGCCAGGATGATCGTGGGCCGGTCGTCGGAGATGGCGTCGAAGGCCGCGTCCAGCGCGCCCAGGTCGTGGCCGCCAAGGTTGCGGATGGCCCGGGTCAGGGCGGCGTCGTCCAGCTCCGCGATCAGCTCCGCGATCGATGCGTCGCCGGCCGGGAGCCGGTGGCGCAGTTCGGCCGCGTCGCAGCGCAGCAGCCGCTGGTATTCGGGGTTGGGCATGGCGTCGATCCGCTGCCGCAGCGCCTCACCCCCGGCCCGGGCGAACAGCTCGTCGAGCAGACGGCCGTACTTCAGCGTGATGACCTGCCAGCCGGCTGCGGTGAACATGCCGCGCAGCCGATCCGCGGCCATGCCGGGCACCACGCGGTCCAGCGACTGCCGGTTCACGTCCACCACCCAGACGATCTCGCCCAGCTCGGCCACGCCCGGATCGACGATGGCTTCCCAGACGGCACCCTCGTCGAGTTCGGCGTCACCTAGCAGGGAGTACTGGCGGCCGATGGCGCGTCCCCCGGCGGAGCCCGCGGCCTCCGCCGGGACGCCGGCTTCCGCCGGGCCAGTGGCTGCCGCCGGGCCTGCGCCGTCGGCGGTGCTGGGATCGAAGCGGCCATCCAGGTAGCGCCGGGCCAGCGCGCCCCAGATCGGCGCGGTCGCGCCGATGCCGACCGAACCGGTCGAGTAGTCCACCGGGTCGGGGTCCTTGACCCGGCTGGGATAGCTCTGCAGCCCGGCGAAGGCCCGCAGCGTGGTCAGGTAGGACTCGTCAAGCTCGCCGAGCAGGTAGTTGATCGCGTGCAGCACGGGCGAGGCGTGCGGCTTGACCGACACCCGGTCGGTGGCCCGCAGGTGCCGGAACCACAGCGAGGTCATGATCGAGACCATCGACGCCGAGGACGCCTGGTGGCCGCCGACCTTCAGCCCGCCGGGATTGGGCCGCACCCGGTTGGCGTGATGGATGATCGCGGTGGAAAGCCACAGCACCTGGCGCTCGATCTCGCCCAGGGTGTCGAGGTCCGTGGGTTCGGTCCGCAGCTCAGTCATGGGTGCATAAGAGCACGAGCGCACCGGCCCGCACAACCTGGGGCCCCGGTTTCTATAGGGAGAGCCAGTAGCAGCGCTCTTCGCCGTAGTCGGTGAAACCAGCCCGGAGCAGGATCGGCCCGGAGGTCTCGACCCGGCCTTTCACCAGCGCCAGCTCAGCGCCGTGGTCCCGCGCCAGCCGGAGCCGTTCGGCCAGTACCGCTCGGTAGCTGCCGCGGCGCCGGAGCGCAGGCAGGGTGACCGCGCCCCACAGCTGGGCCACCTGGCCGTTCAGCGAGCATCCGCCGGACGAGGCGGGCTCGCCATCGACCGACGCCACCACGCGAAAGCCGGTCCAGGACGCGAGATCACCCATCGCGCTGGCGAAGTCACGCGCGACGTCGGCGGCGGCTGGTTCCTTTCTCCCCCAGCCGCGCACGGTGATCGTGGAAGCGGCGCGGAACGTGCGCTCGTCGTGGACCAGCCCGACGGTGACACCGGCCGGAATGTCCAGCTCGGGCAGCCCGTCCCGCAGGTCGCGGGCCAGAATCTGGACCGCGTCGATGCGCTTGCCGCCCCGGGCTCGCAGCCTGTCCTCGGTGTCCGCGGGCCGGGTCGCGTCCGACACCCACCAGGCCACCCCGAGCATGTGCCAGTCCCGGACGTGGGCGAGAACCTCGTCGATGACCGCGTCCACGGGACGGCTCAGCCGGGACCGGGTGACCTGAGCGGCCGGGAAGCTCGGGTCGAGCGCCCAGTCCGGGTAGCGGATGAGCCGGTAGCCATCGGTCAGGACCTCGCTGGCGTCGTCCGGGCGCCATTCCATCACGATCGCCGCGTCGAGTACGCGTTGCGGTGTCCACGGGCGCACGGCCTGACCTCCTTCGGTCGGCAGCCACGGGCCCGCCCCGCCCCGGTGCTGTCCCTCTTTTCTAGCCGAACGAGCCGGGGTGCGAGCCCAGGTCCCGTGCGTGTCTTGCGGGGTGTTGCGGTGCGGCCGGCGGGCGCAGCACGGAGGTGAGGACGGCGCTGGCCGCCGCCGCGGCCGCAACCGCGGTGGCCAGGGCGAGCGCGAGGATGGGCTGGCCGGACGCGAACCCGGCCAGCGGCGCCGCCACCCCGAGCAGTGGCGGGCACAGGGCCGCCGCGGTCAGCAGGGCCAGGCCACCGGTGTAACCGAGCAGCAGCCGCGGCAGCCGCCGGTACTGCTGACCGACCTGGCCGGCCGAACCCCTGACGCCGAGCAGCAAGCTGCCGGCGATGCTGCCGATCGAGACTTCGGCCAGCAGCGGACCCGAGGCCCACAGGGCGTGGTGATGCCGGACGTAGGCGATGAGCGCCACTTCGGTCGCGCTCAGCGCGGCGTTGGCCAGGGCCGCCGTGAGCAGCAGCTCGCGGAGCGACCGGGACCGGAGCGGGCTGCGCCGCGGGCCAGACGAGCGGCCGGAGGTCGGCGTGGGGCCGGATCGGGGGCCCGGGCCGGTACATCTGACGGGCAGGCAGCTGGGGCACGTTCACCGAATCTAGCACCGCGCGGCGTTCGGGCATCCGGGGCGGGCCGCAGGCCAACGGGGACGGGCCGCACGCGCCCGGGTTCCGTTCGGCAGAATTTTTGCTAAACTGCATACAGTTTGAGCGCGTACCTGAGGAGGGCAGTGCCATCGGCAAGGTAACAGCCGCAATCGTCTGCCCTGGCAACATCGGCACCGACCTGCTGGCCAAGCTGCAGCGCAGCGAGCACGTCGAGGTGCGGTACATGGTTGGCGTGGACCCGGCCTCGGACGGCCTGGAGCGGGCCAGGCAGCGCGGCGTCCAGGCCTCGGCCGGCGGCGTGGACTGGCTGCTTGACCGCGACGAGCGGCCGGACCTGGTGTTCGAGGCCACGTCCGCCGGAGCGCACCGGGCGAACGCGCCGCGCTACGCCGAGGCCGGGATCCAGGCGATCGACCTGACCCCGGCCGCGATGGGGCCGCTGGTCTGCCCGGCGGTAAACCTGCGCGAGCACCTGAGCGCGCCCAACGTCAACATGATCACCTGTGGCGGGCAGGCCACGATCCCGATGGTGCACGCGGTGTCCTCGGTCACGCCTGTGCCGTACGCGGAGATCGTCGCCTCGATCGCGTCGAAGTCCGCCGGGCCGGGCACCCGCGCGAACATCGACGAGTTCACCACCACGACCGCGCGGGCGATCGAGCGCGTCGGCGGCGCGCAGCGCGGCAAGGCGGTCATCATCTTGAACCCGGTGGAGCCCCCCATGATCATGCGCGACACGGTGTTCTGCGCCATCTCCCCCGACGCCTCCCACGAGGCGATCACCTCCTCGGTGCACGCGATGGTCGCCGAGGTGGCGCGGTACGTGCCCGGCTACCGGCTGCGGGCCGACCCGCAATTCGACCCGCCGGCGGACGACTGGTCCGGCTGGGCCCGGGTCGCGTTGTTCCTCGAGGTCCGCGGCAACGGCGACTACCTGCCGCCCTGGGCGGGCAACCTGGACATCATGACCGCCGCGGCGGCGCGGGTCGGCGAGCTGCTGGCCGTCGCGTCGGCTCCCGCGGGGGTGACGGCATGACCACGCCGGCGCCGGGCGTGCGCATCACCGACTCGACGTTGCGGGACGGGTCGCACGCGATGCGGCACCGGTTCACCGAGGCACAGGTCCGGGCGGTGGTGTACGCGCTGGACCACGCCGGGGTGCAGGTGATCGAGGTCTCGCACGGCGACGGCCTCGGCGGCTCCTCGTTCAACTACGGCTTCTCGGGGGTAGACGAGATCTCGCTGATCCGGGCCGCGGTCGCCGAGGCGGTCACGGCGAAGATCGCGGTCCTGCTGCTGCCCGGCGTCGGCACCGTGGACGACCTGCGCGACGCGCGCGAGGCGGGCGCGTCGGTGGCCAGGATCGCGACCCACTGCACGGAAGCCGACGTCTCGGTCCAGCACTTCGCGGCGGCGCGCGAACTGGGCATGGAGACGGTGGGCTTCTTGATGCTGTCGCACCGGCTGGACCCGGCCGGCCTGGCCCGGCAGGGGCGGATCATGGTCGACGCGGGCGCCGAGTGCGTCTATGTGGTCGATTCGGCCGGCGCGCTGGTGCTGTCGGACGCCCAGGCCCGGGTCCAGGCCCTGATCGCGGAGATCGGATCCCAGGCGCAGGTCGGCTTCCACGGGCATCAGAACCTGTCGCTGGGCGTGGCGAACTCGGTGCTGGCCTGCCAGGCCGGTGCCACCCAGATCGACGGGGCCCTGTGCGCCCTCGGGGCCGGCGCGGGGAACGCACCGACCGAGGTGCTCGCGGCCACGTTCTCCCGGCTGGGCATATCAACCGGGGTGGACGTGGACGCGGTGCTCGCGGCGGCCGAGGAGGTGGTGCGGCCGATCATCCCGCAGCTGCCGCGGATGGACCGCGCCTCGGTGGTCCAGGGCTACGCCGGGGTGTACTCCTCCTTCCTGCTGCACGCGCAGCGCGCCGCAGGGCGGTACGGCGTGCCCGCGCACGCGATCTTGCAGCGGGTCGGCGAGGCCGGTTACGTCGGCGGCCAGGAAGACATGATCATCGACGTTGCGCTGCAGTTGCAGGCCGAGGGTTCGGTTCCGGCCGGAGCGCGCGCCTAGGCCGGTCGCGGCGGCTCACGCCGGCGGTCGCGGCGGCTCGGCTCGCGGCGGCTGGCCCTGGCGGTCGCTGGCGGCTCGCGCCGGCGGTCTTGTCCGCGGGCCCTCCCGGTATTCGGGGATAGCCCGGAACGATCTTGATCGGCTATAGCTGTATTCCCGCAGCGGATCGCGGCCGTGTGGACCACGTGCGGCGGCGTATTCCTCATGGGCTCTGGCCCTGGACCGCTGAGCAGGCCTGGCCGCTGTGACGACGCCGTCTGACACCACGGGCGGCCAGGCCAGCCGCCACCCCCGTACAGACAGGATGCGCCGTCATGACCACACCGCCGGACCAGGACGACGTCGGCGAGGACGACGTCGGCGAGGACGGGCAGGACCGCTACCCCACGCTCGAGCAGATCGACCGGGACCTGGAACGGCTCGGTGAACTCACCGGACCGCACGTCACCGACGCCAAGGAGGATCTCAGCGTGGCCGCCGCCCGGATCCCCGACTCCGACGAACGACACGAAGCCGAAGAACTCCTCAGCCGGGTGCGGCTCGTCATCGAGGTCGACGAGGCGTTCGGTGACCTTGGCGACCTGGACGGCTCATGAACGCGCGGTGCTGGCGGCCGAACGCTCCGAGCCGCCGGTCGCGAGTTCGCCCTGGGCGATCTTGTCGTCCATTCGCTTTCCCTCGATGTCGGGATCGGGAACGTACCTGGCGAACCACCGCGGGTGATACCAGATCCTGGAGCCGATGATCGCCATGACGGCCGGCACCAGAGTTTGCCGGACCACGAAGGCGTCAAGGAACACGCCGACGGCGAAGCTGAAGCCGATCGCCTTGATGGTCGGGTTGTTGGTGAACATGAAGGCCACGAAGATGGAGAACATGATCAGCGCCGCGGCGGTGACGACGCGAGCCGACTTTCCGGCGCCTCGCTGCACGGCGCGGCGGGCGTCGCCGTTCTTCGTGTACTCCTCCTTGATCCGC
>JBEKKH010000202.1:0-11326 GCA_050010815.1 Streptosporangiaceae bacterium | reverse complement strand
CGGCCGTAGTAGCTGCCGGGATAACATCCGGAAACATCATTCTCGTCAGCTTCCGGCAGGTGTACTGTCCCGCGCCGATGCTCGGCCGGGTCACCGCCAGCCAGCGCTTCCTCGTCTTCGGCACTATCCCGCTTGGCGCGCTGCTCGCCGGAGGACTCGGCACCGGCCTCGGCGTCCGCAACGCACTCTGGGTCCTCCTCACCATCTATGCTCTATCCGGCGTTCTCATGCTCACGCCCGCTGTCCAGGCGGACAAGAGCCTTCCGGCGCAACCGCCATGCCCGTCTCAACAGCCGCGATGACAGCAGCCGCCGACGGGGGCCGGGGGCAGCCTGCTCTGCGAGGAAGTCTGGTACGCGGCGCGTTGGAAAGAGATGCGTGGTTTAGCCTTGATCGACGTGGAGCTGCCCGGGCAGTTGCCTGAGCGATGTGATCCGGCACGGCTCGTCATAGGGGCCGGCGTCCTGCCGATCGAGGTAGACAGCGTTAAGCCCAGCTGCCCGAGGTGCGAGCACATCCAAGTCGTAGAGATCGCCGACGTTGGTCGCTGATTCGGGTTCGACGCCGAGCACGTCGCAGACCGTCAGGAAAGTCCTCGGATCGGGCTTTGCTGCGCCCAGCGCCTCGGCTGTGAACACGGGTCCAAGCTGTCCGTGCAGCCCGACGGCGTTGAGTTTGGCTGTCTGCTGCTCGATAGTGCCGTTTGTTAGCACCGCCGTCTGGACCCCGAGCCGGCCTAGTTCGGTGACCGCGGGATCAACATCGTCGAACTTGGTCCAGGCCGCTTCGTAGCAGGAAAGATAGCCGGCGAACACGGCGTTGAGCGCGTCGTCGTCACCTGGCGTGACCCCGAGCAGGGGAAGGAAGTCTCGGAGACGTCGGCGCCGCTGTTCGGCGAAGCTGATCTCACCTGAACACCAGGCCGGAAAGTGACGTTTTTCTGCGTCGAACCACGCCGCGACGAACTCGTCCGCGAGTGTCACCCCCAGAGTGGGGAGCCATTTACATAGCGCAGAAGTCACAGAGCCAACGTGATCCAGCAGCGTGCCGTCGAGATCGAAGATCACGGCGTGCGTCGAAGATCTCATGCGTCAAGGCTAGGAGCTGACCCGAAACGGAACCCCGATCCACTCGCCTGCAAGGCGGGATCCGCGAGCCACCGGCCGAACCAGGCGCGAGTGCGGCGGAGCAGGTCGATCTGATGGCTGCGCTCGTCGATCGAGTGGCCCTCCCGAGGGTAGATGACGAGCTCGTGCTCGACCCCGAACCGGTCCAGCGCGCGGTGGAAGTACGTCGCCTGGCCGACGGGCACGTTGGCGTCCTGCTGGCCGTGCAGGATCAGCACCGGGGTGCTGACCTTCGAGGCGTAAGAGACCGGGCTGAGCTGGTCGTGGCGGTGCGGGCCGGGGCTTTCCCAGCCGCAGCTGCCGCCCAGGGCCGCCTCCCAGGTGCCGAGCTCGCCGACCCCGACCTGCATGCTCCAGTCGCTGATCCCCCCACCCATCAGCGCGGCCTTGAAGCGGCGGGTCTGCCCCACGGCCCACGCGGCCATGAATCCGCCGTGGCTCCAGCCGCCGATGCCGAGTCGGGCCGGATCCGCGACCCCTTCGGCGATCAGCGGGTCGATCCCGCTGACGATGTCGGTCCATTCGTCCGTGCCGACCGCGCCCGCCACCATCGCCGCGAACTCCGCGCCGTGTCCGGCGCCGCCCCGCGGATTGGGCAGGAAGACCGCGTATCCCGCGGTCGCGAGCCACTGCCCGGGACGCCACCAGCTGCCCATGAACTCGTCGGCGTACCGGGCGTAGGGTCCGCCGTGCACCAGGGTGACGAACGGGAACGGTCCGTCCTGGCGGTTCATGCCAGCGGGCAGGATCAGCAGCCCGTCGAGCCTGAGCCGTCGCCGGCCTGGTAGGACAGGCGTTTCTGGGTGCCCCAGCTGATCCCGCGCAGTTCCGGGTGGATGTCGCTGAGACGGGTAAGCGGGCCGCCCACCGGGCCGGCTTGGATCTCGGCCGGCTGGTATGCGGTGCTCACGCGGGCGGCGATCACGTCTCCCGGACTGCTCGCGGTCAACATGTCGACCAGGCCGGCCCAGCCGACCACGCGGCGGAACCGCTGGGTCCCGGTATCCAACTGATGGAGCGCGGTGTCCAGTCCGTCGGCGAACAGGGCCAGCTCGAGCGGGCCGAGATCGCGAACGTGTCCCGTCTCCGGATCGACGACGTGCAGCCGCGCGGTGAACGAACCCGGCTCGTCCTCCGGTCGGTCCCAGCTGATCACCGCCAGCGGGCCGCCGTCCGGACGCTGCACCACCTCGACGACGTGCCGGTCACCGAGTCCGCCTATCGCCGTCAATTCACGCGTTCCCGGGTCGAGCAGCCGCAGCCGGTCGGGAGATCCCTGCTCGCTCCAGACCATCGCGTCGTTCCTGTGCTCGTCCTCCGCACTCGGCTCATCCCTGGCCACGACGGCGGCGCGCAGACCCCCGGCCGGCCAGCGGGAGATGGCCGGAGATCGGTGTTCGCCAGCTGGTCAGCGTCTCGGCTTCGCTGCTATCGTGGCGGACCCGGTGCAGCTGCCCGTCGGCTATGAACCACAGGGAGCCCGAATCGTGGGCCCACCGTGGAGCCTCCGCCCACGTCGTACCGCCGGTGAGCTCCCGAGGCGGTGAACTCGCGTCTGCGGGTTCCACCCACAGCGAGCTGACCCGGCGTTCTCTCACGCTGACCGGGATCACCACGTAGGCGACCCAACGGCCGTCCGGCGAGATCGCCGGATGCCGCGGCAGGCGACGGTCCGCCAGCAGCTCCGCGGTCAACTCCTGCGGGACTTCGACCACGACATCGTCCCCTTCCAGGATCAGGCCATCTCGGCCAGGTCCCTCCGCCGGCGCCCGCCCGCGGCAAACCTCAGCGCACGCCCCGCGGCCGGAACTGCACGCTGATCCGCGGCCCGATCGCCTTGGACGTCTTGGGTACGGCGTGCTCCCAGGTGCGCTGGCAACTACCCCCCATGACGAGCAGATCCCCGTGCCCGACGTCGAACCGCAGCGACGCACCGCCGCCCCGCGACCGCAGCGCCAGGACCCGCGGCGAGCCCAGCGACACGATCGCCACCATCGTGTCCTCGGTCTGACCGCGCCCGATCGTGTCGCCGTGCCACGCGACGCTGTCGCGGCCGTCCCGGTACAGGCACAGCCCCGCCGTCCGGAACGGCTCGCCGAGCTCCGGCCCGTAATGCACGTCCAGCGCCTCCCGCGCGCCGGTCAGCACCTGGTCAGGCAACGGTGCGTCCTCGCCGTAGAAGCAGAGCAGCCGGGGGACCGCCACCACCCGGTCGTACATCTTCCGCTGCTCCGCCCGCCACGGCACCGACTCGACCAGCCGAGCGAACACCTCCGCCGATCCGGCCAGCCACCCCGGGCAGAAGTCCACCCACGCGCCACGGGTCAGCGGCGTCCGCCGCACCGAGGCGCCGAGCGGCCCGAGGACCGGACCGTCGCCACCCACGTCAAGCAGCGATTCCTGGACTGAAACGCTCATGCGATCAGTCTAACCCATGTCCAAACGCATATTCGATTCCCGGAGAGCTCGTCAAACGATGTGCACACGGGCCGGCACCCCGCGAGCTTCCAGTAGCGTGCGGATATCGCCAGGGTCGCTGGTCAGGATCAGGTCGGCGGGCGCAGCCATGAGCGCCACATGCGCATCGACGACATCGGACGAGCCGGCCTGCGCAAGAAGCTCGCCAATGCGCCTGCCGTCATCCTTGCTCAGCGGCTCGATGCCGACGCCTGCCAGCACCCGCGCGAGATTGGCTTGCTTGCGTCCATCACGCCAGACCTGCCCAACGACCGCGGTGCTGGCCCGCAGCGGCATACCCTGCTGATGCAGTACGCGCAATCGGGCCCCCATCGTCCGGTCGCGGCGGTCCACGGCGACCAGCGCCCCGGCGTCAAGAACCGCCTTCACGCGACATCCGAGCGCGGTGTCAGCCCCAGCCGAGCTGCCGCCTCATGCAGCTCAGCCTCGGTGAATGCGCCATCCTCAGCCTCCCACTCATCTAGGGCGACGCCGAGGAGTTCATTGCGGAGCCTGTCGGCCGCTGCCTCGGTGAGCCATGTTGACACGCTGGTGCCCTGACGTGCCGCGGCCTGGCGGACGCCCTCGCCTAGATCGGGCGGCATCGTCACGGAGAATCTATCCACTTGCGCCATGCATACTACAGTATCGCATACTCCTATATTACGCTGATCCGATGCTGTCATCTAGGCGTACTGCGCTACGACAGCCGCCGCCACCGCGGCCAGGTCGGCCCGCACCTCGGCCGGTGACATCACCTCCACGTCGTCCCCGAAGCTCAGCAGCGTCCGCGCCGCCGGCACCGCCGCGAACCGCAGCCCCGGCCGGCCGCTCCTCCACCTGCTGCCGCAGCGCCTCCCACGCCTCCGCGAGCTCCACCCCATCCCGTCGCCGCACCGGCTCCTCAGCGGCCACCGCCGAAGCCACCCGCGACACCCGGAACAACCGCGGTGCCCCGTCCTGGTCCGCCACGAGATACCAGACCCCGGCCTTGCTGACCAGCCCGTAAGGATCCACCACCCGTTCGGCTGCCACCCGCTGCCCGCTGCTCCCGTACCGCAGCCGCACCCGCCGGTCGGTGAACACCGCCGCCTGCAGCACGCCGAGCTGCCCGACCGGATCCCGGCTCCGCATCCAGCGTGCGGGGTCTACCAAGATCCGCTGGCTGATCGCCGTAGCCGCTGGCCGGAACGGCTCAGGTACCGCCCGCATGACCTTCAATATGGCCGAACGGGCCGCCCCTCCCAGCCCCAGATCCTCCTGCGCGCCCCCCGTGGTAAGCACGAACAGGGCTCGCGCCTCGTCGCGCGTCAGGTAGACGGTTCGCGGCGAGACCTCGAGCCGCTCCGCCAGCTCACCCGCGGTGACCTGCCCGCGGGCCTGAAGCAGCAGCAGCATCTCCAGCAGACGACTCGATTTCATGTCTTCTAAAATATGACGTTACTTGTCAAGTTAATATCGCAGGCTACTCCCATGACAAACACGACCCAGCCGGACACGACCCAGCCGGACACGACCCAGCCCGCCGCGGCCGGGCCCGCCGCGACCGACCCCCGCGAGATCCACCGCCGCGCCATGGCCCAGACCGAAGCGATCGTCGCGGCGGTCCAGCCCGGCCAGCTCGACCTGCCCACACCTTGTCCCGAGTACGATGTACGCGCTCTGCTCAGCCACATGGTCGGCGGCCTGAACCGGGTCGCGATCGCGGGCGAGGGCGGCGACGCACTGGCCCGCCCGGCCCGTGCCGACGAGGTTCCCGATGACGGCTGGGCCGCCGCCTACCGTACAGCCACCCGCCGCGCCACCCAGGCCTGGGCCGACGACGCCAAGCTCGACGCCCTGGTCGAGGTCCCGTGGGGCAAGATCCCCGGCCGGTTCGCCGTGGCCGGCTACATCCAGGAGATCCTCACCCACGGCTGGGACCTGGCCAAGGCCACCGGCCAGCCCACCGAACACGACCCTGAACTCGCTTGCTACGCCCTGGCCGGCGCCAAGCGCATCCTTCCCCCCGAAGCCAGGGGAGACGACGTGCCCTTCGGCCCGGTGGTCCGGGTCACCGCCGACGCCGCCCCATACGGCCCCTACGCTCAGCTCGCCGCCTGGCTGGGCCGCCAGCCTTAGCTCTCCTGGCCCGTGCTCACAGCTCGCCGAAGGCACGGGCCAGGATGTCGATTCCCGCCGCGACCATCGTGGCCTCGTCCACGTGCGGCGGCAGCCAGGTGACCAGGTGCAGCCCGGCGGATATGCCGGCCGGCTGCAGCCAGGGCAGGCGCCGGTCCAGTGCGGCCAGCAGGGCGTCGCGTCGCCGCCGGTACACCGGGCGCATCCGCCGCAGGTGCCGGTCGAAGTCGCCGCGGGTAAGGAGGTCAGCCAGGGCGAGCTGCTCAAGCGCGGCCGAGCCGCGGTCAGCGGCGATCTTGGCCGCGGCCATCGGCTCGGCCAGGTGTCCCGGCAGCACGAGCCAGCCCAGGCGCAGTCCCGGCGCGAGGGTCTTGCTGGCCGATCCGGCGTAGACCACGCGGTCGGGAGCCAGCCCCTGCAGGGCGCCGGCCGGCGTCCGGTCGTAGCGGTACTCGGTGTCGTAGTCGTCCTCGATGACGATCGCGCCGCGGCTGGCGGCCCAGCTGAGGACCGCGGTCCGGTTCTCGGCCGACAGCACAGAACCGGTGGGCCACTGGTGCGATGGCGTCAAGATGACGATGTCAGCGCCGGTCTCCCGCAGCAGGTCGACCCGGATGCCGTGCTGGTCGACCGGAACCCCGACCACCTCGAGCCCGGCCGCCCGCGCGGTCAGCAGGGCGTCGTCGCGGGAGGAGGGGTCCTCCAGCGCGAGGCGTCTCGCGCCGCCGGCCGCCAGCACCCCGAGGAGCAGCGCGATGCCCTGCGCGTACCCGGTGCAGATGACCACGTGATCAGGCTGGGCCAGGGTGCCGCGCACCCGGTTCAGGTAGTCCGCGATCGCCGTCCGCAGCTGCGGCACGCCACGGCCGGGCAGGTAACCGAATAGCTCGTTCGGCGCTTCGGCCAGCGCTCCTCGTATCGCGCGCAGCCACGCGGCCCGGGGAAAGCTGGACACGTCCGCGCGGCCGTAGCTGAGATCGGCGCGGGCCTCACCGATGGGCTGGCGGCCGGCCTGGCCTTCGGCGTCTTGTTCATCGGCCTGGCCCAGGCCGGTCGTCACGCCGGCCTGTGGCCGGTGGTAGCGGCGCAGACCACCGAGCTGCTGGTTATTCTCGTGGTGGCGGTCAGCTCCGGGGAACCGCTTCGGGTGCCGGTCCACGCGGCCGGGCTGCCGGTGCTGGCGGGCGTTAGCGGTATGGCCGCCACGCTGCTGTATTTCTACGCCACCCACGTCGCCATGCTGGCCACGGCGGCGATGCTCGTATCGTTGTACCCGGGCGTCACGGTCCTGGCCGCCCGGCTGATCCTGCACGAGCGGTTCAGCCCGGCGCAGCGTGCGGGCCTGGGCCTGTGCGCCCTCGCCGTCATCGCGATCACGCTGAACTGATTCGCCCCTCAGGGCGCGTGAATTTCAGATCAAGCCGCGAGGCCTGGCCCGAACGGCGGGCCGCACGGTTTCACCCGGAACGGCCTGGTTTAGGGTGATGGCATGCAGGGCGTCCCCTGGTGGGGCGTGGCCTCCGCGGCCGCGGCTCCGGTCTTGATGGTCGGCGGATGGACGGTGGCCGCCGACCTGCAACCCCAATTCGACCCGGTAGCCAGCACGGTCAGCGCGCTCGCGGCGCCGGGCGCCACGGACCGATGGGTGATGTCGCTGACGTTCGTGGTGGTCGGGGTCTGCTACGTCGTCACGGCGCTCGCGCTCCGGTCGGCCCGGATTACCGGGCGGCTGGTGCTGATCGCGGGGGCCTGCGCGGGCATGCTGGTGGCGGCGAACCCCGAGCACGCGGGGGTCGCCTATCCGTGGCCGCACATTATCTGGGCCTCGATCGGGCTGGCGGGGGTGACCACCTGGCCTGCCGGGGCCTGGCGCCGCGGGCCCGCGGTGCCCTGGGGTCTTCGGCCCGCCGTGGCCGCTGTGGCCGTCACCGTGCTCCTCGCTCTGGTCGCGTGGTTCGCACTGGACCTGGTCACGGGATCAGGCCAGACCGGGCTGGCCGAGCGGGTCGGGGGGGCCGCCCAGGCGGTATGGCCACTGGCCGTGGTGCTGTCCTGTGCCTTAGCGCCGGTACAGTTCGGCTGGCCAGAACGTCCAGCGATGCGGGCCCAGGCTCGTGAGCCTGAGAGCCTGCCCTACGGTGGATCCCGTGGCCGCTACCCGAACTCGTCACTGCGTGGTGATCGGCGCGGGCGTCCTCGGTGCGTCTGTGGCGGCACGACTGGCCGGCTCCGGCGCCCGGGTCACGCTGCTGGACCAGGATCAGCCCGGCCGCGCCACTAGTCAGCGGAGCTTCGCCTGGCTGAATTCGAACGACAAGAGCCCCCGGCCCTACCACGACCTCAACCACGCCGGGATCAGAGCCTGGGCCGAACTAGCGCCGCATCTCGACGGCGCCACCTGGTACCGTCCGGTCGGCAACATCGAACTGGCTACCTCACCCGCCGCCCAGGCCGAGCTAGCCGCCCGTGTCCGCCGCCTGACCAGCTGGAACTACGGCGCCTGCCTCATCGACCCGGCCGCGGCGGTCAAGCTCGAGCCGTCGCTGCGCCTCCCCGAGCACGAAATCAAGGCCGCCGCCTGGTTTCCCGGCGAGGGCTATGTGCTGACCGGACCGCTGATCGCCCGCCTGGTCGCCCGGGCGGAAAGCCTCGGAGCCGAGGTCCTGACCGGCGAACAAGGACGCGTCGTCGCCCTGCGAACCGACCCGGCCGCGTCACCTCAGGTGCGCACCGCCACCGGCCCCCTCCTGGCCGCCGACGACGTGATCTGCTGCGCCGGCCGCTGGACCCCCGCCCTGGTCGGCCTGGCGGTGCCCCACGGCCCCCCCGACCTGGTCCCGCTGGTCCCCTGGGACGCCCCCGGCGCGACCGCCCCGGGCCTGATCGTCCAGGTCGGCCCGGTGACCCCGCTCGCTCCGACCCGGATGGTGCACGCCCCCGGCCTAAGCCTGCGCCCTCACTCCGACGGCCTGCTGCACCTGGAAGCCCCGGACGCGACCGTCGACCTGCACACCCCGGATCCTGTCCTGCGCCGTTGGGCCGGCGAACTGCTGCGCCGCGCTCGGCGCACCGTCCGTGGCCTGGACCAGGCCCGCGTGGCCGAATACCACGTCTGCGTCCGCCCCATGCCCGTCGACCACCAGTCCATCGTCGGCCGCCTCCCCGCCGCCCCCGGTCTCTACGTCGCCGTCACCCACAGCGCCGTCACCCTAGCCGCCCACCTAGCCGAGCTCATCGCCGCCGACCTGATCCCAGCGACCCCAGCGATCCCAGCGACCCCAGCCACCGCACTCTCCGCTCTAGCCCCCTATCGCCCCGCCCGTTTCCACCCGTGACCAGGCGCCCGAGCCCGGCTGAGCTGCAAGCGGCCAGGGACCAAACGGTCCCCGATGTCCTCCCGGCACCAGGTGAGCCGCTGCGGGTGCTGTTCTGCGGGATCAACCCCGGCCTGTATTCCGCCGCCACCGGCTGGCACTTCGCCCGGCCGGGGAACCGGTTCTGGCCGGCCTTGCACCTGTCCGGCTTCACCCCGCGCCGGCTGGCTCCGGCCGAGCAGGACCTGCTGCCCGGTTACGGACTTGGCGTCACCAACCTGGCTGCCCGCGCCACCGCGCAGGCCTCCGAGCTCGATCCGGCCGAGCTTGTGGCCGGCGCCGGCCGCCTGAGGTCCCTCGTCGAGCGGCACCGGCCCCGCATCCTGGCCATCGCCGGCGTGACCGCCTACCGGACGGCGTTCGGTCACCCGCGCGCGGTTACCGGTCCCCAGCCGCCGCCGCTGGACGGCCCGCGGGTGTGGGTGCTGCCCAACCCGAGCGGCCTGAACGCGCACTGGAGCCTGGACGCGATCGCGGAAGCCTTCGCCGCCGTACGAGCCGCCGCCGAGGATGACCCGGCGCCGCCCACGGACGGGAACGCCGGGATCTCTTCATGCTCTGGGTAAACGAGATCCCGGCGCCCGCTGAGGGTCCCCACATGCTCCCTGCGGGTAAGAGGGCGATACCTCACCGCGGCCAGCACTTTTTGGAAAGATCTTTCTGCGACCGCGGAGGTGCCGGTGACAGAATCACAGCCAGCAGGTTCAGGTGGTGACGGCCCAGAACCCGATGGCCCAGAACCCGATGGCCAAGAACCCGATGGCCAAGAACCCGATCCCAGGTTCACCTTCGCCAACGAGCGCACCTTCCTGGCCTGGAGCCGCACGGCCCTCGCGCTGGTGGTGGCAGGCCTCGGGGTGGTGCAGCTGCTGCCGCCGTTTCCCGGCGTCCCGTGGGGTCGCCATGTCCTCGGCGTGCCGCTGATCGTGTTCGGCGCCGTGGTGGCCCTGACCGCATACCGCGAATGGGTGATCAGCCAGCGGGCGCTGCGCCTGGGCCGGCCACTGGCCCGGTCCGTCCTGCCGTGGCTGCTGGCCGTGGTCATCGCGGTCATGGCGATAATCTCCGCCGTCGTCGTCCTGGTCTCGGCGATCCGATGACCCCCCGCCCCGCTGGCCCCGCTGGCCCCGGCGACCCGGGCCTGGCCCGGGAGCGGACCGCGCTGGCCTGGACCCGGACGGCGCTCTCCTTCGCCGCCATCGGCGGCGTGGTGCTGCGGAAAGACCTCATCCCCGGACTGGTCATCATGTGCGTGGTCCCGGTCGTCTGGCGGCTTGGCCGCCTGGACCACCATCGGCCCGGCCGCCTCCAGCTGGTCACCGCGACGATCGTCATCGTCGCCCTGGCCGCCCTGATCATCGCGCTGACCAGCGGAGTCAGCTAGCCAAGCAATGCCACTTCGCCTGAGTTGATCTTCGTGGCTGGCGTGGCCTGCCGTGCCGTTCTGACCAGCACAGCTACACCTCACCCCCGGCAGCGGACCTGGTCCGCCGTCAGCTGCGAACATGCAGGTCAGAACCCTGACCGGCACATAGGCCAAGTGGCATTGGCTAGCCAAGGCAGGAAATAGTTAAGCAGGTACTTGACTAAATCGTCGAACGAAGCGGATACTTAATAATGTGCCTAACCAACTAGGTTCACTGGATCAGGTGTTCCAGGCGCTGGCCGATCCGACCCGGCGGAGCATGGTCGAGCGGCTCGTCCGCGGTCCGGCGTCGGTCACCGAGCTAGCCCGGCCGCAGGCCATGTCGCTGCCGGCCGCGATGCAGCACCTGCAGGTGCTGCAGGCCTGCGGCCTGGTCCGGTCGGAGAAAACCGGCCGGGTCCGGACCTGCCGCATCGAGCCGGACGCGCTGCGCGCGGCCGAGACCTGGATTGCCGCGCAGCGCACGTCCTGGGAAAGCCGTCTGGACCGGCTTGGCGAGTACCTGGCCGGCCCCCCGTGAAGCCGCCGTGAGTTACAGGAGGAACCATGGACCGTTATGTCACGCACGCCACGTTCAGTCTCGAGCGCCGCTATCCGGTACCAGCCGCCAGGGTCTTCGCCGCCTGGGCCGATCCCGCCGCGAAGGCCCGGTGGTTCGCCCCAGGCCCAGAGTCCCGGCACCAGCTGGATTTCCGGGTCGGCGGCCGGGAGGTGAACCACGGCGGCCCGGCGAGAGGACCGGTGATGACCTTCGAGTCGTTCTACCGCGACATCGTCCCCGCCGAGCGGATCGTCTACTCCTCGACGCTGGCGGCCGGGGA
>JBEKKH010000201.1:0-11408 GCA_050010815.1 Streptosporangiaceae bacterium | reverse complement strand
GCGGGCGAGCATCTCGGCCGGGTCGGCGTAGACGCGGTACGCGCCGGCCCGCTCGAGTTCCTCCCGCCCGTACCCGCCGGACATCAGCCCGACGCCGAGCGTCCCGGCGCGCCGCGCGGCGAGCAGGTCCCAGACGCTGTCCCCGACAACCATCGCGTACCGGGGCTCCACGCCGAGGATGGCGGCCGCGGCCAGGAACAGGTCGGGGTCGGGCTTGGCGTGCCTGACCAGGTCGCGGGTCACCATCGGAGTGTCCTCGGGCAGCCCGAGCAGCGCCAGCGCGGGTCGCGCGGTCACCGCGTAGCCGCTGGTCGCGATGGCCCACTGCACGCCCGCCTCGGTCAGCGTGCCGAGGAGTTCGCGGGCCCCGGGCAGCGCCGTTACCGAGTCCACCTGGGCACGGTACTGCGCCGCGTGGGCCTGCTGCAGGCTCTCAATGTCGGCGGCCGACAGCGAGAGGCCGGTTTCCCGCAGCAGCGCGGACACGAACAGCCCGCCGCTCATCCCGATCCGCCGGTGGATACGCCAGACGGACAAGTCGATGCCGAGGTCGGACAGGGCCGCGCGCCAGGCGATGACGTGCTGGTAGACGCTGTCGATCAGCGTCCCGTCCAGGTCGAACAGGAAGGCCGGGGTCGGTGATTCGCTGTAGAGCACGGGACTGGACATGGCCCATAGTCTGCCCGCTCCGCCCCGCCGCCGTAGCCCGGCACCCCGCCTTGCCCGCTCAAACCCATATGGCCTAACGGACCGTGGTCTCACCGCCACGGACACATCCCCGTGCCGATGATGGCGCGGAGCCGCAGCGGCCCGCGCGCGGGCCAGCAGGGCGATGCCCTCGAGGTGGCCGCCGCCCGGGATGACATCATGGGACCAAATGACAGAACGTGACCTAGCACCCGGTATCGGCACCTTCGTGGCGATCGGGGACAGCTTCACCGAGGGGCTGCACGATCCGGGCCCGGACGGCGGCTGCCGAGGTTGGGCCGACCGGGTAGCGGCCGCATTGGCGCAGCGGCAGGCCGGGTTCCGGTACGCCAACCTGGCCATCAGGGGCAAGCTGCTCGGGCAGGTCATCGCCGAGCAGTTGCCGCGGGCCGTCGAGCTGGCGCCCGACCTGGTGAGCCTGGCCGCCGGCGGCAACGACATCCTGAGCGGCGGCGACGTCGACGCGCTCGCCGCCGCCTTCGAACCCGCGGTGGCCAAGCTGCAAGGCGCGGGCTGCCGGGTGCTGATCTTCACCGGCTTCGACCCGCGGATGTTCCCGGTCATCCGGCTGCTGCGCGGCCGGATCGCCGCCTACAACATGCACCTGCGCGGCATCGCCGACGCCTCCGGGTGCGACCTAGTCGACCTGTGGTCGATGCGGACCCTGAATGACGCGCGGGCCTGGAGCCCGGACCGGCTGCACCTCACCGCGGACGGCCACCGGCGGGTAGCCCTGCGGACCTGCGAGGTGCTCGGCGTTCCGGTCACGCAGGACTGGCGGGTGCCGCTGCCACCCGGACCCGACGGGCACCCGGCCGCCCCGGGCGCCCCGGCCGCCCCGGGCGCCCGGGGATCTGGGGGCTCCTCGGGGTCTGCGGGTCGGGTCCCGTGGCTGGCCGCCCGCCGGGCCGACGCCCACTGGGTCAGGGAGTATGCGATGCCCTGGGCCCGCAGGCGGCTGAACGGCACCTCAAGCGGCGACGGCCTGCTGGCCAAACGTCCCGACCTGCTGGCCCTAGCTGGTGAGGTCGGCCAGGACCTCTTCTAGCCGGGCCAGGGACGCGGCGATCCAGGGCAGCGAGCACGGGTCGGGTGAGTTCAGCGCGGCGGTGCGCTGCACGTCGGTGTCTCCGTAGAGCATCGCCGTCGCCACCCGCAACCGCAGCCGCCAGCCCTGGTCGCCGAATGCGGAGCCGGGTAGCACTCCGACACCGTACCGGTGCAGCAGGACCGCGGCCAGTTGCTCGTCGCTGGCGATGTCGTGCCGCGCCAGTAGCACGTCGGCCAGCGGCGTGAAGTCCGGGTACAGGTAGAACGCCGCCTGTGGCTCCGGGACGGACGCGCCGGCCGCGGCGAACCGCAGCGCGACCGCGCGGGCCACGCAGGCGTGCAGGCGGCGGCTGAGCTCGACCCGTTCGACCAGTGCTGGCGGTTCGGTGAAGGCGAGCGCGGCGGCCTGCTGCACCGGGCCGGCCGGAGCGGACCAGATCTCGCTGCCGATCCCGAGCAGCCGGGCCTTCAGCTCGCGCCCGAGCGCGCCGTCGGGCAGCCGGGCCACGCCCAGCCGCCAGCCCCCCAGGGCGAGGCTCTTGCTCAGGCCCGTGGTCACCACGGTCCGTTCGGGAGCAAGACAAGCAGGGGACGCGAACGGAGCCTGCTGGTCGTAGATGAGATCGCGGTAGATCTCGTCCGCGATGATGATCAGATCGTGGGCCCGCGCGACCGCGCACACGGCGCGCACGGCCACCGGCGAGGCCAGCGTCCCGGTCGGGTTGTCCGGCAGGGTCAGGATGACCGAGCGGACCGGCCGGCCGGCCGCCCGGGCGGACATGACCGTCCGGGCCAGCTGGTTGGGGTCGGGCACGCCGCTTGCGCCGCGCGCGAAGTGCGCGACCCGTCCGGTCAGGTGGGCCTGCGCGGCATAGCTGACCCAGCTGGGCCTGGTCACCACGACGTCGCCGCCGATGGCCAGCATCAGGCCGAACAGCAAGGCCTTGCTGCCTGGACCGCAGACGACCGCGGCCGCGTCGGTGGGCAGGCCCCGCCTGGACCAGTACAGGGCGGCCGCTTCGCGCAGCGCGGAATGACCGGCCACCGGGCCGTAGGAGGTGTACCCGGCGGCCCGGGCCAGCGCTCCGCGCAGCATCCGGTGCGCGGGCAGTCCCGCCTCGCCGAAGGCCATCGGCAGCACGGGCTCGCCGCGGTGCCGCCGCGCGTCCATGGCTTCGTTGGCGGCGAGCGTGGCCGAGACGGGGACCGTCACGGGGCCAAGCCGGGGGTAATCGGTGTCGGAGGGCGGAAGGGGCGTGAAGGGCGTGACGGTGAGAGCCACGAGGGCTAGCACTTCCTAGCTGCGGGGATGGGCGAGTCAGGGCAAAAGCTCACTTGCTGTGACAACGCTGTGCACCTGTCCCAGTCTCGCCGGGATATACCATAAGCGCAAACGCCGATCTCTGTGGCTGAGAGTAAGGTGCGCTTATGCTCGATCTGCACAGGCTCCGCCTGCTCCAGGAGTTCGCGGCCCGCGGCAGCATCGCCCGGACGGCCTCCGTCCTCGGGTACACGCCGTCCGCCGTGTCGCAGCAGCTGGCCGCGCTCGAGCGAGAGGCGGGCACCGCCCTGCTCGACCGGTCCGCGCGCCGGGCCGAGCTGACCGACGCGGGCCGCCGCCTGGCCGGCCACGCGGAGAGGATCCTGGCCATGGTCGAGGAGGCGGAGACCGACCTGTCGGCCCGGGCCACCGAGCCGGCCGGCCGGGTGGTGGCGACCGCGTTCCCCTCCGCGGCCGTCGCGTTCGCGCCCGCCCTGGCCCGCAGCCTGCGCACGCACCCGCGGCTGACCCTGGTGCTGCGCCAGACGCAGGCTCGTGAGGGGCTGCGCCAGGTCAGGTCCGGCGACGTGGACGTGGCCATCGTGGACGACTGGGGCGCTCGCCTGGCCGAGGAGATCGAGGCCGGCGGGTCCATTTTGTCCAGCTACCACCTGATCAGGGATCAGCTGGTGCTGGTGGTGCCGCGGCACCACCCGGCGGCCGATCCCGGCCAGGCGGTCGACCTGCGGTCGTTGCGGAATGAGCCCTGGCTGGCCGCGCCGGCCGGGGAGCCGTCCCGGCAGGCGGTCGACCGGCTGCTCGCCGCGGTGGGCGTGACGCCGCCGGTGCTCTCGGAGTTCGAGGGCATGTCCACGATCGTGAGCCTGGTGGCGCGGGGCATCGGCATCGCCATCTTGCCCCGGCTGGCCGTCACCGCCGCGGGGCGCCGGGTGGCGGTGCGGGACCTGCCGCACGGCCTGGACCTGGCCAGGGACGTGCACGCCGTGGCCAGGACCGCGAGCGTGCGGCGGCCGTCGGTGGCGGTGATCGTGTCCGCGCTGCGGGCCGCGGCCAAGGCGATACCCGCCGCCTAACGGCCGGCCGCCTAAGCTGACCGGGTGAATCTCGACCTCGACGGTGCGGCCCTGACCGCGGAACTGGTGGACATCCCGTCGGTGAGCGGTGAGGAGGGACCGCTCGCCGACGCCATAGAAGAAGCGCTGCGGTCGCTGCCGTACCTGACCGTGCACCGGGACGGCCACGCGATCGTGGCCCGCACCATGCTCGGCCGGGCCGAGCGGGTCGTGCTGGCCGGGCACCTGGACACCGTGCCGATAGCCGGCAACCTGCCGTCGCGGACCGAAGGATCCCGGCTGTACGGCTGCGGCACCACCGACATGAAGTCCGGGGTGGCGGTGCAGCTCAGGCTGGCCGCCGGCGTCCCGGCGCCGGCCCGGGACGTGACCTACGTGTTCTACGACTGCGAGGAGGTCGGGGTCGAACGCAACGGGCTGCTGCGGCTGAGCCGGCACAGCCCCGAGCTGCTCGCCGGTGACTTCGCGGTGCTGATGGAGCCGAGTTCGGCGGAAATCGAGGGCGGCTGCCAGGGGACGCTGCGGGCCGAGGTCACCGTGACCGGGCAGCGAGCGCATACCGCTCGGTCCTGGATGGGACGCAACGCCATCCACCAGGCCGGCCCCATCCTCGACGTACTGCGCGGGTACACGCCTCGGCAGCCCGACGTCGACGGGTTGCGCTACCACGAGGGGCTGAACGCCGTCGCCATCCGCGGCGGTGTCGCCGGGAACGTCGTCCCGGACGAATGCGTGGTCACCGTCAACTACCGGTTCGCGCCCGACCGCGACGGCGAGCAGGCGGCGGAGTTCGTCCGGTCGCTGTTCTCCGCCTGGGACGTTCGGATGCTCGACATCGCCGAGGGGGCCCGGCCGGGACTTGGCCATCCGGCCGCGGCCGCGTTCGTCGCCGCGGTCGGCGGGACGCCGCGGCCCAAGCTCGGCTGGACCGACGTGGCCCGGTTCGCCGCGCTCGGCATCCCGGCGGTGAACTACGGCCCAGGCATCTCCGAGATCGCGCACACCCCCGGGGAGTACGTGCCGGTCGAGAACATAGTCGCCTGCGAGTCCCGCCTCCGGGCCTGGCTCCGGGCAGCCCCCCCGTGAGCGGGGGGCCCGGGGGGTACGGGGGGCGGGCAGCCCCCCCGTGAGCAGGGGGGGTCTGGGGGGGATCGTCCCCCCGAGAATTATCTCGCCGGGCCGGCGCCTAGCTTCATCGAGACGGTGTGCTTCTTCCCGCGCACTCCGATCCAGGTGATCGAGACGACCGCTCCGGCGTGATACCTGGCGGTGATCCCGGTCAGCGAGCCAGGCGTGGTGACGGCCTGGCCGTCGACTGAGGTAATCACGTCGCCGGAGGCCAGCCCCCTGGCGCTGGCCGCCGTGCCGCACAGCACGCCCAGGATCAGCGCGCCACTTCTAGCCGGCGCGATGGTAAGCGGCACACTGACCTGGCCGTTATTAACCTGGCAGCCCGACTGGCCGCCGTCCGCACCGCCGCTGCCCGTCTGCTCTTCGTCGGCGGCCTGCTGCTGCGGATTCGAGCTTGCGCTCTGCGCGACTTCCACGCCGAGGAAACCAGGCAGCCCGATGTAGACCGTCGAGCTGCTCTTGCCCCCGGCGATCTGCTTGGCGATCGCCAGGGCCGAGTTGATCGGGATGGCGTAGCCGAGGGTGCCGGCCTGGCCGGCCCCCGAGGTATTCGCGGCAGTGATCATCCCGATGGCCTGGCCTGCGTTGTTGACCAGCGCGCCGCCGGAGTCGCCCTGCTGGATCTGGGCGTTGGTCTGCAGCATATTGTTCAGGTTCTCGGTGCTGTTCGCTCCCTGGTCGCTCGCCTGGATCGAGCGGTCGAGCGCGTTGATGATGCCCTGGGCCGGCGTGACCCCGCCTCGCCCCTCGGCATTGCCGAGGGCCAGCACCGGAGTACCGAGGCTGACCTGCGCGGAGTTACCAAAACGCACCGGGCTCAGGCCGGAGGCGCCGACGAGCTGCAGCAGGGCCACGTCGTGGGTGTCGTCGTAGCCGATCACCCGGACCCGGTACTTCCGGCCCGCATTGGACACCAGTGCGGCGTTCACGGCGGTGGCCTGGTCGATGACGTGATTGTTGGTCAGGACCAGGCCGGTAGCCGAGATGATCATGCCGGTGCCTTCGGCCGTCTCGCTGTTGTACTTGAGGGTAGAGGTGATGTCGACCAGGCCCGGCATGACCTTCTTCTGTACAGCGATCCAGTTGGCCGCCGAGGATGAGCCGCTGCCCGACGCGTTGTCGTGCGGTCCGGGCACGTCGCCGGAGGAGACGCCGGACGACGAGGCGGCCGTGCTCTGGTTGTTGTCGAGCGAGACGGTCAACCCGGCGCCGACGCTCGCGGCGAGCACGGCGACGGTGAGGTAGACGCCGAGACGCCGGTGCCGGTTGCGCTGTGGCGGGGGAGGACCCGGCATCCCCCAGCCGGAGCCGCCGCCGGAGCCACCGCCATCCCCGGGCCCCCCTGCCGCCCCGTAGCCCGTCGGCTGCCCAAAGCCCGACTGTCCGTAGCCGGCCTGTCCGTAGCCGGCCTGTCCGTAGCCGGGCTGGTCGTAGCCGGCCTGTCCGTAGCCGGGCTGGTCGTAGCCGGCCTGTCCGTAGCCGGGCTGGTCGTAACTGGGCTGTCCGTAGCCGGGCTGGTCGTAACCGGGCTGTCCGTAGCCGGGCTGTCCGTAGCCGGGCTGGTCGGAACCTGGCTGTCCATAGCCGGGCTGTCCGTAAGTGGGCGGACCGGAGCTTGGCGGGCTTCCGTAGCTGGGCTGGCCGTAGGTGCCCTGGCTGTGGCCGTGGTCCTGGCTGGCCGGCCGCCCGAAAGCGATGGTGTCCTGAGCCTTGTTCTCCGGTGGGGGAGCCGTGTTCGCCGCGGGTCCCGAGGCCCGGGCGGCGTCATCTTCCTCGCGTGGCGCCCACGGGTTGACGTACTCGGGCTGCTGCCAGCCATCGCCGCTGTCGCTGTCGTTCTCTCGCATTTTCCTCGCCCTCGACCAGACTAGAGTACGTGCCGATGGGTTGTGCCGCCTCGATACCTTCGATGGCCTCATCGCCTCGCTGCCCACGTTGCCCGGGGACCCGCACGGTATGCCGCCCTTGGGACCTTATTGGGCCGGCCCGATGCCGAGCGTCATCAGGGCGGTATGCAGGCCGCCGCCGGGGCTGACCCAAGCGAGCGAGACCGCCTGACCAGGCCGGTAACGGTTGAGAAGCGCGGTCAGCGACCCGGGGGTGGCGACGGCCCGGCCGCCGACCGAGGTGATGACGTCTCCGGCGAACAGGCCGGCCGACGCCGCCACGCTTCCGCACAGGACCCCGTCGACCAGCGCGCCGGACCGCGCCGGGGCGATGCGGTCAGGGACCGTGGTCGTGGTGCCGGTGATACAGCCGCTGCGACTGCTGCTCACGCGGCCGGCCTTTCGTTCCTCCTGGCTCGCCTGCAGCCGCGGGTTGGCGCTGCCGCTATCCGGGACGAGCGCGCCGAGAAAGCCGGGCAGCCCGATCTGGATGGTGGCGCTCCCGCGCCCGGCGGCGATCCGGTTGGCGATCGACAAGGCCTGCCGGATCGGGATGGCGTAGCCCGAGTAGACGGTGCTCCCGCCGGCGGCGGTGTCGATCCCTATCACCTGGCCCGCGGCATTGGCCAGCGGACCGCCGGAGTCGCCCGGCCGGATGTCGGCGTTGGTCTGCAGCATGCCGTACAGGGTCTCGATCAGCCCCGCCGTCTGGTCGCTGGCCTTGATCGTCCGGTCCAGGCTGCTGATCACGCCCGGCGCGACCGTCGGGGAGCCGCCCTGTCCGCCCACGTTGCCGAGGGCCAGGACGGGGGTGCCGACGGTCACCTGCGACGAGTCGCCGATCATGACCGCCTTGAGCCCGCTCGCGTCCGGGAGCTGAAGCAGGGCCACATCGTCAGACTGGTCGTAACCGAGGACCCTCGCCTGGTAGCGACGGCCCGACGCCACCGGCGTGACCGTCACGCGGGTGGCGCCGTCGATGACGTGGTTATTGGTCAGCACCAGTCCGGCGGTCGCGTTGATCACAAAGCCGGTACCCTCCGCCGTTTCGTCAAGGTATGGCAGGTTGGCGTCGACGTCGACAATGCCCGGTGCCACCGCGTTGTAGACATGCTCGTCGTTCATCGCCGCGAACCCGCTCGCCGCGGCGGCGTCAGGCCGCCAGACCGTGCCGCCGTCGGCGGATCTGGAGTGACGGACCGCGAGCGTGGTCCCGACGCCGGCGGCCGCAGCCAGTACCGTTATCACCAGGTAAACCAGCAACCCGTGGGCCCAGCGCGGCCCAGCCGGGCGGAACCGTCTCCACCCCGCCCCCGCTGCTCCAGCCAGCGCTGCTCCAGCCGGCGCTGCTCCAGCCGGCGCTGCTCCAGCCGGCGCTGTCCCCGTTGGCTCTGGCCCGGGCACGGGCGAATCAACATGGGGCGGCAGCGAGTCACTTTCAGGCCTGGCCGAAGCGGGGGCAGGCCCCCCGCTCGCGCTGTCGTCCTCGTGCATCTTCTACTGCCTTTGCCCGGAATCGACCCTCGTCAGTAGATTTCCCGCCTCGGGGCCCGGCCAAGCCTGCCGAGCGGGTAAACCCCGGTTTCCGCCGGAAATCATTGCTCCGTGTCCCCCTGGCCCCATCCGGAGCGGCCAATTGCCCGGCGCGCTCCAGGCGAGCCAGTCGGATGGCGTGGTACGCTGCGGGCAATACGCGATATGACGTGAATATCGTGCTAGTAGTTTGAAGGGCAGTGATTTCGGATGTCCACGCCGACGCAAAGTGATCGTGATCTGTCCCGGCGCGAAGAGATGTCGGTTTCCGGCGCGGCCATGTCGGCCGCACCGTGGACGGCGGCGACGGTAACCGGCGGGGTGGTGGCGGTCGGCGACCTGGGCCTGCACGTCATCGGCAGCGGCCTGGGCCTGAGCGGCCTGAGTGGGTCGCTAGCCCTGGGCGCGGTGGCCTTCTTCGTGGTGGCCGCGGCCGGTGCCCTCTGGCGAGCCCGCCCGACCCGGGCCATCCGCTGGGCCAGGAGTAATCCCTGGCGCTTCGCGGTCATGCCCGCACTGGCCTGCGCCGCGATCGCGCTCGTGCTTTCCGTGGTGACCGGGGGCGGGATCATCCACCCGGTGCTGAGCGGCCTGTGGCACGGCGGCCTGGTCTTCGGCCTGACCGGGGTGGCCGGTGTCGTCACCAAGTCACGCAAGCACCCGGCTTAGCTCGTCAGGGCAGGCAGCGCCGTGTGATCGGACAGAGCCTGCTCGGCGGACCGCAGGATCGAGTAGATCGTCGCCCGCTCGGCGTTGAGCGTGCGCAGGTCGCGCTGAAGCGCCGCGTTGGCGGTGCTGCGGGCGGACGCGCTCCGCGCGGTCATCACGCTGGCCATGTCCGTCTGGACCGCCACGGCGTCGAAGGACCAGGTGACGAAGTCGTCGGAGCATTTTTGCAGGTTGAAGCGGGCCAGTGATTCCGTAACCTGGTACTGAGTGAGATCGGCCAGCGACTCGCTGTTGGCAGGCGAGCAGTTCGCCGCGTTGTAGCTGACCATGCCGAGGATGGTCTTTCCGCTGGTCTGTGCGCCGGAGGAGACCGCATCAAGGGCCTGTTGTGATTCCGTGACCCCGCCGGCGCAGGATTCGACGGCCGCGTTCATGTCCTTCAGGTAGGAGTTGAAGTCAGCGGTCTGCTGCGCGTGCGAGGGCTTATGCGACAGCGAGACGAGCACGCCCGCGCCGGCCAGCAGCACCAGCGCGAGCAGGACCCACATCGGGGTGCGGCGGACCGGCCAGCCGCCGGACCTGATCGGCACGTACGGCGGCGGGTCGGCAGTGGTGGGGGCGCTCAACTGATCAGCTCCTTGTGGCTAGCGCGATGCCCTTACGCAGGTCGGCGAGCGTCACCGCGCCGAATATGCGATCGACGATGCGGTGCTTGGCATTGAGGAAGAACGTCTGCGGCAATGCGACGACACCGTAGGCGTTCGCGGCGATGAAGTGCGGATCCCACCCGACCGGATAGGTGACTCCCTTGGCGCGGGTGAACGATATCGCGTTGCTCATGACATCGTTCTCGTCCAGCCCGACCAGGGCTACCTGGCTGGTGCGGTCGAACTTGGCGAGCAGCGGCGTCTCCTGCTGGCAAGGACCGCACCAGGACGCGAAAAAGTTCACGATGACCGGCCGGCCCGAGTAGTCGGCGAGTGAGAGCTGCCGCCCGGAATGGCCGAGCACCGGGAGGCTGAAGGCCGCCGCCGCCGGGTCGGCGGCCGGCGCGGCCCGGCCCGAGCCCGAGTCAGCCAGGGCGATACCGGCCAGCGAGGCGACGACGCAGAGCGCGATGACAGCGGCGGCCACCTTGTGCCTGGCCGCTGACCGCCAGGTCTCACCGATCGCGCCGCGCCACGTCAGCGGCCCCACGGCCGCGTCGCCTGCGCCCTGCTTCACCGCGTCCTGGTGCACCGCGTCCTGCTTCACCGCGTCCTGCTTCACCGTGCTCTGCTCGTCCGTGCTCATCGTGTCCTGTTCACCCCGCGCCGGCCGGCTCGTTCCTGGAACTGCGGTCACCGGTTTGTGCCAGTGTGCCATCGGCAGCCTCCTCGCCGGCCGGTGTCGCCGTCGCGAGGACTGTTGGCCCCAGGACCGGCGGCCCCTGGGCCGCGGGCAGCAGCAGCTCGAACTCGCTGCCCAGCCCCGGGCGGCTGCGGACCAGGACCTCGCCGCCGTGGGCCCGCGCGACCGCGCGGACCAGCGCTAGCCCGAGCCCGGTGCCGCGGGGTTGGCCGCTGTCGCCGCTGCCGAAGCGGTCGAAAATGTGCCTGAGCTGCTCGTCGGGAATGCCCCGCCCGCCGTCGGAAACGACCATCCGGACCGGAAGACCGGGGCCGGAGGCGATCACCGACAGCTTGATGATGTCGCGGTCGCCGGTGTGCCGTACGGCGTTTTCGAGCAGCGCGTCGATCGCCAGTTCGAGGCGCTCCTTGTCCGCCTGCACGGTGGCCTTGTCCAGCCGGCCGAGCTGCCAGCGACGGTCGGCGGTGGGCCGCCACTTGCGCAGGATCTCCATGGTGAAGTTGTCGAGCGGGACCGCCTCGGGATGCAGGAACTCGGGATCTTCTGAGGCGGCGATGACGAGGAGCCGCTCTGAGATCCGCCGCAGCCGGTTCAGCTCGCCCAGGATGACCTGGATGTCGTGTCCCTCCTGCCGGCCGGTCAGGCCGCGGGCGAGCAGCTCGGCGTGCCCGAGCGCGATGGTGATCGGAGTACGGAGCTGATGGGAGGCGTCCTGGAGAAACCTGC
>JBEKKH010000200.1:0-11425 GCA_050010815.1 Streptosporangiaceae bacterium | reverse complement strand
AAGGATAGGGCAGACAACCTGGAGGTTATGGACCTAGAGATCTACTGGTCATTTTCTGGCCAACTGCGTCAGAGTACCAGGCGCGCCGCGGAGGATTTCAATCGGCCAGGTCAGGCGGTCCTAGTCAATGCTGCTCGTACCGTTCCGCCCGCACGTGCTGCGCTGGTGGCCTCCGGGTGATGCGGAAAGCCAGGTGGTCTAGCTATCTGGGCGCTAGCGACGTGCCCGTCACATTCGTCCCGTATCGGCGAGGAGTCTATATACCAGTTTACGCGGCGGGTGATGGGACTCCATGGAACTGGGGGAAGGCCACGAACTTCTTCGAAGTTGATGTGCACACGGTTTGAACGTCGAGTCAGTGGTCGACGCCAGAGTCAGCAATGTCTAAGTGATCCGTGGTGCAAATCCACTAGACATCACACTACGGGCCGATTGGTCAGGTCCGGAGAGGTAGGCGGCCCGTGAGTGCAGCCAAGTACTATCGTGGGCCAGATGAGCCGGGCGGAGCTGGGGAGATAATTGCCGAAGTGGTTGATGGCCGGCTGCGACGGCGGATCGAGCACGACGGCATGCTGACCACTTGCGTCGGTTACGATGAATACCCTGTTAACGTCGATATGACCACTCTCACCGGACATACCTGGGAGATCGACCGAAAAGAATTTGAAGAGGAATGGGACAAATATTGCCCATCTAGATAATAGGGAGATTCCCGGCCTGAGTGCATCCGGGAAGCCGGGCTATCGGCACCGACGTGGTGGAATATGGGATCCACGCGGCCGGGAAGGTGATCGGATTACACCGCCCAGGCCGGGGCGCTTCCGGGGAAACGCCAGCGAGCAACTTGCCCTTCTCATGGCATTTCCGAACGAAAATTTCTGTATAGGAAATAACGGCCCGATCCGTGCGACGTCGCCGCCTGCGGTGCCAGAGTCTGGCGAACTGCGGATGACCGGCAGGTGAACGTTGGGTGAGGATGGGGGCGGGGTGATTTCGGCCGGGCGAGGGCCTGCTTATCCTGGCGATGCCCGGCTTGCCTCCGACTGGATTGAATGGGTTCTGACGTGCGACGTGCCGCGCTGACCGCCGTGCTGGTGCTGACCGCGGGAGTGCTGGCCGCCTGCAGCAGCGGCAGCGCGCCGGCGCCCGCGGACCAGGTCTCGGTGTCCAACGGCGGCTGCGGCGACGGCTGGCACCTGGCCGGGCCCGGCTGGCACACGTTCGGTGTCTACAACGCGGCGGCCGAAGGCGGCGAGGTCGACCTGATCGACCCGGCCAACGGGGCCATCTACGCGGAGATCGAGAACCTCGGCCCGAGCACGAGCAGCTCGATGCGGCTGGACGTGGGCTCCGGTTCTTACGCGTTCCGCTGCCTGTTCGACGACTACGACCCGATGACCGGGCCGACCGTGGTGGTGGCCGGGCACACCAGCGGCACCCCGGCGATCCTCCCGGTCACCAGCAACGACCTCATCGCGCCGGGCAACCAGTACCACGCCTACGTGACCGCGGGCCTGGACACGCTGTCCGGCCAGACCGCCGCGCTGGCCGCGGACGTCCGCGGCGGGAACCTCGGCGCGGCCAGGAACGCGTGGCTGACCGCGCACCTGACCTACGAGCGGCTCGGAGCGGCGTACGACGCGTTCGGCCCCTTCGATGACGAGATCGACGGCCGGCCGGACGGGCTGGCCGGCGGCGTCGGCTCCCCCCAGTGGACCGGCTTCTACCGGCTGGAGTACGGCCTGTGGCACGGCCAGAGCGCGCACCAGCTGGCCGGCGTCGCGGACACCCTGGCCGCCGACGTCCAAGCCCTGCGGAAGTCATGGCCCAGCACCGAGATCAACCTGCTCGACATCGGGCTGCGCACCCACGAGATCCTGGAGAACGCCCTGGAATTCCAGCTCACCGGGCACGACGACTACGGCGGCGGCAGCACCCTGGCCACCACGGGAGCCAACATCACCGGCACCCTGGAGCTGCTGACCGTCCTGCACCCCCTGCTGGTCCCCCGCTACCCCGGGCTGCCAGCCGTCTACACCTGGCTGGCCCGCCTGGCGTCCCTGCTCAATCAGGACAGAGCGCCGAACGGACAGTGGCTCCCCGTTTCCGGGCTCAGTGAAAGCAGCCGTCAGCAGCTCGACGCGGCTTGCAGCCAGGCCCTAGAGGAACTCGCCCCGATCGCCGCCATCACCGAACCCCGGATCACCTGATGACAGACGCAGTGCCGCCACCGGACGCGGGCGAGGCGGGGTCGGGCGGAGAGCGGGCGACGGGCGGAGAGCGGGCGACGGGCGGGGGCCAGGCGGCGGGCTGCGCGCGAGCGGGAGGGGAGCGGACGCCGCCGCGGCGGGCGTTTTTGCGCGGGGCGCTGAGCGCGGGCGTGACGGGGGTGGTGGCGGGGGCGGCCGGGGGGTACGCCTACCGGGGCACGCGGGCGGGGTCCGGCGACGCGGCGGCGACGGCCGGGGAGGACGAGGCGGCGGTGCTGGCGGCGGTGCCGTTCCACGGGCGGTACCAGGCCGGGATCTTGCCTGCGCCGCAGCGGCAGACGGCGGTGATCTCGTTCAACGCGACCGCGGACGGGCGCGGGGAACTCGTCGACCTGTTCCGGGTGATCACGGCGCGGGCCAGGTTCCTGACCGCGGGCGGCGCCCCGCCGCCGGTCGGGATCGGGGCACCGCCGTCCGATTCCGGCGTGCTCGGGGCGACCGTGGTGCCCGACGGGCTCACGGTGACGGTGGGGGTCGGTTCGACGCTGTTCGACGAGCGTTACGGGTTGGCCGCGCAGCGGCCCGCCAAGCTCACGCCGATGCGCTCGTTCCCCAACGACGACCTGGACCCGGCCCAGTGCGGCGGGGACCTGGTGGTGCAGCTCAGCGCGGAGCACGCGGACACCGTCATGCACGCGCTGCGCGACATCGCCCGGCATACCCGGGGCGGCATGCAGGCGTCCTGGCGGATGGACGGCTTCACCAGCCCGCCCCGGCCCAGCGGGACCGTCCCGCGCAACATGCTCGGCTTCATGGACGGCATCTCCAACCCCGCCACGAACGACGCCGCCCAGCTGGACCGCCTGGTCTGGATCCAGCCGAACACCGCGGGCGAGCCCGCTTGGACGGCCGGCGGCAGCTATTTCGTGGTGCGGCTGATCAGGATGTTCGTCGAGTTCTGGGACCGGGTCGACATCGCCGAGCAGGAAAACATGATCGGCCGCCGCCGGGCCACCGGCTGCCCGCTCGACGCGGACAGCATCGACGCGACGCCGGACTTCGCGCTCGACCCCACCGGCGACATCATCCCGCTCACCGCGCATCTGCGGCTGGCCAACCCGCGGACCCCGCAGACCGCGGCCAGCCGGATCCTGCGGCGGGCCTACAACTACGACCGCGGCCTGGACCAGGTCGGCGACCTGGACATCGGGCTGGTCTTCACTTGCTTCCAGCAGGACGTGAAACGGCAGTTCGAGGCGGTGCAGACGCGCCTGATCGACGAGCCCCTGACCGACTACATCAGCCCGTTCGGCGGCGGCTACTTCCTGGCCCTGCCCGGCGTGGTGGACCGCAGCGACTACCTGGGCCGCGCGCTGCTGGCCTAGTTAAGGGGCTGGCCTAGTTAAGGGGCTGGCCTAGTTAAGGGGCTGGCCTAGTTAAGGGGCTGGCCTAGTTATGGGGCTGGCCGACCCGGGTGGCGTGATCGATTCTTGATCGTGCGTTCGCTTTCTGGTCAGGTTCAGTGCGCGTCTGTGTCATCCCGCTGTGTCAGTTTTTGACTCCTGATGTGGGTTCGCAAACTCAGGAGGGTGAGATGGGCGAAGGCCCAGCAACGGTCCGCGGCAGGCGGAACTCGAAACGACGAGTCCGGTACTACGCGGCCATCGGCGCGGCGGTCGTTATCGGCACCGGCGTCGCCGTCGGTAGCACGGTAACCGGCGCGAGCGCGGCACCGAACACGGTGAACGCGGTGCCCGTCCCGGCGGCCAGCGCGGCGAGCAGCTGGACATTGACGTCGAAAACCGCCACGCCGATCAAGCACGTGGTGGTGATCTTCGACGAGAACGAGTCGTTCGACCACTACTTCGGGACCTACCCGTACGCGACCAACACCGACGGGAGCACGTTCACCGCCAAGAAGCGGACCCCGAAGGTGAACGGGCTGTACACCAAGATCACCAAGAGCGGCCCGACCGGTCCGCTGCTGACCGCCAACCCGAATAGCTACAACCCGGAGCGGCTCACCCACGCCCAGGCGCTGACCTGCGACCAGAACCACGGCTACACGCCCGAGGAAAACGCCTTCGACGGTGGCAAGATGGACGAGTTCGTCCAGTACACGCAGAGCGCCTCGACCTGCGCGGCCGGCACGGACGAGTACTTCCAGCCCGGCCTGGTGATGGACTACTACGACGGCAACACGGTCACCGGGCTGTGGAACTACGCGCAGAACTACGCGATGAGCGACAACAACTACGACACCGACTTCGGGCCGTCTACCCCCGGCGCGCTCAACGTGATCTCGGGCAGCGACGGCGACGGCTACGCGGTCAGCCCGTCCACCGGCGCGGTCGAGCCGGACCCGAGCAGCGTGAGCGCGCTGAACACCGCCGGGCTGGGCACGATCTTCGGCGACCTCGACCCCGCCTACGACGACTGCTCCGACTCCAGCCACACCTCGACCAACCCGGTCGGGGTCGAGACCGGCCAGAACATCGGCGACCTGCTCAACGCCGAGAACATCAGCTGGGGCTGGTTCCAGGGCGGGTTCGCACCGACCTCGACCAACGCGGCCGGCTACGCGGTCTGCGGCGCCGAGCACGAGAACATCGGCGGCAATGAGGTCGCGGACTACTCCCCGCACCACAACCCGTTCCAGTACTACAAGTCCACGGCCAACCCCAAGCACCTGCCGCCGTCGTCGGAGGCGGCCATCGGCCACACCGACCAGGCCAACCACCAGTACGACCTGTCCGACTTCTACGAGACGCTGAAGGACGGCAACATGCCGTCGGTCAGCTACCTGAAGGCGGCGGAGTACCAGGACGCGCACCCCGGCTACTCCGACCCGCTGGACGAGCAGACGTTCCTGGTCAACACGATCAACCAGATCGAGAAGTCCAAGTTCTGGAGCTCCACCGCGATCGTCATCACCTACGACGACTCCGACGGCTGGTATGACCACCAGTCCTCGCCGATCGTAAACGGCTCGGACACCGCGGCGGACGCGGCCATCTGCACCAGCGCGGCCATCACGCTGGGCGACACCCCCGACCGCTGCGGCTACGGCCCGCGGCTGCCGCTGGTGGTCATCTCCCCCTACACCCGGACGAACTACGTCAGCCACAACCTGACGGACCAGTCCTCAGTGGTCAAGTTCATCGAGGACAACTGGCTCGGTGGCCAGCGAATCGGCGACGGCTCCTACGACGCGAGGGCGGGCAGCCTGGACGCGCGCGACGGCATGCTCGACTTCCACACCAAGCCGAACTTCAAGCCGGTGATCCTCGACCCGACCACGGGCGAGGTCGTCAACAGTTGGAAGTAAGCCAGCGCTGAGGTGGCGAGCGGCCGCGACCGTCCCCGGACGATCGCGGCCGCTTGCGGCACGCACCACGGTCCGTTCGGAATCAATGCTTTTCAACAGGCGTATTAGCATGAGGCCATGAGCTCACCGCCGATCGCCCCGCCCAGCCCCGAGCAAGTGACCAAGGCGCTGGACGGGGTGCAGGACCCCGAGATCCACCGGCCCATCACCGAGCTCGGCATGGTCAAGAACGTCCACGTCGCGGCGGACGGGGCGGTGCTGGTCGAGGTGTGGCTGACCGTGTCGGGATGCCCGCTGCGGGAGACCATCATCCGCGAGGTCACCGCGGCGGTGACCAGGCTGCCCGGCGTGTCCTCGGTGCGCGTCGACCTGGACGTGATGAGCGAGGAGCAGCGGCGGGCCCTGCAGACCCACCTGCGCGGCGGCAAGGCCGAGCCGGTGATCCCGTTCGCCCAGCCGTCCTCGCTGACCCTGGTGTACGCGGTGGCCAGCGGCAAGGGCGGGGTGGGCAAGTCCTCGGTCACGGTCAACCTGGCCGCCGCGCTGGCCGCGGCCGGCCAGAAGGTCGGCGTGGTGGACGCCGACATCTACGGGCACTCGGTACCGCGGATGCTGGGCGTCACCGGCCGCCCCACCCCGGTCGAGAACATGATCATGCCGCCGTCGGCGCACGGGGTGAAGGTCATCTCGATCGGCATGTTCACCAAGGGCAACACGCCGGTGGTCTGGCGCGGGCCGATGCTGCACCGGGCGCTGCAGCAGTTTCTCGCCGACGTGTACTGGGGCGACCTGGACGTGCTGCTGCTCGACCTGCCTCCCGGCACCGGCGACATCGCCATTTCGGTGGCCCAGATGCTGCCCGGCGCCGAGCTGCTGGTGGTGACTACCCCGCAGCTGGCCGCGGCCGAGGTGGCCGAACGGGCGGGCGCGATCGCCGAGCAGACCCACCAGCGGCTCAGCGGGGTCATCGAGAACATGTCCTACCTGGTCTGCCCGCACTGCGGCGAGCAGACGGAGCTGTTCGGCTCGGGCGGCGGCGCCACGGTGGCGGCGGCCCTCAGCCGGCTCAGCGGGGCTCAGGTGCCGCTGCTCGGGCAGGTGCCGATGGACGTCCGGCTGCGCGAAGGCGGTGACAGCGGGGTCCCGCTGGTGCTCAGCGACCCGGACTCCCCCGCGGCGCTCGCGCTGCGGAAGATCGCCGACGACCTCGGCGCCCGCAGTCGCGGCCTGGCCGGACGTAACCTTGGCATCATCCCGGTCACGCCGCGCTAGGCTCTCGGCCCCTCCTGGTTAAGCACTGCCGGGCTCAGGTGGCGTCGGAGTCGAACGGCGGCCGCTCGCCGGGGGCGAGCCTGCTGCCGTTAGCCCGGGCCGGTTGCGGGGCGCTCGTGGGGGCGTCCCCGTTGAGGTCGTCCAAAAAGTGCTTCTGCACGAAACGCTTCGGGTTCAGGTCCTCGATCTCGAAGTCGGCGAACTCGGGCCCGAGCCCTTCCCGCAGGTCGTTCTTGGCGCCCTCGGCGATCCTGCGCAGGTCCCGCAGCGCCCGGCCGGCCTGTGAGGCCATCTTGGGCAGCTCGTTCGGCCCGAAGATGACAAGCGCGATCACCGCCAGGATCAGCAGCTTGGAAATATTAAGATCGAACACGCTCAGCTCTTTCGTCTGGCCGGTAGACACACGCTCTCGCATGTCCACTGTAAACCCGCGCTATGGGTTATTCGGGGCTCCGTCGCTTCCGGCTTGGTCCCCTTCGTCGTCAGCCGAACGGGTTGGCCCACGACGCAAGCCGGACGAATCCCCGCGACATACGCTTCCAGAAACCGGGCGGCCCGTCATGCGGCAGCGCGCCGACCACGGCGTCGACGGTCTGGGTCGGCGCGTCGGCCATCACCGTGTACACCATGTCGTGGCTGCCCCAGGTGAGCGAGCGCTGATCGGGTTCGGCGACGTAGATCACCTGGCCGGCCACGACGGTCTTCTGCCAGCCGGCCAGCCGGGCGGCCAGGTCACCCCGCTGCTCGAACACCGAGACCACGGACAGGCCATCGGAGTAACCAAGGTCAAGCACGGTGCCGGTGCCGGTCGTGGTCTGGGCCCCGGTGAACAACGACAGGCCGCCGGGCAGCCGGGCCGGGACCAGCCAGCCCCGGGAGTGCAGGGCCAGCAGCTGCCCGTGCGACAGCGGGTCGGTCCAGGCTCCGGGCGGATCGTCGGCGTCGCCTGCCTCCGATGGCACCGCCACCGGCGCGTTCGCCGCGAACCGGACCTTGATGAACATGTCCTGGCTGATCACGTGCGCGCCGGAGTCGAAGACCTCACGCTCGAGCGGCAGCTTGGTCGCGTCGTCCAGCCAGAACCTGGCGGCCAGGCTGCCATCGGTTCGCCAGGCCTCCACCACCTGCGCCGTCCGGCTGTCCGCCAAGCCCGCGCCCGCGTACGCGACGATGTAATGCGCCTCGAGCAGCCGGACGAGCGGCACCGTCACGCCGAGCACACCCTCCGGCTGCTGACCGTCATCGTCGGCTGACAGGTACGGCTGGCTGCTGAGCGAGGTCCCCGCGGCCAGCGTCTGGGTGATCGTCTGGCCGCCGCTGACGTGCCAGATGTCGGAGACCAGCACACTCCCGCTGTCGTTACTCCACCGGGTGACGACCTCCTCACCCTGGTAAGAGGTCAGCACCGCGGCCTGAGCCGCCTGGTTCAGCAGCCGCAGGGCCAGCTTGCTGCTCTGCCGCCGCCCGGCGACCTTCGTGGCGGCCGGGGCTTCGGTGTTCGCCGCCGCGGGGGCCGGGCTGGTCGCCGCGGCCGCGTCGCTACCGGACGCGCCGCCGCCCGATGAGCTGCTGCACGCGGTCACCAGGAAGCCGGGCACGGCCATCACCAGCGCGGCCGCCAGCAGGAAGGGCGACCGGCCGGAGCGGCTCAGGGAGTAACTGGGCGTGAACACTTTGACCTCACGGGAGCGACGCGGCGGTACCGCCCGCGGACGCCGTGGCCTGCGCGGACGCCGGGAGCTGCGCGGGCGCCGTGGCGTGCCCGGACGCCGGGAGCTGCGCGGGCGCAGGATCGAACGGGACCTCCCCGGTGGTAATGGCGTGCTCCACGCTGTACATCTCCACCGACGGAGTGATCCTCGGGCCCGGGGCCGATTCGCTCCCGCCGCCGACCGTAAACGCCACCGTGCTCAGGCCGACGACCAGGGAGACCGTGCCGAGCATCAGGTAACGCCGGCGCCGGGCCGATCGTGGCCGGCCGGATTGCGGCCGGGTCAGCGCCCGCGCGGCCCGACGGCCGGAGGGGGCGGCCCGCCGCCGGCCGGGACGTGGCGGCATCGGGCCGCCCGGGCCGGTCAGGGCGATCAGCCGACTGGTCATCGCCGCCTCGGCCGGGGCCCCGATGTCGAGCGTGCGCAGCTTCTGCTTCAGCTCGCGCAGCTCCGCGGCTTCGGCCCGGCACGGCTCGCAGCCGGCCAGGTGAGCATGCACGCGGTCCCGTTCGGCGCCATCAAGCTCGTCGTCGACGAGCGCGGACAACCTGTCGCCCAGATGACTCATAGCTCACCTCGGCCAGCGGAGGCGGCATTGGGGGCGCCGGGGGCAGCGCCAGGGGGAGCGCCGTCGGGAGCGGCGGAATGGGGGCGACGGTGCTCGAGGGCGGAGCGCAGCTGGGCGCGGCCGCGGTGAATCCTGCTGCGCACGGTGCCCAGCTTGACTCCGAGGGTGGCGGCGATCTCCTCGTAGGAGAACCCCTCGATGTCGCACAGCACGACGGCGGCCCGGTACTCCGGCGGCAGGGCCTTCAGCGCGGCCTGGACGTCGTCGTCGAGGTGGGTGTCGTCGAACGCCTGCGCCGGAGTGGGCTCGGAACCCGGCAGGCGGTGCGCCATCTCGTCGGCCAGGCCCTCGAAGTGGATCCGCTGCTTACGCCGCGCCGAGTCCAGGAACAAGTTCGTGGTGATGCGGTGCAGCCAGCCCTCGAACGTGCCCGGGGTATAGCTGGACAGCGACCTGAACACCCGCACGAACACTTCCTGGGTCAGGTCCTCAGCATCGTGCGGATTGCCGGTCAGCCGGTACGCCAGGCGGTAAACCCGCGCCGAGTGCACCCGGACGATGTCCTCCCAGGTCGGAAGGTCCCATTCGGCCTGGTCCAACGGTCCGCCCTTCGGGTCACACAGTGCCGAGACTGTCACCATCGTGCCCTGGATTCTTCCGTTACGCTAGCTGACTTCATTGCTGACTACCTAACGGCCTGGCCGGGGGTAGAGTTCCCGGACCTGCGGATCTGACGCTAGGCTGCTGCGGGTGGGCCCACTTTCGTTCTCTGCTGACTATGTGCCCGAGGCCGACTACGTACCCGAGGACGAGCCGCTGCTCGCCGCCCGGGGATGCGCGGCCGAACTCGGCGGCACCGAACCGGTGCTCCCGGCGGTCGGTGCGGCGCTGCGCTTCCTGGCCTGCGCGGTCGGAGCCAAGACCGTGGTCGAGATCGGCACCGGTTGCGGCACCTCTGGCATCTGGCTGCTTCGCGGCATGCGCCCGGGCTCGACGCTCACCAGCGTGGACATCGAGCCCGAGTACCAGCGCATGGCCCGCAAGGCGTTCATCCAGGCGGGCTTCGCCCAAAACCAGTGCCGCCTCATCCTCGGCCGCGCGCTCGAGGTGCTGCCGCGGCTGTCCGACGGCACCTATGACATGGTGTTCTGTGACGCGGATACCCGAGACTATGCGGATTACCTGACCGCCGCGCTGCGTCTGCTGCGGCCCGGCGGCATCGTCGCGTTCAATAACGCCCTGTTGGCTGGTGCGCCCGAGGATGCCGGGGGGGATGAAGGGAACGACGATCCCTCGCTCGATCTCGCCAGCCAGGTGCGGGCGAACAGCCGACTGATTCCGGTGCTGCTGCCTCTCGGGGACGGTCTGCTCGCCGCGGTCAAGAGAGGCGACTAGAAGCCGCTTGGGTTCGAGTCATCCAACCACCGATTTCAAGGCATCACCAAGTCTGGCTGCCTCATCGGCTGTGAGCTCAACAACGAGTCGCCCGCCACCCTCAAGCGGGACACGCATCACGATCCCGCGCCCCTCTTTCGTGACCTCAAGCGGACCGTCGCCCGTCCGCGGCTTCATCGCCGCCATTTTCTCATCCCCTTCCTCCAAGCCCCACACGGGACCTGCCCAGGCTCTGCGCACGCCGCAACTCAGGCGCCCGCGGCGAAACCGGCCAGCCACAACCGTTTCTATCTGTCGCCCTATTATCCCGTGTTCGGAAGCAGAATGGTAATGATCGGAGATCCTTACCGCCGCCAAAGCGCGTCCAACAGCCTTTTTCTCTGGCCGTTCGGCGATTTCGCCGGCGCGTCGCCTTGGCTAGGAAGGAAACTTGGTGGGCGAGGGCACTGAGCACCCGCGCCGGCTCGCGCGCCGCCTGTTCATCGACCTGACACCGCTGCGCCGGTCCCGCGATTTCCGCTTTCTCATCGGTGGCGAGCTGGTGTCGGTGCTCGGCTCTCAGCTGACCACGGTCGCGGTCCCGTACCAGGTCTACCGGCTCACCCACTCCTCCCTCGACGTCGGGCTGGTGTCGCTGGCACAGCTGTTCCCGCTGATCGCCGGATCGCTGCTGGGCGGGTCGGTGGTCGACGCCATGGACCGGCGCCGCCTGCTGATGGTGGCGCAGGTGCTTCCGGCCCTGTGCAGCGCCGGCCTGGCGCTCAACGCCGACCTGGGTCCCGCGCTGTGGCCGTTGTTCGTGCTGCCCGCGGTCGCCGCCGGGTTCAGCCCGCTGGATAACGCCGGGCGCAGCGCCATCATCCCGCGCCTGGTCCGCCCGTCTGAGCTGCCGACCGCCAACGCCATGTTCCAGGCCCTGTTCCAGTTCGGGCTGGTGGTG
>JBEKKH010000199.1:0-11516 GCA_050010815.1 Streptosporangiaceae bacterium | reverse complement strand
CCCGGTCACCGGAGCGCACCGGAGACTTGGGGTAGGGCTGGCCATACCCCGCGGCGGGGGCTAGGGCCCAATGCAGGGAAGTTAAGCGTTCGGGCGCGTGGTCAAGCGGTTCGCTGATATTTGCGGGTTGAGCGGACATGGCAACGGAGGCCCGGTAAGACGGGTGTCGACCAAAACCCCCGCGTGTGCCGGAGACCTCCGTTGCCCGGTCAGTCTGCCATGCGTTCTGCCGTGATCACGGTCACGACGGTGATTACCGTTGCCGCCGGAGTGTTTGCCCCTGGTCACCTGGGCGAGCTCACGCGGGTTGTCCCGTTCGAGCTGGCCGATGCCGTGCTGGAGGAGGAAGGCGGCCTGCAGAAGCGGGTCCGGCTGCTGCCGTCGCGGTGCGGCCTGTACGCGTGAGCTGGAGGTGCTCACCCTTGTCGGGCGCGGCCTGAGCAACGCCGAGATGGCGTCCGCGCTGACGCTCAGCGAAGCCACGGTCAAGACCCATCTGGCCAGGATCCTGACCAAGCTGAGGCTGCGGGACCGGGTCCAGGCGGTCGTCCTCGCCTACGAGACCGGCCTGGTCAAACCCTGTCTCGCGGCAGAAGACTCCTGACATCGCGTGAGTAACGCGGCCACTGATCCCGCATCGCCGCACAGGTCAGGGCCAGCGCGCCCGCAGCGATGGCGTACCAGGCAATGGTCACGGTGTCCGCGGTTGCGGCCGGTTCGACCAGGATTCTCCTGGTGATCGGCGTGAACGAAGCGAGCGTAATGACTGCGAAGCTGACCGGTGCGCCGATAGCTCCGCCGAGGTCCGCGTAGCGGGACCTGGCAACGCAGGCGGCGGCTGCGATGGCGACCGCGCACCACCCAGTCAGCTGGGCCAGCAGCGGGTAGACGGCGGGTGGGTGGCCGACGGTCTGTGCCGGGATGGTCTGGGTCATGATGCACAGCTGTGCCCAGCATGTCGCGGCCAGGATGGGGGCGGCGAGCAGGAGGTGACCAGCCGGGGTAACCCAGGACGGGACGGGGACAGCCTGGGTCAGCGGACGGAACGGCACGCGCACGACGAAGGACATCACCGCGACGGCGGGGAGGAAGGCAAGGCGGACATTGCCTTGGCCGACCAGCCAGCCGGAGTTCTTAGCGACGTGGGCGAAGATGGCGAGATAGACGGTGCCTGTCAGGCACCCGGCGAGCAGGGTGCCCCAGGGCATCGTCCGGCTGATGGGCCAGCCAAGCTGAGGCAGCGCACGGAGCCAGGACAGGCGGGACCGCTGGACGTTCGGGGGCTGCGGGGTCACTGGCACCTCCGGATAAGTGATCGCTGAGCCGCTGCGCCTAAGGGAGCGAGACGGTTCCCGGTCCGGAAATGACAATGGATTGCGCGAGCAAGGCGCTGCCGGAGAAGGGCTGGCACCCCGGCTTCGCGTCCACTTCACTGCCCGTGATGGTCAAGGTAAAGTTCCCGCTGATCCCCTTGTACGCGCCGGTGCCCGAGCCCGCCACGACTGGAGCCGCTCCGGTCACGGCCGCGTGCCCCGAGCACGTTTTCAGATTGTAGGAGGCGTGGCCCAGAGCATTCACGAACTTCGCGTGCAGGGGCCCGATGACAATCCGGAACGAGCCTTGGGTCAGCGCCAGGCTGTCCTGGCTGCCGTGCTCCGGGTCGACCGTTCCGCCCGGGAGGACGCTAACCGCCTCACCGAAGTCGCCGATCGCTCCGGACAGGACCGCCGTCGCCCCGGGCAGGTCGTCGTTCTGGTAAGCGGTGAAATACACATTGCCGCCGCCGCTCGCCGGGGCATTGCTGGCCACCGCGATACCGCCGCCGGCCAGCAGGGTGGCACCTGCAGCGGTGACGATGATGAAGATGAGCCGCTTCCTGTGCATGACAGAACCTCATTTCCTGATGATGGGACCGCTGTCAGCTGGTGCACAGCGGGCTCTGCGGGCCGTTGGCAGGTCCGTGCCCGGTCGTCTGCCCGGGCGGAGGGGGTGGCACCAGGGTGGAAATGCTCGGCATCGGTATCCCGAGGGCGGCGGCGAGCTGCGCGTCGGTGGTGTGCCAGTTCAGCCATCTGCCCCACGCGCTCGCCAGGACGTGGCTGACGTTCTGCTGGGGCAGGCTGACCATGGCCGCGGCTAGCAGGTAGCCAGCCGCGGTGGGCTGCGGCGCGATGCCGGACGACGCGAGGTAGTCGGCGGTCATGCCGGGATAGGTCCAGGTGGGGACGAAGGTGTTGCTGACCTCGTCACCTAGGTAGTGGCCAGGACTGGGCAGGCCTGCCTGGAGCTCGCCGGCGGACGGGCGGGTGGCGAGGATGGCCAGCCAGATCGCGATCGCCTCGCGCGCTTGGTTCAGCGGTACGCAGGGCAGGAACTGCTCGCTGGCGGGGTTGCCGGTGGCTTGGGCCGGAATGCGGACCCCCCATTCGGCGGTGGCCAGGGCCACAGCGAAGTTTGCGTCGGCCAGCTGGCTACCGCCGGCAGGCCATGAGCCGACAGGCAGGTAGATCGCCGTGTCCGTGAGGGCGCGGGCCCGCGCGTTCCGCAACTGCGCGCGCCACTGAGAGATCTGGTCCTTCGAATGGCCATACGTGAGGTCGGTGAGGTCCAGCGTGAGGACCTGCTGAACCCTGAGCGGCTGGCTGGGCCGGGCAGGCAGGCGGGCGAGCACCCCGTTGACCGGCCCTTCCAGTGATGGCAGGTCACGGCCGAACTCAGGGTAGAGGCAGTAGCGGATGTCATTGGCGGTAGTGCAGTGCTGCACCGAGGCCAGGCTGGCGGTCTCGGTCACCAGGTGGTCCAGCCCCGCGGTGGGGATGGGTCGCAGTTGCAGTGCCCCGGCGAGGCAGGTCACCGCCAGGGCCACGATGCCGGCCGTGGCCAGCCCGCCCCTGGCGCGGACGTGGCCGGCAGTCACCGCCAGGGCCACCGTCCCGGCCAGGACCGCGAGGCCGGCCAGTTCCAGCAGGTGCGCGCCGGCGGCCGGATATCCGGCCAGCGGGCCGGGCAGCCCGCTGAGCTGATCCTGGTTCCACTCCCACGGGACCAGCCAGATGGCCGCACCCGACACCAGGTGAGACGTCGTGGCTGTGATCAACAACGCCAGGGCGCCGAGGACTCCTGCCAGCGGATGGGAGAATCGCGTGCCGATCGCGATCCCGGCCGCTCCCGATGCGATCACCAGCACCAGCCCGCTTGCCAGCACCGTGATGGCCGGAGTGCCGATAGCGCCGCGGGCCTGCGCAACGGCTACAGCGCCGCCAATCAGCAGCAGGCTGGCGGGCGCCGCGCCCGCCAGGCTGGCCAGGTGGGCGACGGTACGGGTGCCGGCCGTGACCGGGAAGCTGGTGTACAGGTCCGCCATGCCCTCGCGGCGTGCCCGCCCGGCGGCCAGTTGCGCCGCGGCCAGCACGACCAGGCCGAGGATCAGCTGGCCGAACCCGATCTGCCAGGCGGCGTTCCACCACAACGGCTGCACCGACCCGAAAAGCACCCATACCACGGCTCCGCTGGCCAGCAGCCCAGCCAGCACCAGCAGGCTGCGGATCAGCAGGAGCGCCTCCGCTCTGGCCAGGTTCAGCACCGTCCGCGCGTGCCCGGCAGAGATCATCGCGCACCTGCCGCGTGGGAGAGCAGCAGGTAGCCGTCTTCGACCGTCGGCCTGACAAGCTCGGCGCCACCTGGCACCTCGTCGCCGATGTGCCGCCATCGGTTGTCACCGCCGCGCCAGGACAGATGGGCATGCGGGTCGCGCTCGTCCGCCGCCCACACCCGCCCGGCAGCGGTGGCGGCCAGCTCGGCCGGGGTACCAGCGAAGTGGACCTGCCCCCGGAGCAGCACGACGACCTTAGGGCAGATCGCGGCGATGTCGTCGGCCTGATGAGTGGACAGCACGATCACCGGGTCACCGGGCAGGCCGGACAGCAGCTCACGGAACCGCAGCCGCTGCTCCGGGTCCAGCCCGGCTGTCGGCTCATCCAGGATTAGCAGCTCGGGGCCGCCTAGCAGCGCCTGAGCGATGCCCAGCCGCTGCCGCATCCCGCCGGACAGGGTCCGGATCCGCGAGCGGGCACGGTCCTCAAGCCCGGTGACGGCCAGCACCCTGGCCACCTCCTCGGCCCGGCGGCGCCGGTGAGTGATCTCCTTCAAGATCGCCACATAGTCCAGGAAGGCGGCCACCGTGAAGTGCCGGTGATACCCCAGCTCCTGCGGCAGGTAGCCGAGCCGCCGCCGGATCTCCACCCGCTCCGCGCCGTCCGCTGGGTCCAGGCCGAACACCGACACCTGTCCCCCGTCCGGTTCGCTGACGGTGGCCAGGATCGACAGCAACGTGGTCTTCCCCGCACCGTTCGGGCCGAGCAGGCCGGTGATCCCCCGCTCCAGCGTCAGGTCGACGCCGTCCAAGGCCCGGGTAGACCCGTACCGCCGGGACAGGCCTTCGACGCGGACGGCCGCGGTGCGCATGCTCAGGGTCATCTCATCCATCCCCACTCGAAACGGTCATGTCGGAGGCGCAGCACCACGGCGCAGGCGCAGAGCACGGCGGCGCACGCGAACTGGGCGTCCGGCTGCACGATCAGCAGGGCGCCGTGCGCCGTAGCCGTGCCCAGCAGCAGCGCGGGAAGCGCCCACAAGGTCCCCGCCGTGATGGCCGCCGTCCGCGGGGCCAGTACTGTCGCGGCAGCGAGCGCGAACGCGGACAACGCCAGCGAGGGCAGCAGCAGCGCGACGGGCAGCCATCCCGGCCCGGGCAGGAAGAACGCGGCAGCGACCACCGGAATCAGTGCGGCGGCCAGTGCGGAAACCGAACGAACGAGCAGCAAGGTGCAACCAGAAAAGGGAGCAGCGACCGCCAGCAGGCAGGCAGGATCAAACATCGGCAGGAACGCCGCCGCCACCCCTGCCAGCACGAGCAAGGGGGCCACCAACACGAACGGCGCCAGGGCCTCCGGGCCTGGATGCCCCTCTAGGCGGCCGGGCCTGCCCGCCTGGATCCAGCCGTACCTGACCGCCACTGCCTCGGCGGCCACCACGGCCAGCACTCCGACGACCGACAGCAGCCAGGACCGGCGCAACGACGGAGTCGCCGCGAGCAGGCCAAGCACATAGTCGGGGATGCCGCACCGCCGCAGCACGCGCCGCACCCGGCCCCCGTCGCCGATAGCCGCGCGCGCCAGCAGCACGGAACGGTTGCGCGCTAGCCGCTCCGCGTCTGCATGCACCGATAGGGCGGAGCGGCAGCGCGCGCATCCGGTCAGGTGGGCCTCCACCGACCAGGCGACGACGGTCCCGGCCGTACCAGCGGCGTAACCGGCCAGGAGGTCTTCGCCAGGGTGACCGTCCGCTCCGGCTACCGGCTCGGCCGCACCGGGAGATGAGTTCGTCATGATGCCCCCCAGACTTCTCGGCGGTACGCCGACGTACCGGCTCCGGCCGGCTCCCCGGCGAGCGCGGCGCGCAGCGCCATCCGGGCACGGTGACAGCGGGACTTGACCGTCCCTTCCGCCACGCCCAGCAGGACGGCTGCCTCCGCGCAGGTCAAGCCGTCCAGCACGGTCGCCTCGAGCGCACCGCGCAGCTCCGGCGAGAGCTCGGCCAGCGCCTGCCCCAGACGGCCATGCTCAATGCCGGCCAGTACCTCATCCTCGGCCGAGATGACCGTCTCCGGCTCCGCCGCACGCCACGGCAGGCGCCGCCGGGGGCCGTTCTCCCGGCGGATCGAGTCAATCAGCCGGCGGATGCCGATACCCCAGATGAACGCGGCCACATTGCCGGTCCCACGGTAGGCACCCGCCTCCCGCCATAGGGCGAGGAACGTGTCCTGGACGGCGTGATCGACCACATCCGGCAGCGCGCACCGACGCGTCATCCGGATGGTCAGCCAGCCGGCGTGCCGGTCATACAGAACGGCGAGCGACTCCTCGTCACCACGCGCCACAGCGCGCAGCAACACCACGTCATCGCGCTCCTCGGTCTCCGGGCTCATGCCCGGAGCCTTTCGCTCGCTCCCATGCTCTCTATGTCGCAGCAGACGGCCAGTTCGGTTCCCATCATGGCAAAAGAAAATTCACGGTCCTAGACGGCGAGGCTTCTATCACTCTGCAAGATGACCCGATCTCTGTTCTTGCCGTCGGCAGGAAACCGGCCCGATCGGGCACTGCCGGAGTGTCATCGCGGCGCGGAAAGAAGACCGCGGGCAGCGCGCACAGGGACCCGCCGTCCGGCGCGGCTCGTTAGCGTCAGTGCCACCGCTTCAGGCCGCCCGTGACCTGGTTTTCGCCGCGCCGCCCTTCAATCTTGCGGCGAGCCCGGATACCTGGTCCTGCTGTTCGCGGCACGTCCATGGTAAAATCGGATAGTAAGAAAATCCGAACCGATCTGGAGATGTGAGTTCATGGCTGTACCCGCCGCCAAGGCTGAGCCGGAGCCCCGGATGACCGCCCGCGTCAAGGTCCGCCCGAAGGCGCAGCTCACCCTGCCAGAGGAGATCCGGCGCGCCTTGCACATCGGGGAAGGCGACGAGGTGGAGTTCGCCGTCCAGCAGGACGGGACGGTCACCATCCGCGGCTATGTATCCATCCCGACCGATCAGGCATGGTTCTTCACCCCGCAGTGGCTGGCCGGGGAACGCGAGGCTGATGAGGACATCGCGGCACGACGGGGCACCGTGCACGAGTCGGCCGAGGACATGCTCGCTCATCTTGACACGCTCGGGCCGGCGGATGGCTGATGCCCGCAGTCGAGACGCTGCCCCGCTTCGAACGGGACTGGAAGAACCTCACCCGGCAGCAGCAGGCCACCTTCCGCAAGGTCATCACGGAGTACTTCGTGCCAGACCTGGCCGCTCCCGACCGCCCGTTCCGCCCCGGACTCCGCGTCAAGGGCGTGACCGCCCATCCGGGCGTATTCAAGATGACATGGGACAACGACGGACGCGCGACCTTCAGCTATGGCCAGGAGCGAGTCGCTGGGCAAGCCCACGTCATCTGGCGACGCATCGGGACCCACGCGATCTTCACCCCGCCGCCCGGCCCGTAGCCGCGCCGCGAAACCCGGGTAACTCATATCGAGACGTGCCCGAACCGTCGTTCTGTACTGGACCGGCGCCTTCAGCCGGGCTTTCGAGGCACAGAATGGATGTTCTGGATCACGGACATCGCAGCAGCAGGAATCGGGTTCCGCTCCCTGATTCCTAGGCAACTGTGATCAGCGTGATGCATTCCCCAGGCCGATTTTGCAGGCCGGCGCCACACATGCCGTGACGTGATAGTCCATCATGGCCGTCGCTTCAGCTTCTGGCATTCGCCGGGTCCGGATCGCGCGTAGTTGTGATCAGCTTTCTTCCAGTGTGCGCTCGTATGATGCGAGGTTGTGGGCTGACCCCTGGGTGTCGGGGTGGTCCTCGCCCAGCGCCCGCCGCCGCCGCGCCAGGGTGTCCTCATCCAGCTCCCGCGCCGACTCACGTTCGTCCAGGCCGCGCAGGTCAGCGGCGAGGTTGCTGGCCGAGTTGAGCGTGTCGGGGTGATCTTCTCCCAGCACCCGCCGCCGCCGCGCAAGGGTGTCCTTATCCAGCTCCTGCGCCGCCCCGTACTCACTCAGCGACCACAGGGCGGCGGCGAGGCTGTCCGCGGAGTGGAGGGTGTCGGGGTGGTCCTCGCCCAGCACCCGACGGCAGCGGCCCAGGGTGTCCTTATCCAGCTCCAGCGCCTGGCGGTAGCGGCCCATCTGCCACAGGGCGCGGGTGAATGGCTGGGCGGCCCGCAGCGTGTCGCGGTCGTCGGGGCCGAGCCGCTCGCGCCAGTTCCGGTGCAGGCTGGCGGCGAGATCATGGCCACCGCGGGCGTCGCCGCGCCGGAGCAGGTACCAGGCGGCCTCGCATGCCAGCGCCCGCAGGGCGGGACTGCCGGTGGCGGCGGGGTCAAGGGCCTGCAGGTGCGGCAGCAGCCGCGCCCACCGCGGCCAGTCCTGCGGCGCGTCCCGGTCGCCCGGGGAAATGGCGGCCAGCACCGCCTCCGCGCAGGCTCGGCCGACGGCAGCCTGCTCCGGGGAAAGGTAATCCCGGACGATGGCCTGGGTCAGCCGGTGCATCTGCAGCCCGCCGCCGCTGAGCCGGGCCAGCGCGCTGGCGGCCAGGCTGCCCAACGCCTGCCGCCACGCCAGCGGGTCCGACGCCGCCTGGCCCAGCGGACCGGGCAGAGCCGCGGAGGTGTCAGTGAACCATTCCGCCAGGACCGGCTCAGGGGCCAGGAACGCACACGCCCCGGCCAGCTCCGCCGCGGCCGGGTCCTGGCCGCGCAACCGGTCCAGGGACAGCTGGGTCACCGCCGCCAGCGACCGCGGATACGACATCGGCCGCCCCAGGTCCAGAACCTGCCCGGCCCGCGACGCCAGCACCCCCAGGTACTCCCCGGCCGGCATCCCGGTCCCGTCCATGTACCCGGCCGCCTGCGCCACCGCCAGCGGCAGGTCCCCCAGCGCCCCCGCCACCCGTCCGGCAGCGGCATCATCCAGCCCCGGCACCCGCGCCCGCAGCATCGCCACCGACTCCGGCCGGTCCAGCACATCCACCTCCACCGGCACCGCCACCTCCGACCATGGGCCTGCCCGGGACGTGACCAGCACGTGCCCTAGCCCACCCGGCAACCACCTCGCCACGTCCTCCGGGCGCTCGGCATTATCGAAGACCAGCAGCCACCCGCCCCGCCCATGCAGCACCCCCAGCGCCGCCCGCCGCGCCACCTGCACCGGGGTACCGGGCTCCGCACAGCCCATCTCGACGGCGAGCTCAGCGAACTGCTCCCCGATCAGCGCTGGCTGCTCCGCCGCCACCCACCACACCACGTCATACTCCCCGGCATGCCGGTGCGCGTACTCAGCCGCCAGCTGCGTCTTGCCGACCCCGCCCAACCCGTGCAGCGCCACCACCAGCGCCCGGTCCCCGGATACCAGCGTCTCCCGCACCGCCGCGAGCAGCCCCTCCCGCCCTGTGAACCCAGGATTCCTCGCCGGCACATCCCCCCACACCCGCGATCCCGCCGACCGCGACGGCCCCGCCGCAGCGGGAACGCCGACCACCATCTGGCTGGCACGCGTCGCCCAGATGTCAACGACGTTGCCCGCGCCTCCGGCGTTCAAGAGAGACTCAATCCCGGGCTCTCGTCCCGTGAGCGGTAGCGTCCAGGTGGCGGCAGCGATCCCCCCAGGCACCGGCTGCGGGGCCCCGCGCCTGGCCGCGGAAACGTGCCTGCGTGCGGCAGCCTCGAACCCGACCCGGTCGTCTCCGGACAGTCCGAGGGCGTCTGCCAGCAGCCGGGTGGTGTCCCGGCGAGGGGACCGGCTGATCCCGCGTTCCAGGTCGCTGATGGACCGGTAACTCAGCTTGGCGGCTTCCGCCAGCTCTTCCTGAGTCAGGCCAGCGGCCAAGCGCAGCGAGCGCAGCAGGCTGCCAAAGGGCATCGGAGGCGACTCAGACACCTGATCCCCAATCATGCCCGGTCTGGTAACTCAGGGTAAAACCATTCTGTGTGCCCAACAAGCACCCAGGTATGGCGGTCGGCGAGCCCTATTCTGTGCGTGATTCCGTGCCCTGGCTGTGTGGTCTCAGCGCGGCTGCTGACCCACTGTGGAACCAACCCGCGGTTCGCGGGCAACCGATGTCAGGAGTGCCGGGCATGGATCTCGCAATCATCACCTTCTCCGCCTTCGCGTGCTCGGCCGCCATGAGCATCGTCGCCTTCATGGTCGGCCGGTGCAGCAGGAGGCTACCTGTCGACGGGATGACTCGGGGTCGCCGTGGGTCGCTAGCCCTTCGACGTAGAGCTCTTCCATCTCCTCCTCCATGCCGGTTTATCCCGGCGCTTTCTCACAATCCCGTTACGGGCTTGCCGACGCCGTTGCGCATCCTATGCCGCCTGACCAGGGGAAACCGGCAGTGAGCGGGAGCCCGCTGGCCGCCCGCAGTTCTGGCCTGCGCCAGGAATATACAGCGGCGATCGGTCGGCGTTAACCCAGGCAAGGTGCGGGCTTGAGTGCCGACCTGGCTGGGCATGCCGCAGATCGCTCTCCTTGCCATCTTTGCTCCCGATGACATAATCTCGTACAGGGTTCCCGTACGACTATGAGGAGGCCCGGTGACCGCAGTAAGCATTAGCCATGCCCGCGAGAATCTGTTCCCGCTGGTGCGGCAGGTCAATGAAGACCATGTCGTCGTCGAGATTGTGGCACGCAACGGCGGCAACGCCGTCCTGATGTCGGCCGAGGACTACGAATCGCTACAGGAAACGCTCTACCTGTTCTCCACACGCGCCAACGCCATCCACATCCTGCGCGGGCTGGCAGAGGCACGCGAAGGCGCCGCCCAGCCGACTGAACTCGAGGCGCTGGCCGCCCGGTTCGGCGTGCAGGCAGACGGGTGAAACTATCGATCACTTCCGGTGCCCTCGAAGACCTCGAGGCATGGTCGACGACCAACCCCAAGGTGCTCTCCAAGATCATCAGGCTCATCGCGGAGACGACACGCACGCCGCGGACCGGCACCGGCAAGCCGGAACGCCTCAAGCACCTAGGCGGCGAGGTCTGGTCACGCCGGATAACCGAGAAGGACCGGCTCGTCTACGACATCCAGCCTGACGCGATCACCATCATCGCCTGCCGTTTCCACTATGACGACCACTGACCCCAGCCCGTCCGACCATAACCACGAGCCTTGACCGGATCTTCTGAGCCCGCGGCTCGATTGGCACCGACCGAGCCGCCCGCCGGGATCCTTACCAGGGAGCAAGATACACAAGGCACATCGCGGCACACCATCGGTCTGTCACGGTCGCCTTGCTTTGCGGTACCACATTTGTCTATTTCCGTCTGCTTGCGCCGTTCTATTACTACCGTAGCGCCATGCGCGACAGCGAGGTTGCCACGGCCATCGTTGCGGGCGACCCTGCAGGGCTCGCGGAGGCGTACGACAGGTACGCGGACCCGCTCTACAGGTTTTGCCGGACCATGCTCCATGAACCCGCCGACGCGGCGGACGCCGTGCACGACACGTTCGTCATCGCGGCGTGCCGGCTGTCCGGCCTGCAGGACCGGGAGCGGCTCCGTTCCTGGTTGTACGCGGTGGCACGCAACGAATGCCGGCGCATGCTGCGAGGCGACCGCCGGCAGGCGCCCCTCGAGACGGCTGCGGGCATGGCCGATGAAGCCGCAAACGTTGCCGCTGCCGCAGAAGAAGCAGAACTGAGGGCCAGGGTTCACGACGCCCTCAGCGGCCTGGGATCCACCGAACGGGAAGTCCTGGAACTCCAGCTCCGTCACGGCCTGACCAATAGCGAGGCCGCGAGCATACTCGGGATCTCCCGCAACCACCTGCACGCGCTGCTATCACGTGCCCGCGACCAGCTAGAGACCTCGCTCGGAGTCCTCCTCCTGGCCCGCGCAGGGCGCCAGGACTGCCTGGTCCTGGACTCGATGCTCGAAGGCTGGGATGACCGGCTCACGATCCTGCTGCGCAAGCGCGTCAA
>JBEKKH010000198.1:0-11538 GCA_050010815.1 Streptosporangiaceae bacterium | reverse complement strand
TCCGGACGTGCCCGTGCCGATCCGGGTACTCGTCGTCGATGACCAGGAACTGGTCCGCTCAGGGTTCTGCATCATCCTGGACACCGCCGACGGCATCGCGGTGGTCGGCGAGGCGGCCGACGGCGAGGCGGCGGTGTCCGCGTCGGCCGCCCACCATCCCGACGTGGTGCTCATGGACATCCGGATGCCGGGGATGGACGGACTGGAGGCGACCCGGCTGATCACGCGCGGATCGGCGGCGCCCAAGATAATCATGCTCACGACCTTCGACCTCGACGAGTACGTTTACGAGGCGCTGCGGGCCGGCGCCAGCGGGTTCCTGCTCAAGGACTCGCCCCGCGCCGACCTGATCGCCGCGGTCCGCGCCGTGGCGGCCGGCCACGCCCTGCTCGCGCCGTCCGTGACCCGCCGCCTGATCGAGGTGTTCGCGCGCAGGCGACCGGAGATCGCGCCGTCACCAGCCCGGCTCGCCTCGCTGACCGCACGGGAGCGGGAGGTGCTCGGCCTGCTGGCCCGGGGTGGCAGCAACGCCGAGATCGCGGTCACGCTGTTCGTCAGCGAGGCTACGGTCAAGACGCACGTGGGCAACCTGTTTGCCAAACTCGGGCTCCGGGACCGGGTGCAGGCGGTGATCCTGGCCTACGAGACCGGGATCGTGGTGCCCGGCGACCCCTCGGCCGCCGGCTAGCCGGCGCACAGGCCAGGCTGGTGACCTCAGGCCAGGCTGGTGACCTCAGGCCAGGCTGGTGACCTCAGGCCAGGCTGGCGGCCCAGCTGGCGTGCAGGGCGGCGTATTCACCGTCGCCGGATATCAGCTCGCCCGGCGGGCCGTCCTCGGTGATCCGCCCCTGGTCCAGCACGAGCACCCGGTCGGCGATCGCCACGGTGGACAGCCGGTGCGCGATGATGACGGCGGTACGGCCGGCCAGCACGGTGCGCAGCGCGCGCTGAACCAGCCGCTCACTCGGAATGTCGAGCAGCGAGGTGGCCTCGTCGAGGACGAGCACGGCCGGAGCGGCCAGGAACGCCCGGGCGAAGGAAATGAGCTGGCGCTGCCCCGCCGACAGCCGGCCTCCGCGCTTGCCGACCGGGGTGTCGTACCCTGACGGCAGCGCGGCGATGAAATCGTGCGCGCCGATCGTCCGGGCCGCGGTCTGGACGTCGGCGTCGGACGCGTCCGGCCGGCCGAGCCGGATGTTGTCCGCGACCGACCCGTCGAACAGGAAGTTCTCCTGGGTAATGACGACGATCTCGCTGCGGAGCACGGCGTCGGGCAGCTGCCGTACGTCGAGCCCGTCCAGGGTGACCCGGCCCGACCGCGGATCGTAGAACCGGCCGAGCAGCCGGGCGATGGTCGTCTTGCCCGCACCGGTCTCACCGACCAGGGCCACCGTCTGCCCGGCCGGGATATCCAGGTTCAGTCCCGGCAGGACCAGGTGGTCGCGGTAGCCGAAGGTGACCGAGTCGAACCGCACTTGCCGGCCCGCCGTGGCGGTGGCGCGCGTCGGCAGCGGCTCCGGGGCGGAAGGCTCGGGGACCGCGGCGTCCTGGTCGAGCACGCCGGAGATCTTCTCCAGGCCGGAGGCCGCCGACTGGAAGGTGTTGTAGAACTGCGACACGTCCTGCAGGGGGTCGAAGAAACGCTGCAGGTAAAGCAGGAAGGTGGCGAGCACGCCGACCTTGATGTTGCCCTCGATGACGAGGAGCCCGCCGTAGCCCAGGATCACGCCGGTGATGATGTTGCCGACCAGCGAGATGCACGGGCCGTAGATGGCGATGAGCCGGGAGGCGCGCGCGCTCGCCTGGGCGTAATCCTGGCCGAGCCCGGAGAAGATGTCAGCGTTCCGCTGTTCCCTGCGAAAGGCCTGCACCGCCCTTATCCCGCCGAACGTCTCCACGAAATGCACGATGACCAGCGCGATGGCCTCCCTGGTGCGCCGGTAAGCCCGGGCTGATTCGCCCCGGAACCAGGCCGTCAGCCAGGTCAGCGGGATGAAGCCGGCCAGCACCACCAGGCCGAGCTTCCAGTCGAGCAGCAGCATTCCGGTGCCGACGAGCAGCAGGGTCAAGACGGCCGCGATCAGCGAATCGAGCCCCTCCTCGAACAGGTCGGAGATCGAGTCGACGTCAGAGGTCTGCCGGGAGATGACGCGCCCTGAGGTGTAGTCCTCGTGGAACGCCACGTCCAGGCCGATGAAGTGCGCGAACAGGCGGCGGCGCAGCTCGAGTACCACCTTCTGGCCGACCCGCCCGGTCATGGTGACGAACATCCGGGTCGTGACCGCCTGCACCGCGACCGCGACCGCGAACGCGGCGGCGATGACGAGCAGCGGCCCGGCGTCGTGCGCGTGCAGCAGCGGCGGGAGCCCGGTGTCGATGGCGATGCCCACCAGCCACGGGCCGGCCAGCGCGGCCAGGCTCTCCACCACGATCAGCGACACGGTGGCGTTGACCGCGCGCCGGTGCGGCCGCAGCAGGTCACCGAGCAGCCGCCTGCTCCGCTCGCGGAGCAGCGCGGCCAGGCCGGCGCTGACTTCCTCGGTTTTCTCCGCAGCGACCCCGCGCCACGCGCTGCTACCCCCCGGCGCCACGGTCACGCCCTCGCCCCCAGCCCTTCGGTGTCCATGAGCGCGGCGTACTCCGGGTTGGAGGCCAGCAGCTCCCGGTGGCTGCCGGTGGCCGTGATCACCCCGCCGGACAGCAGCGCCACCGTGTCCGCCAGCGCCACCGTGGACGGCCGGTGCGCCACCACCAGCGCCGTCGAGCCGGCCAGGATCTCGTGCAGCGCGGTGGTCACCCGCTCTTCGGTGTGCACGTCGAGTGCGGACAGCGGATCGTCGAGGATCAGCACGTCCGGCCTGGCCAAGATGGCCCGGGCCAGCGCGATCCGCTGCCGCTGCCCGCCGGAAAGCGCCATGCCCTGCTCGCCGATCCGGGTGTCCAGGCCCCAGGGCAGGTCGAACGCGAACCGCGCCTGCGCAGCCGTCAGCGCGGCCTCGACCGCGGCTTCGTCCGCGTCCGGCGCGCCGAACGTCACGTTCTCCCTGACGCTGGCCGAGAACAGCGTCGCGTCCTCGAAGGCGCACGCGACCGCGACGCGGAGCCGGTCAAGCGGCAGGTCGCGGACATCGGTCCCGTCCAGCCGCACCGATCCTGAGGTTGCGTCGGCGAGCCGCGGCACAAGCTGAAGCAATGTCGACTTGCCGGCTCCGGTGGCCCCGGTGAGCACAACCGTCTTGCCGGGCGGCAGGTCGAGCACGATGTCGCGCAACACGGGGTCGGCCGCACCGGGATAGCTGAAGCTCACATGGTCGAACACCAGGTGACCGCGGCTGCTTACCTGCGCGGCCTGGGCAGGAACCACCGGCCGTTCGGCGGATTGATCTGTGATCTCCGGCGTGGTGTCGAAGATTTCCAGCACCCGCTGAGCCGCAGTGGCCGCCTCCTGCCCGGAGGCGATGATGTACCCGAGGGCCTCGACCGGCCACACCAGCTGCAGCGCGAGCGTGATGAAGGCCACCAGGCCGCCGATGGTCAGCGATCCCTCGCTGACCGCGACCGCGCCAAGCACGAGGATGATCCCGATGACGCCGTTGGGGATCAGGTCGAGCAGCGCCCAGAACGACCCGAGCAGGCCCGCCTTCTGGACCTGCGTCCGGTAGACGTCGGCGGCCCGGGCGTCGTGCCTGGCGGCGGCCTGCTGTCCCCGGCCGAGCGCCTTGAGCACGCGGATGCCGGTGGCTGCCTCCTCGACCAGGGTGGCCAGGTCGCCTTGCTGGTCCTGGACCTGGCGGGAGAGCAGCCGGTAGCGCTTCTCGAACCTGAGGCAGACCGGCAGGACGGGCGCGAACACCACGCCGGTGATCAGGCCGAGCCACCAGTTGAGGTTGATCAGCAGCGCGACCACCGCGATGAACGTCATCACGTTGGTGACCAGGAAGATCAGCCCGAACCCGGCGAACCTCCTGATCGCCGACAGGTCGGTGGTGGCCCGTGACAGCAGCTGGCCCGACTGCCACTCGTCATGGAACGCCGCCTGCAGTCTCTGCAGGTGCTCGTACAGGTCGTCCCTGATCGACTTCTCGATCTCCGCGACCGCGGTGGACTGAATCCAGCGCCGGATCATGTTCAGCAGCGCTACCGCCGTGCCGAGGCCGACCGCCGCCAGGGCGAGCGGGATCAGCAGCCGCTTGTCGCCGTGCGCGATCGCGCCGTCGATCACGGACTTGGTGAGCAGCGGGATGGCGAGCTCGGCGCCGACCGCGCCAAGCGCGGCGCAGAGCATGACGATCATCTGCGTCCGGAATGGTTTCAGGTAGCCCCGTAGCCGCCACAGCGCTCCCACTGGCCGTACCCTGGCGGAAGCACGCGTGACCAGCAAAGGGGTGACAGAGGGCATCAGCCGTGAGGTTAACCGGGCGGCCGGCACATTGTCACCTGATTTATTCTTCGTGGACGGCGTGCCGGCGCCGATCGCCGGGACCACCGGCAGGGAGAGGAACCGTGGAGCGCAGCCGCACCAGTCCTGGCTGACCCCTGTGGCCGGTCCTGGACGCCGGGTGGGACGGTGCGGATCCGTGGCATTTCCTGCTGTGCGCGTCGGGGCGCGACCCGCATTGGGCCCTGGTGTTAGCGCGACCGCAGACCAGGGGAGCGCCGTGGCCCGGGAGTAGAGTCCTTGATTCGTGAGCTTTGACGTAAACCGCGTCCGGGCGGTCTACCCGGCCCTGAGCGATGGCTATGCCTACCTGGACGGCGCTGCGGGCACGCAGGTTCCCGCCGCGGTGGTCGAGGCCATCGCGGATGCCTACCGGGCCGGTATCGGCAACGCCGGGGGTGCCTTCCCGGCCAGTGCCCGCTCAGACGCGATCCTGGCCGAATGCCGCCGGGCCCTGGCCGACCTGACCGGCGCAGAACCGGACGGCGTGATCCTGGGCCCGAACATGACCACGCTCACCTACCGGCTGGCCGAGACCTTGTCCCGGCAGTGGGGGCCGGGGGACGAGGTGGTCGTGTCCAGGCTTGACCACGACGCGAACGTCCGGCCGTGGGTGCAGGCCGCGGCACGGCGCGGGGCGGTCGTGCGCTGGGCCGATGTCGACGTATCGACAGCCGAACTGCCTGCCGGCCAGTACGGCGACCTGCTCGGCGACCGCACCCGGCTGGTCGCGGTGACCGCGGCGAGCAACATCGTCGGCACCAGGCCGGACGTGGCGGCCATCGCCGCGGCCGCGCACGCCGTGGGCGCGCTGTGTTACGTGGACGGCGTTCACGCCACGCCGCACGTGCCGGTGGACGTCGGCTCGCTCGGCGCCGACTTCTACGCCACCAGCGCCTATAAGTGGTCCGGACCGCACATCGGCGCGGTGGTGGCCGATCCTGCCCTGCTTGAGACGCTCAGCCCGGACAAGCTCGTGCCCGCGCCCGAGGGGGTACCCGGCCGGTTCGAGCGGGGTACGCCGGGATTCGCCGACCTGGCCGGGGTGGTGGCGGCCGTGGATCACCTCGCCGCCCTCGACCCCGGTACCGCCACGGGCCGCCGGGACAGGCTGCTCGCGTCGATGACCGCCGTGGAGCACTACGAGGCGGCGGTCTTCGCGCGCCTGCTCGGAGGACTGAACGCGATGGAACACGTGACGCTGTACGGCCGGGCCCCGCGCCGCACGCCGACGGCGTTCTTTACCGTGGCCGGCTACTCGCCCCGCGCGGTGGCGCAGCGGCTGGCCGAGCGCCAGGTCAACGTGTGGAACGGCGACAACTACGCGTGGGAGCTTGCGGGTGCGTTCGGCCTGCGGGATTCCGGTGGTGCCGTCCGGGCCGGCCTGGTCCACTACAACGACGAGGCCGAAGTCGACCGGCTGCTCGCCGCGGTCGCCGAGCTGGCCCCTGACGGCGTACGCTGAGGAAGTCGGCGACGACCCGGGGAGTGTGGCGATGGCGGCGGTAGCGAGCCTGCTGGCGGTGCTGGCCGGTTTCCTGCGCGACCTCACGCAGCTCACGATCACCCCGTCCATGCTGACCGCCCTGGCCGCGACCATCCTGGCCGGGGCGATGCTCGCGGCCGTGCTCGTGCTGCTCACCTCGGTGGCCGGCGTGTCCCGGAGCGCCGCCATCCCGATGATCCGCCGTGCGTCTGCGCTGCGGGAGAAATCCTGGCGCGCGGCGTTCCTGCGTCAGCGTGACCCCGACGCGGCCGGACGGCCCAGACCCCGAGCGCCCTCGGCGGCCCAGGCGGCCGCGTCCGGAGTCCTTGCTCGCTGACCCGCGGGTTACGCGGCCGTCCCCAGCCATCATTCCGTCGTAGCTGGAAGGCCGTTGTCACATGTTCGCTATCTTTGGCGTCCCCGTGGACGCCGCGTATCACCTTGTCGCCGGGCTTACCGGTCTGCTCACCCCCGTTCTCGGCCCCGTAGCCGCTGTCACCGCGATCGTCTCGGTCACGATAGCGGTGCGGATCCTGCTCATGCCGCTCGACCTGCGCGCCTTCCGCGGGCAGGCGACGGCGGCCCGGCTCGCCCCGCAGCTGCTGGCCCTGCGCCAGCGGTACGCCCGCCAGCCCGAACGGCTGCACAGCGAGATGTCCGCGCTGTACCGCCGGGAGGGCACGAGCATGTTCGCGGGCCTGACCCCGATCCTGCTCCAGTGGCCGTTCCTGTCCGTCATGTACCTGCTGTTCCGGTCTCCTGTCGTTGCGGGCAAGCCGAACACGCTGCTCGCTCACGACCTGCTTGGCGTGCCGCTCAGCACCCACTGGCTGAGCGGGGCCGGGCCCGCCAGCATGACGGGCCTGGTCTTCGCCGGGGTGTTCGCGCTGCTGGCCGGGCTGTGCTGGCTCTCGAGCCGGCTTGCCCGGCTGATGAGCGCCCAAGCGGCCGTCCCGGCCAGCGGCTCCGTCCCGGCCAGCGGCTCCGCGCAGCCAGGCTCCGGCGGCGGGTCCGGGGCACTGGTCAAGGTGCTTCCCTACCTGACCGTGGTGATCGCCGCGTTCGCGCCGCTCGCGGCCGGAATCTACCTGCTCACGTCGAGGGCCTGGTCGCTGGCCGAGCGGAGGTTCTTCGTCAGGCGAGAGAGCCCGGATCTTTCACGACGTGACCAGCGTCGGTTCGGGGGGGTTCGGGGGGTTTCGGGGTTCGTCACCCCGGAGCAACAGGGTGCGCAGCAGCCGGACCGGCGGTGAGCCGTGCGCCAGCATGCGGTCGTGGACCTCCTGGTCGGACTGGCCGGGAGCGGCGGCCCTGAGCTCGCGGGCGAGGTCGGAGATCTCGGCGTACCCGACGTAGTACGTGGACAGCTGCGCCGAGGTGAGCAGCGCCCGCCGCCACTTGCCCGCCGCCTCGCCCTCCTCCTGATAGCCGCGCTCGGTCATCAGCGTCATGGCGTCGGTCTCGGTCATACCGTGCGCATGGACCCGGGCGTCCAGGATGGCGTTGATGATCGTGCGCAGCTGCATCTTGAGCTGCTGCATCCGCACCGCGCCGGGCTCGCCTTCGCCGGGGTAGCCGTGCCCGGCCATGAGCTCCTCGGTGTAGACCGCCCAGCCCTCGATGAACGATCCGGACCGCAGCGCGGCCCGGATCGCGGTGTCGGAGCCCTTGAACCGGCGGGAATGCTGCAGCTGCAGGTAATGGCCGGGCATGGCCTCGTGCACCATCAGGTTGTGCACCATGTGCCGGTTGTACTCGCGGTAGAACGAGGCCACCCGCTGCGGCGGCCAGTCGGCCGGGGTCGGCGAGACGGCGATGAACGTGGGCAGCGGCAGCGGTTCGAGCGGACCGGGTGAGTCACAGTACGCCACGGCGACCCCGCGGTCGATTTCCGGCATCACGATGAGCTCGATCGGATCGTCGTAGACAGAAACCAGCTGGTGATCAATGACGAAAGCGGTCTGCGCGCCCAGCGCGTCGCGGCAGAACCCCAGGATGTTCGCGTCGTCGGGCACGTCCCGCGCCAGCTGGTCGAGCACCTGCCGGACCACGTCCGGCCCCGGCCGGGCCGAGCCGGCGATCTGGGCGGCCAGCTCGGCGATCTCCTCGCTGACCCGGTCCAGGTCGGCCTGCGCGCGGGCCAGGATCGCGTCCGCGTCCGCGGCAGCGCTGAGCGTGAGCGACAGCTTGCGGGCGAATCGCCCGGGCCCGATCCTCGGGTCCGCCAAGCCGCCGGACGCGGAGCCTTCGGACGCGGAGTCGCCGGACGCGGAGTCGCCGGACGCGGAGCCTTGGGCCAGGCGCGCGGACAGCCAGTCACGGTGCCCGGTCAGGGCTTCCAGGGCGGCGGTGCGAACCCGGCCGAACTGCGGCCCGGGCGGTGGCGCCTCCTCGATGGCCTCACCGACCTCGTTGCTGACCAGCGCGATCGTGCCCGCGAACTGCCCGATGGCGGTCTCCAGGTGCACCCGGGGCATGGGCCCGAGCTGGCGACGAGCCTCGGCCAGCACGGCCGGAACCTGCGCCAGCCGGCCGGCGAGCGCGGCGAGCCGTTCCGGCAGCGGGGCGAAGTCGCGGGCCAGCAGCTGGTATATGGCCTGGCCCGGGTTGGCCTGCAGCGGATTCCAGGTGTGCTCGCGCAGCTCGTCAAGCTCGAACACCCGCCCGGCCACGCTGCCCGCCATCATCGCGGCGTCGACCCGGTGCTCGGCGGACAAGGCGCTGGCGTCGATCGCCTCTAGCCGGGCGGCGAAGCCGTCCAGGGCGCGGCGCTCATCGGCCCGGGCTGGCCCGGACGGATCGGCCAGGCGATCGTCGTATCGGTGATCGCCGAGATCGGTGGCGGCCGGCGGGTTGCGTTCCGTTCGCTCATCGAGGTACTCCTTCGCCAGCCTGGTGAATTCGCGATCCGCGTCGCCGCTCATCGAGCCTCCCCTTCCGCTCATCTCGCGCCTGGTCCGACCAACCGTAACCAATGAGATGCCGAACGGCCCCGCCTGCTCCCGCCACATCAGCTACCAGCCCCCGGATGGTGCGTGCGCCTCAGGCGCGGCGGACGGTGACCTCCGCCGAGGGGTAGCCGGAGGCGCCGTTGGGCGGCGGCTGGGCTTGGACGGCCGTCTGGGTGTAGCCGGTCGCGTCGGTGGCGCGGGCTTCGAGCAGGTAATTGCCCGGCGAGGCCGGCCAGTCCCAGACCCACTGGCGCCAGGTGTCGATACCGGGGACCGCGGCCAGCCGGGCCTCGTGCCAGGGGCCGCCGTTGGCTCGCACCTCGACGGCGGCGATGCCCTTGTGCTGGGCCCAGGCCACTCCGGCCACCGGTATCGTGCCGGGGGCGAGCGACGCGCCGGCGCCGGGGACGTCGATGCGGGACTCGGTCTTGATCGGCGCCTGCTGGGCCCAGCCGCGCTGAGCCCAGTAGCCGTAGGCGGAGGCGAAGGTGGTGACCTCGATATCGGTGACCCATTTGGTGGCGGAGACGTAGCCGTACAGTCCGGGCACCACCATGCGCGCAGGGAACCCGTGCACGATGGGCAGCGCCGTTCCGTTCATAGCCACGGCGAGCAACCCATCCCGCCCGTCGAGCACGATCTGCAGCGGCGTCCCTGAGGTGAAGCCGTCGACGGAGGTGCACAGCAGCTGATCGGCACCGGCCAGGGGACGGGCCTGCCTGATCAGGGCGCCCAGGCTCGCGCCCAGCCACTTGGCGTTTCCCACGTAGGGTCCCTCCACCGGGTCGGACACGCAGGTGAGCGTCACGTAGTCCTCGATGAGCGGACGGCGAAGCAGTTCGGCGAAGGTGATGGTGACTTCCCGTTGCACCATCCCGTGGATCCGCAGTCGCCAGGTCGCCGGATCCACCTGGGGCACCAGCAGGGCGGTATCGACGCGGTAGAAGCTGCCGTCCGGAGTGATGAACGAGCTGAGGCCAGGAATATTCAGGTTGCTGCCCGCGGGCAGCGGCGGCGCGGGAACCGCGGGGCGGGGGAACCGGATGGCGCTCCGGGCCAGGCTGATGTTGTGCTCATCGGTCAGGTTTCTTCCGGCCACCGTTCCGAGCGTGGCGGCGATCGCGGCCACGCCGCTCGAGACCAGGAACCGCCGGCGCGCAGGCCACCGGGATGGCTCCGCGTCCGGATCGGGCAGGTACGTAAAAGAGTAGGCCGGTCCCGCCCGGACGGCAGGTCCTCCGATCCCGCTGGTGTCAGCTACGGGTAGGTCAGGGGGAGCCAGCGGCTCCGGGAGAACGGTGCGGTCAGGCCGGACAACGCGGGTACCGAAGGCACGGGAACCCCGCGAGGCGGACCCGCCATGCGGGCCGGCTGGGTCCAGAACAGAACCGGTCCCGGCCGCGGCGTGGCCGAGCCAGGCCAGCGCTAGCGCGCCGGCTGCGGCTCCCACCAGGGTGGGAATCACGTAACCGGCCGTGGCCGTCGGCCTGGTCAGGGCGGCAGCCAGGCCGAGGCAGGCGAAAATCGCGAGGCCCCCCAGGCCGAAGGCCAGCCGTCGCACCGCGAGCAGCCCGACCACCGCTGCGTACAGCGCGAGGACCACCAGGATGCCGCCGAGCAGGACCGTCTTGTCGTGGGTGCCGAACTCGGAGATGGCGAAATCCTTGACGGACGGCGGGGTGAGATCGATGGCGGCCTGGCCCACCGCGACTACCGGTGAGCTCTGCGGAATGCCGAGACCTGAGGCAAACTGAGCGGCACCCACGGCGACGGCGGCCGCGAGCACGCCGACCACAGCCCCGGTGAGGGCGCGCGGGCGCCGAGGCTGGTCGTGGGTGCTCCGGGACGGTGCTGTCATGGTCGCAGGTCGCGTGTAGACGCTTCGTACACGCTACCTGGCCTGCACGGTACCGAAGCGCCCCTACTCCTCGAAGGTCCACCGGGTGGGTGATCCGGTGAAGTCCCCGGCCCGCATGCTGAAGACGCGGCGCGGCCGGACCCCGATAGTCGCGTTCACGTCGGGATCGAGGAAGTCCACGCCGTAGTCCGTCCGGTATTTGGCGTTCATCAGGTCGACCACCCGGCGCAGGACTGTCGGCTCCGCGGAGATGTGCGCGGTGCCCTCGATGACCACAGGATCTGAGGCGTCCTCGGTGGTGATGCAGCATCGGGGATCGGCAGCCAGGTTGCGGACCTTGCGGGAACCCGCGGCGCTGGTGAACCAGAGTGTGCTGTCGTCCCACATGCCCCAGACCGGCATCACGTGCGGCCGGCCGTCAGGCCAGACCGACGCGACCCAGTAGTTTCGTGCGGCGGTCAGCCGCTCGGCCGCCCAGGACCAGTGCAGGAGCCCGCTTCCTTCCCCGGGCCCGGTGATGCCATATCCCGGCATATACGGTCGGGATACCTGAGGGATCTCCATGGCGGAAGGTCTACCATGTTGGCCCGGCCTGGGGCCCTCGAACCCACGGGAGGCCCAACGTGGACTAACGTTGGGGTCCGTGAAGGCATCACCGCAAAACCAGCTCCGTCTGCTCGAATTGGCCGACCTGGACGCCGAGCTTGTCCGCCTGGCTCGTCGTCGGCAGGGTCTCCCCGAGGTCGCCGAACTGGCCCGTCTCGAGGGCCGGGCAGGCGAGCTGAAGGACGCCATCGTCCAGACC